>NZ_CP013002.1:1256022-1582045 GCF_001414055.1 Caulobacter henricii | reverse complement strand
CAACGACCGAGATGGACAGCGAGTTGAAACGACCCGCCGTCCACCTCGTCGAGGAACGCCTGCTCGTCCGGTCGGCGGAGCAGCGGAGCGTTCATGCTTAGCCCTCGACGCGCTTGATGGGCACGAGGGTGAAGTTCACGTCACAGCGACCCGAAACCAGGGCGCCGATCTGCACGTCCGGGTCCGGACGGTCGGTCGTGTCCGTGATCTGCAGGACGTGCTCGGTGGCGTCGACCGGCGACATCTTCAACTTGTCGACGTACCACGCCTTGACCTGATCGACCGTCGTGGACGGCGAGAAGTCGTGGTGACGTGGCTGCTCGTCGGCGTAGTTCAGGAAGGCGCGGATCTTCTTGCAGCGGTGCACGTGGACCCGCGACTTGTCCTCGATGCCCTGGCGAGCCAGCGACTTCTTCGGGTTCAGCGGGTTGTCGTCGTTGTCACCGCCGAAGACGAAGGCGTCTTCGACATTCGCGCCCAGGGTGGCCGCGGCGGCGAGGACGGCGCCCGGATCGGCATCGTCCGCAACTTGGATCAGCTCGACCGGCCGGTGGCCTTCGAACTGCAGGAAAAGCTTCAGGGTGGACATGTGGGAGGAACCTCTTGCTCAAGGGCGGAACTCGCCGCCTCAGAAGGTTCAAGAGGTCCGCCAGGCTTGACCGGAAATCCCGCGGAGAGAGGTTTTTCAGGCCAGCAGGCCGTTCGACGGGCAAACGAAGAAGAACGGGCACGTCGGGCAGTTGCGACCGTTCGGAATTGGATCGAAACGCCCAGCGACGATCGCCGAAATAGCGCCGGCAGCCTGGTCGTGGGCCTCTCGCCGCTTGTCGGCAGAAAGGGTCGCAGGGGCCTGGGCCCCGTCAAGCAGCGAGACGTGGGTGAAGGTCGTGGGCATCGCCTCATCGGCCTCGACCATGATCTGAAGCAGACCGTACCGTGCCTTCTTCGACTCCCCGCTCTTCGCGAGCCGACCCGCCTTCATGCGCTGGATCGAGACCGTCTTGCCGTCGGTCTGCACGTGGTCGGCCCGGGCCGTCACGACAACGCCCTCGATCGTCATCTTCCGCTCGGTCGGCAGGGGCTGCCCAGTCATCACCGACTTCGCGTGGGTCAACATGCGTTCGGCCGTACCGCGATAGTGGATCGCCGCTGGATGATCAGCTGGGCCGCGCTTCTCCCAGGTTTCGTCTAGATGCGACTTCACCTCGCCGGCTCCGTCGCGCAACCAGATCAGGCCCGACCGCACGACGTCGTGGAAGCGGAGATAGGGAGTCTCGGCAAGCCGCCGCGAGAGGCCCAAGGCCTCACCGTAGTAATAGCGTCTCGGGCACGTCAGATAATCTTCCAGGACCGTGACACTGACCCCTGCAGCGAGAGGGTGAGCTGCAGCCTGCGGCGCATGACCTGGTGCGCCGATCCCGACGTCGGACCAATGCGGGTTTGGCTCGCCGCCCGGGGTTAGGACCGGAGTGATCGGTCCTAGGATCTTGGATGGACCCGGTCGCGACCAGCCGCCGTAGCGCTTGGCGCGGGAAATGACCAACCGGTCCTTGGCACGCGAGAGGCCCACAAACATCAGGCTCTCTTCCTCGGCCTGCGGCGTCATCAGCGCGTCCGCTTTCATAAGCCCGGGTGGCAACGGACAGGGATCGCCCCGTGGGTTGGGCGGGAAGAGCGACGCGCTGACCGAAGGTAAATAGACCGTCGGGTACTCGAGGCCCTTCGAAGCATGCACTGTCATCAGCTGGACAGCGTCGATGTCGTTGGCGCCAGCGGGAAGGCGGCGGAGCTCCTTCTCCTCGTCCAGTACTTCGAGGCGCCGGACGTGATCCAGAAACGCGCGCTTCGGATCGCGGGCTCGGCGGGCCCGGTAGCTGAATGCGAGCGACAAGAGCTGGTAGGCCGCGAGACGGCGTTGCTGGGCGGCGACCTCATCTCCCGCAAACGGTGCGGCGTAGACAGCCCCCGCCGGGCCGAAAAGATGGCCTGCGATCACCTCGTACGGCTTCGTCATGAAGTCGACGCCGGCCAGGTCGTTCGCCAACCGCTGCAGGCCCGAGCGACCGTTATCGGAAAGCGCTGCGTCTCCGAGCCGGCGGAGGGCCGCCAACATCGTGATGTCGGCTTCCTCTCGGAACCTGAATATTTCCAGGATGTCGGGAACGGGCGTCGCATACCGTGGAAGCTGCGCAAATCGCAGGAGCCCAACACCATCGCGCTCGCCGGTCAGGGACACGAGGGACAGGAGGTCCCGGACTTCAGGTCGCTCGAAGAAATCCCCGAAATAGAGAGCCGGCACGCCGGCCCGCTCCAGGTGCGCGGCGATCGTGCTGAGGACGCCGTGGGTGCGGGTCAAGATCGCGTGGCTGCGGTATGACGCTGAAGCAGAGGTTCGAGCGATGATGTCCCGCGCTATGCCCTCGGCTTCCGCCTCCCTTGTCTCCGCGACGCGGTACAGGACCTCGCCGGCCGACGGGCCGTGGTGCGGATGCAGAGGCTTTTCGGAGGCGTGGTTGGCGGCGACCATCCCGCGCCCATACCTGTCGAACAGCGACACAATCTGCCCGCCGGACCGGTAGTTCACCTCGAGGTCGAACGTCTGCGTACCAGGGTAAGCCCCGGCGAAGCGGCTCATGTTGAGCGGCGAGGCACCCCTGAAACGGTAGATCGACTGGCGCACGTCGCCGACCACCCACGGACCCGTCGCCGGATCGGCAAGGAGCTTAAGCAGCTCGCCGCTGGCGGCGTTCATGTCCTGATACTCGTCGACCAGGACGTGCCGGTATTTGGACCGGATTTCCGCCGCCACGTCGGGGTGGCCGTTTAGCAACTCGACGGTCCGCATGATCAGGTCGCCGAAGTCGACGCATCCCTTAGCGCGCAGCGCCTCATCGTAGACCTTGTAGATGCGCGCGACCTCGCGGGCCTTCGCCTTGTCCTCGCCCTCGGGCATGGCGTTCGCGGCATCGAAATAGCGGTCGGGGGTGCAGAGCTCGTCCTTTGCGCGCGAGATCGCGCCCAGAACGTCTTTCAGGCCGCGCAAGGGCTCTAGCAGATTGAAGTAGTGGTCCAGCTCGAGCCGCTCGAACTCCTCCTCCAAAAGGAACAGCGCGTCGGCGCGGTCCACGAGGATCGGCGCTGTCGGAAGGCCGATGCAGGAGCCGTGGACCCGTAGAACCTCCTGACCGAAGGCGTGGAAGGTGCTGCACCAGACCTCCGTCGCTTGGGCGCCGAGCTCCTGGCGTAGGCGCTTCGCGAGATCCTCCGCCGAAGCGTTGGAATAGGTCAGCGCGAGAATTGAAGCTGCTGGCTGCGATTTGGCGTCGATAAGCCAGGCGGCGCGAGCCACAAGCGTGCGCGTTTTTCCCGTCCCAGGGCCCGCCCGCACCTGCACCGGCCCGAAGTCCGCTTCCGCCGCAGCCCGCTGACTGGGGTCCAGGTCCGGCGCGGGACCGTTCGCGTTGGCCGGCGATTCCTCCGGCAGGAGAAGCGCGTCCGCCATCTGTTGTCGAACGAGCGCGACGCTGACGCCGACGTGCTTGGCGATGGCCTCGGCCGAAAGGCGATTCTTCAGACACGCTTCACGGAGCCGGTCTCGCGGGAGCAGGAACTCGCGGCCGAAAACATTCGCCTGGGCTTCGCGCCGCTGCTTGGGGCTATAGGCGTCGCTGTCGCCGACCGCCGACGGCTCCGGCTCTGCCGCGCTCACGGGATCAAAGTCGTGATCGTGACAGGCGTCTTTGGGGTGGTGAAGCTTGTGGTGTCCGAACTCGTGCGAGATGTGGAAGGCCCGATCCTCCGCGCTCAGGCCGAGCGATACGAGGATCTTTTTTTGGTCGGGATCGTACGACGCCTGGCAGTTGTCCAGCAGCACGTCGCCGGCCGGAACCTCCATGATCTTCACGCCGCTCGACTTGCTCGCCGCAGCCAACAGCGTCGTGGCCGGCACGAGACCGGCCTCGGTGTTTAGCTCTGCGTGCCAGGCCCGTGCCTGCGCGCGAAGTTCGGACCAAGCGCTCATACCTTCGGGTGATCCTTGTCGGCGATCAGGCCGAGCCAAAACGCCTTGAGATCATCGGACAATGTCGAACCCCGGATCGCCTCTTCGAATGTTTCGGTCTCAATTCGGATCGGACCCTTTGCCTTTCGCAAATTGCCCCTCGAGGAGGGAATCGGCGGTCCCGTTGCGCTTGCGATGACGTAAGCTGGCGGAACCTCAGCTTCCAATCCAAGCCTGTCGTACACCTCGACCGGAACCTCGCCGTGAATGCGATGTAGGTCGAATTTCATCAGCAGAGCGGGATTCAATCCGACCTTGACCGCCACTTCATCCGGATCCCGACCGCGATCTTGGATCAATCGGGAAAGACGCTTCGATTGAGCAGCGCTCTGCGACGCAGATGCTTGGCGGGCTTGGAAGTTGTGCTCCAGGACACGGCTCACGCCGATGTTCGCGAAATGCTTCACAGTCGTCCCAACCGCTTCAGGCTCCGCTTCAAGTGCGGTCTGGATAGAATGGGTCGCAAAGAACTGTTCGAGTTCTTCACGGAACTGCGGATACTCGGCGATTGCGGTCGCCAGATTGGCGTGCGTCGGCTCGACGCCTTCCACGATGAGGTCGAGGATCACGTCGTCTGCCGTGGTTTGATCCATACGGCTCATGACTCTGCTCCATGCGCGGCTTCGCGCATCTGTTCGATTGCTTTGTTGATCCAGTTTCTGATTTGCCGCGCGCTCTTGCCGTACCTATCGCAGAGCGTCGGCACCCCGGGCGGCCCATTCTCCAGGGGCCAGTCGTAGAGCCTCATCAGAATGAAGGCTTCACGATGCCGGGCGTCAGTGATCGCGGCCAAATAGCGCCGGACCCCGCCTTGTGCCGCCGCCTCCTGCTCAAGGAGGTGCGCGGCAGGGTCAAGGTCTTCGGACGCCAGCCGATCAACCGTGGGCATGTAATTGCCGTCTTCATCACGGTCGGCCGTGGAGAACGCGCTCGCCTTCGGCCTAGACTTGCCGGTGACCCCGTACGTCACCTGCTTGATGACGGTGACAGCGTCGATCTCCAGGTATTCGGAAGTCCGCGTCGGCACGGCCTGCATCAGTAGATCGCCGAGCTTGTCCGCGACCTTGATCTGGATATCTTCGGTGTCGGCGACCCCGAACCCGCGCGAGTTGCGATCCACGACGGGTTTCGCCTTCTCGAAGAACGCCAACGTCAGCTTCCCGAGCACGGTCCGGTCGTTGTCGCGGCCACGCAGCCGGATCAGATGGACGAGGGTCTCGAGACGCCATTCGCGGGCGGGCCATTCGGAGATCGAAAGGTTCAGCGCCTCCGCGATCTGAGCCTCCACGTCCCGGTGACGAGTGTAGGGCTCGCCGGTCTTGCTGACGCAAGTCAGCGGGACCGCGCCGGGCGGCTCCTCCTCCTGCGATTGGGTTGGTGTACGTGGGCTCATGGATTGACCAAGACCGCAGACAGCTCGACCGGAAATCGGACGCAAAACTTTTTCGCGATTCCCTTGTGAGACCCACCTTCACCATTCGCAAGTGTGGAACGGGCAGACACAACCGGACGGATCGGATGTCCGCTAGGGGGTAGTCGAAGGCCCGGTCCGGCAAAGCTCGGTGGATTGGCCTAGAAGCGGACCTACCCAACGTCCGCAACGAGTCAGGTTTCCCCGTTCAAGAGATCCGCCTGGCCGGAACCAAGTCGCCGCCAGTAAACGAACACTCCCCCGGTCGGCGAAGATTCGAGTTTCCCCACGCTCGGGAGGCGCGTCGGGGCACCAAGAAAAAATGGGATCATCTAATCTCAGATTATAATAAAAAGACCATGCAAGCGGGATTGCATGGCTCTATTCGCCGATTGCAATCCGAAGAATTAAAAGAACAATTTCCCTCGAGAACGCATCTCAATGCCAGTATGGTGCAAGCGGGATTGCATTACCTACGCTCTATAGAGCTAGCGCGCTCCGGCGCGGGTTTGACAAAAATTTATACTTCCGCAATCAATTGATAATCGATTCGCGAATCGTTCAGTGGGTAGCGGAATGGTGGTCAACGAGGAGCGGCACGCGGAGATCAAGGCTGCCCTGCATAGCCGCGGCCTGTCTCTCGGCGCGATCGCAAGATCCGAGAAGGTCGCCACGACGACGGTCTCACTTGTTTCCCGGGGGCACGGACGCTCCCGCAGGCTTGAGCAGGCGATCGCTCAAGCTCTGGATGTCAGCCCTGAGCAGCTTTGGCCAGAAAGGTATTCAAGATGACTTAGTTTTCCGCATGCCTAAGACTTAGAATGCCGAGCAATCTTCTAAGCGGCGGAAACGAAAAAGCTTGAGCCGACGGCAATCAGCTCAAGCCCTTTTCGGAAAGTCCGAAAGTGTCCTTGTCAGACCTTTTGACTTTCCCCCCGCACCGTCGAAAAGTCAATAACGCAGCACGCTGCGCGACATGACGGTGCGTGGCCGTCGCCTCACCCCTCTTGAACAAGAGAAAGAGGCGCCATGCGAAATAACCACCCCAACAAGGCGGGGCATCCCTCCGTCATCGCTGATGCGCCCGAGACGCGCCTCTCAGTGAGAAGCCTGCTCCAGGCCGGGCTCGCCCACGCATCCACCAGCAGCGCTTGGGCATCGATCAGCGCAGCCACGCGGATCGTGCTGCCGGCCACCGACGGACCGATGCGGGAGGTCATTACGGGGCGCAACATCCGCCCCACCGGCACCTACCCGAGCCGCAAGGCCGGCCGGCCGGTCGCCTTCGAGAGCATGAACGAGCGCGCGGTCTTTCTTCATTCAGAGGTCGATACCGGGGTCGTTCGTTATCTGAGCCAGCCGTGCCGGTTCGAGTTCGTGCTGGGTGGGCGGATGCGGAGTTACGTCCCCGACCTCGCGCGCATTCTTGATGACGGCACGCTCGAGATCGTTGAGGTGAAGGGCGATCGTAGCGCACTCAGCGACCCGGACTACCGGGGCAAGCTGGATCATGTCGCTGCAGCCTGCCGCATGATCGGATGGTCATTCCGGGTCATCTTTGCAGAGCCGCTTCGGGCGCGGACGGTTCGTAATCTGACGGTCGCGAAGATCCAGCACTACCGACTAGCCGCCTTCGGGGCCTCCGATGTCTTCAACGTCCGGGAGCGCTTGGCCAAAGCACCAGGCGGCATGCCGCTCGGAGATCTGGCGAGCGCGATCGGGGACGGTCCGGGAGGGTTAGGCAAGCTCTGCGGGATGATGGTCGGGAGGCATCTTGCGATCGATCTCGACGCGCCATTGACGCTGTCCAGCAACGTCCGACCGCTCACGACCCAACAAGCCGACACGCCCAGCATCGGGGGCGGCCTGTGACGATCAATTTCGTACCTGGCCAAGTCTGGTTCTACCGCGGAGAAGGCGTCCGCTTCGAGGGGTTTATCGGCAGCGACCACCTCCACTTCTCGAACCAGCACAAGCTGACGCCGTTCCTGGTGGAAGGCCCTGGGGGGGATCCTGTACCCCCGACGATGCGTTGGGCCCTGGAGGCCTACGCCTCCGGCGCACTCATTCGTCTCGCCGCGCCGGTCGAAAACGTCGCCCGCAAGTTGGCTGCGAAGCGTGAACTTGATGGCGAAGAGATCCGCAAGAAGGACAAGTTCGCGGTTCTTCGCCGTTTCATAGTGACCAGGCTGGACCGCCTTGGCGTTTCGGGTGGCAGCGATGCGAAGCTCAATCAAATCGTTGCCGGGCTGTGGAGCGAGGCGCCGGAGGAGGTTCTGGCGCTCCAGGTGCGGCCTCACCCGCGATCGGTTAGGCGTTGGCTGGCGGAACGTGGCTCGAAGGGAGAGCGGCAGCTAAGGCAGCTGATGTCGATGTCAGGGCGGGTCAGCCGAGCGTTCCGCCTGCCCAGTCCGATCCGAGACAAGCTCAATGAATCGGCTCTCTTGTATTGGTCTGATCGAACACTTTCGATAGCCGACTGCTACGCTCGGCTCTCCCGAGAGATCGGTCTGCTAAACGAGGAGCGGGTCAGGCATGGGCAAATACCGTTTGAAGTTCCATCAAAGGAGAAACACCGGCTCCTGATCCGGTCGCTCGAGGGCTTCGATACCTATAAGGCGCGGTTTGGCGAAAAGTTAGCCAAGCTGCGTTTCGAAGGCTGCGGAGAAGGACTTCGGGCGAGCCGCTTCCTTGAGCTTGGCTGTCTAGACACCAAGTATCTGGATAACCTCATAATTGTGGATTTCGAGGGTAAGCTGCCATTGGGCAAGCCCTACCTGACCGCGATTATTGATGTTTTCACCTGCTGCATTGTGGGCTTTGTCGTCACTTTCGAGCCACCCTCAATCTACTCGGCGCTCGAGTGCATAAAGCGCGCCCATTCTCCCAAGCTCCACCTTCTTAAGGGCGGACCTCGCTACGCTTTGCTCTGCAATATTTTCGGGCGCTTCAGTGAGGTCATCGTCGACAACGGTCTGGAGTACGCAGGTCTAGCGTTTGAGGACGCGATGGCCGACGCCGGGACGGCGGTCCGGTGGGCTCCGGTTCGGTCGCCAACCTTCAAATCTCCGATCGAAAGGTTTTTCCGGACTATCGACAGTCTACTGATGCACAAGCTGCCCGGAACGACTCTAACACTTGAAGCTCGCAAAGATTTGGAACTCAATCCGGTAGAAGAGGCGACGCTATCACTCCCCGAGCTTGAGGCTCTTCTTTGGGAAGCCATCAACTTATATCACTTTGATATTCATGCTGGTTTGAACGCGATCCCTGCAGACATCTGGGACCGGGAGCGGCGAGCGTACGGCATCGACGTGATCGCCGACGTTCGTCAGCTCGACAAGATGGCCGGCGCCGTTGAGCGAAGCCGGAAGCTTACGCGGTCCGGCGTGCAGTTTCTGGGGCTGCAGTACAACCAAAAGGACCTGACGTCAGAGCTCCTGAACGACTTTGCAACAATCGCCCCCCGCCTTGGCGCTGATCGCGGAGCCAGATCGTACACGACTAAGATCAAGTACAATCCGGCCAATATTGGCGAAATTCACGTCTGGAATGAAAAACGGAAGCGCTACGTCACGCTGCCTTGTGTAGAGCCCGAGTATGCACTGGGCCTTTCCAAAAAGCAGCACGAGCTGATCCAGGACTTTGCCAAGGCTCGCGCCGAGGCCTTTTCAAGCAAGGCCGACCGGCTTCGGATGCGTGCCGAGCTCAGCTTAAAGATCGAGCAGACCTACGCCGACAAGCCGGCCCAAAACCGAGCGAAAATGGCGCGCCTGGCTCAGTCGCCACGCGTGCAGGAGGTGATCCCCCACGGCGTCGTTCTCGCCCTGGAGGATCACAACGGCGAGCCCGTCAACGTAATCGAGCACGAACCGCTCAGCGGCCAGCGCAGTGACGGAGGCCGCCTTTCCAAGCGACCAGTCCGCGGCGGAACCAAGCGGGCGACAAAACCCGCGCCCGTTGAACAAACGTCGACGGTCGAAGAGCCAAAGTTCGGCGACTTTTCCATTCAGAAATACAAGTCATTTGGGCAATAGGAGATAGTATCATGGCATTTGACGGCGATGAAAACAACTCACCTGAATACAATGGCCTTGTTGCCGAGGCTATCGCGAAATTCAAAAGCATAAACGTCCCATATCCGCCCCAGGTACTTTTCCATGCGCGTTGCGACTATCTTCAAAAACTCGGACTTGCCAATGAAGAAAAGCCTCAAATGGGGCTACGAATATTGGCCCCTTCTGGCTCTGGTAAATCGACGGCTGCCCTTGAGTATAAAGCGATGGTCGAACGCCGGACACCGCCCACGGATACTTTTGTGCCAGTATTATACATTGCACTCGACAGCGCTTCAACGAGCAAGCGGTTGATGGTGCAGATCCTACACGCGCTCGGCGATCCTCTTGCTGAACGCGGCACTGAGCAGGCGCTACGCAAGCGGGCCATCGACTATCTGCGCCGCCTAGGTGTGCAGTTGTTGATCATCGACGAGGTTCAGCATCTCAGCTTCAGATCGACAGCGAAGGCTGACGTCACGGACGCCCTGAAATCCTTTCTCGATGCGGGCGTGACCCCGATCGTATTTGCGGGCACGGAAGATGCGAGAAGAATGTTTGAGTCAAACCTCCAGCTGAATGGTCGCCTTCTGGCGCCGCTGGACATGCCTAAACTTGAATCGAGCAAGTCCGAGGATCGCAATCTCTTTGCAAGCTTCGTTTGGGGACTTTGCGACGGCATGTGTGAGCGCAAAGTTCTCAAGACCAGCTCGTCGATCGTTGGTGAAGGCGTTCTAGGCCCGTTGATGGAGGTTACCGATGGCGTGGTCGGGCGCGTAGCGCGGCTCTTCGAGGTCGCTATCGAAATCGCGATCCGACGAGGCAGCAACACCTTGGAGGTTGCCGACCTGTCGCTCGCTGTCGACCGATGGGCGATCCCTCAGAATTTCGCAAAGCGCAATCCCTTCCGCGCGCGGGGGAAGAAATGACGAGGCCGGCGATACCGCGCGGCAGCGGCGTTCGCTTCCCTCTGCCACCAGCCGCAGGGGAGAGCTTCCTAGGTTACATATCTCGCGTAGCCGCACATAATGGTCACGCGTCTCGATACTCGCTTATGAGCGAGCTGGGCTTGTCTTCCCGAATGCGAGCTCGCCTGGATCTGCTGGATGTCGAGGGCGTTGCCGCCGTGTATCGACAGCCCGTCAGCGTCATAGCCGACATGCTTCCGAAACTGCGTCAAAACGGGAGCCTGGCTGTCGCGGGCGAGGTGCTTTCGCCGAGCGCTCTGAGAAGGGAGCATAGGTGGATCGCGCCAGTTTATCTTGAAAAAGAAGGTATTGATCTCGCGCTATGGTCGAGTAGATATCGTGACTTCTGCCCTATCTCGTGGACTTGGCTTACAAACAAATGCCCCAGCGAGAATTGCAGCCGAGCACTCAAATGGCCGATTACAAGCCTTTTCCACTGCCTGAGTTGCGGTGCGGACTTGCGCCGCTCGGCACCCAAATACGTGGATCCCACGCTGCGCCCGCTGCTATCTTTGACCTATGATCTGGGCTCTGAGCGCTGGAGACGATTGGCGTCCGAGCATCTTCCGCCTGAAGTTAGAGATGTCGCACCTGATGTTTTCATGGAGCTCATCCAGGTGCTGGGCGCGACTATGACGCTTTCTGGCGTGTCTAGAGAAGAGTGGGCTGGAAGTGGGGCGCCGCGTACTCTTGTAGGGCCCTATTCTGAGAGAATTTTAAGAGGCTGCTTCGCGCTGTCCCACCCCCATAAGGCGCGTGAAGAGGCCGGTGAGTCAAATGATATCCGGAGTGTCACTAAGTTTCGGGCCAAGCTCAGGGCGCTATCCATGGGCAATCAGCCCCTTCAGGATGCAATAAAGGCTATATCGGGTATACGTTGCCTATCCCGAGAGGAGCAGGAGAATTCTATAACTATCTCCGCGAAAAAGCTTAGGGTGCCGAGATCAAAACTAAGAGATTGCATAATACGTGGCGGCGTTGAATCAAATACAAAAACCCTTGGAGGGTTGAAGCGGAAATACGATGATGTAAATTTGTATATGCTTGATGAGATCGTAAATGATAGAATTTCTATATCGCATATTTCGAAAATATATAAATTGGATAGAAGTATCATCAGATACATGGAAGATCATGGCAAGATAGCTCGCCTTGAGGGTGCCGCTCGTTCTTTGTATAAAGAAGCGCAGTTCAAGCGGTCTACATCCTTGACCGTCTTCGACCGACTGGAAGCTCTGGTCGTTAGGCATGGGGCTGATGACAGCCGCATGCTGCTCTCCGATGTGATGGCCAGGCTTCCCCCCGGACCGAAGCCATGGGGAAGCGTACTGCTTCAAGCTTATCTCGGCGAACTCGACGGCGTGCTTGGCTCCATGTGCCCTACTGGACTAACGCTCAAGCGATTGACGCTGGACCGCAGCCTGGCCAAGCGCTTAATCGCCGGAGACATCGATCTTGCAAGGCCAGTTTGGGGCCGGCTTGGAAGCCGAGCAACGCTCAAGCAAGCAGAAGACGCTCTTGGCCTGTATCCAAGAGACATCAAGTTGGCGCAGAGAGCTGGCCTGCTTGTTGATTTAGGTTCGGGCACACTCTGGTGCTCGGTTTATGTTTTTGCAGATAGGTACATCGCAACGCGGGAGTTGTCCGCGCTCGTGTCGGTTGACCCGCAGGACATCAGCACGGAAGCCGCCAAGCTTGGCTTGAGGCGCGCCGCGCCGAGTATCGGCGCCTGGGAGAGGCGGGCTGCCATCGATGCCTTCGGAGTTAAGGCGTCGACCCGGCTGCGACATCTATGGCCTTTGGCGCGGCGCGAACTCTGGTGGCCGCGCGGCTATTAGGGCTGCCCCCTGTAGAGCTCGGCGTATCCTTGCAGTCCGTCAGCCGCCTGCGTCAGCGACGAAGAGGTTTGCGCGGTGCCAAGCCAGCTGTCTGCGGTGCTTGTTCGTCAGTGAGATCGGCCCCAGCCAGCGCAATTCGGCGCGGGCGACGTCGCTGAGGGCCGGCGACAGCAGCGGTCGGCCTTCGTCATCGAAGGAAGCCAGCCCCCGATCAAAGGCCGCGTCCCATAGGGCCGAGAGCAGAAGGCCGTTGTGGACGTCCAGACGCTCGGCGTCGGTTGAACAGGCTTTCCACGGTACGATGTGCGAGGCGCGCAGCAGGGCGGTGTCGGTGATTCCGGTGAGCGGACATCGCCCCTGCCAATAGTCGATCAGGCTGGCGCGAAAGATGTCTTGGCCGACCCGTTGAACGACGAGCCGCTCGGACTCGGTCGTCTTCGGCAGGTCCCTGACCTTCGCTTCGAACTCTCGGAGGGGCGCGTCCGGCAGGCTTGCCGCGAGCTGATAGATGCGCGGCAAGAGGTCGTAAACGCCCCCGAGGCTCTCGAAGGCGTAGCGGGCGAGACCGGGGCCTGGGATGTCCGCGATCGGGGCGTCCAGCTCCTCGATGACGCCCGGGTGGTCCAGCGCGACAAACCAGGGGCCCCGCGCGCCCGCTGCGGCGAGATAGATCACGCCCGGCGCCGTGGTCGACTGGAACGGGGCCCACCCCTCCCGCTCGTCCAACTTACGGCGGAAACCGCTTTGGAATGCGACCTTGTCGCATTCCTGCCGGACCACAAAGGACTGGGGGTGCTCAACGCTAGGCATAAGTCTTACTTACCTTCTGCCTCTTTTTCGGCGAGCATCGGTAGCACCCCAAGGGCGTCAAACTCGCCGTTCTCGTCCCTGCGATCCCGAGCATCTGAGAGCAAACGTCGGAGCGCGGTATTCGCTGTACTGGCAGATTTTCAATACGCGGAGGGGTTCCGAGGAGTAGTCGGGACCTTTCAAGTCGCCGGGACCTCGGACGCAGTGCAGCTCCTCGCGGTTCTGGCCGTAGGCCGCGTAGGCGGCGTCGAGATCGGCGCGCAAGGTGCGCGGCCAACATTGGTGCAGCCGAACGGCGGGCGTCGCCGCACAGATCGTGGGAAAAGGTGGCGAGGCCGCGCGCAGTGTAGCTGATACCAATTTTGGTCATGCCTGCGAACTTTTAAATGAGAGTTTCAATCAATCTCGCATCTCAATCCAATGTGTCTAGAGATACAGAAATGTTCTGCGCGATAATCTGATCAATACGCTGCACTAATTCTCCATGAACTTCTTCAAGGTTGGTCACACCCTTGCGGAACTTCCGAGCAGGAACCGACAGGAGCTTGCTGGCGAGATTTGCAATTTCGGTTTGCCATTGCGCGCCAACGAAAATCGGAATTGGAAGGCGGCCGATATAGTCAGCATCGAAATGCATAGTCAGAACAGAGCGGTTAAACACTACCCACTTCATGTACCAATTGGCAACTCGACTGTTCATAAACGCAAGCACGTACTCGTACGGATAAGCGCAACAATCGGAGAGAACGACACTATTGATCGTGTCAAGCGTGATGCATTCCTGATCCAGAAGCGTCGCTTCAATTTTAATGACCGAACTTGATATATTCTTTAGCGCGATGCGGCGAGACAGTTGACGCGTGAAGGCGTTATCGGCGAGGAGCTCTGGATGTCGTGAGTTCGCATATATAAATGGCTCGTCGGTCTCGTCCCAAACAACATAGCTTGTGATGTTTTTGCCACCCAATACAGGCATTGCAGCATCGTCGACGGCGTCAGCATGCAGGTTTCTCTTGGACTGCAACCCAAGACCGCGAAATATGCCTCCATTGGGAATGCAGAGCTGCGAAAGCGGTATGCCCTGCTGCTCGATTGCAGAGGCTATTTTCATCCGCTTGGGCGTTAGATGGATCTCCCAATATCCTCGATCCCGCCAGACATTAGAATGGCGTTTATCCAGAGATTGGAACACTTGACCGTCGAAGTAGCCAACAAGCGTATGGGGCGATGATCCTGCTTTTAAACAAAAAGTTAGCAAAATCTGCTCAAGCCCGACATCCTTGAAGGCGGCGCCGCAGTCTGCCAACAGAGTTAAGTCGCCACGCGCCGTTATCAGGCCACGCGTCTTTTCATATGATGCAACGTAGCTGATTGACTTCGGAAGAATGAAGCCTAAGGCTGCCCCAACATTTCCGAAACGGATTGCCTGAGCCAAGAAATAATTACAAATGTTTGATCCATCAACATCATCTTCAAATGACACTGAGAAGAAGTTTCTAATCGAACTCCGCGAGGATGGTGCGGCACCATAAGGTGGATTACCCACGACCACATCGAACCCGCCACGCTGTATCACATCCGGGAACTCAAGCGGCCAGTGAAAGGCGCGGGCGCGGTGGGCGGCCTTGGGCGCATCCAGCATCGATGGTCGGATCTTGCCCTGATTGAGAGCAAGCCAGAGTTCTTCGGTCGTTGGGATCGTCCGCACCGATGGGCCGGTTGGCGCATGGCCGATTTTCGGGAGCAGGAACGCCGCAACGTAGAGATCGCAACCGATAGCGGCGCGCACGTAAGTCTGGTCCTCGCGCAGCGCTTCGAAGCGCGCGGCCTTGGCCCCGATCTGCTCGACCGTGTCCTCCGGCAGATCGCGGAAACCGGAGAAGTCCAGCGCCAGCGGCCTTGTCTCGGGGAGCTTGTTGACGCCAGCTCCAAAGTCAAAGCCGCCCTGGCCCTGCCTCGCTGCAGCATTGACGCGCTTATAGATGCTAGCGATGTCCCTATCGTCCCCGGTCAGTGGCTTGTAGGCGGCGTCGGGGATGCCGTCCTGCAGCACCTTAAGATCAAACACGCCGAGCAGCGCATCGCCGCAACGGATCTGAGCGTCGAAAAAGCCGAGCGGAAGACCCGGGTCCACCGTCTCGATCCAGAGCGCGACCTTGGTCAGCTCCACCGCCATGGGGTTGCGGTCCACCCCGTGGATGCAGCAGCGCGCGACATCGCGCAGCGCATGGCGGAAGTCGGCAAGCGAAGGCGTGCCCTCGGCCCGGATGCGCGCCAGCCGCGTTGCGATGCGGCGAGCGGCGGCCAAAAGGAAGTGGCCTGAGCCGCAGGCGGGGTCGATGACCGAGAGTTTCAGTAGCGCCTTGGCGGGGTCGTCCGCCTCGGCCTCGGTCTTGTCGAGCACGGGGTCGAGCGCCGTATCAAGCAGCGCCTGAACGAGGCTGTCGGGGGTGTAGTAGGAACCGGTGGTCTTGCGCTGGTTGCCCTTTTGCTCGGCCGCTTCGGAGGCGAAGATGAGCGTCCTGCCGTCGTCCCCCAGCTGGGGCTGTAGTTCTAGGAGGGACTCGTAGACTGAGCCGAGTTCCTCAGTCTCCATGGCGCGCCAGTTGACGGGCACCATGCCGGTTTTGTCGGCGAGCCAAGAGAGGCGGTAGAGCGCCTCCATGAAGGCGCGATTGCGCAGGCGCGCGGTTTCGAGATGGGGCAGCCTGTCTTCGGTGAAGAGGCCGCCGAGCGCCGGTAGCGCGAGCGCTTCCTGCCCATGGGCGAGCGCCCGGAAGACAATCTTGATGCCTTCATAGCGGTCGTGATGCTTGTCCCAGGTGGCGGCGCGGTAGCACTGCTTGCGCAGGGCCGAGAGGCTGTAGCCCTCTGCATAGAGCGCGCGGGCATCCGACTTCGCTTTTGCCGGATGAAGGAGGTTCCGATCCTCGGCGACCATCAGGAAGATCAACCGATAGACAAGACGCAGCAGTTCGTTGAACCAGGCGGTGAGGTTCACTTCGCCAGATTTCAGCTTCTCGGAGAGGTCGGGGTTGGCCTCCAGGAAGCCGGAACCCAGGACCTTCAGCGCAATCTGGACCTGACCGGCCAGGCGGTCACGGGCGACTTCGCCCTCGCGCGATCCCGCCTCCCGCCAGCGTTCAAGCGGGCAGTCCGTGGCCGGGGCGTCTGCGACACCGAAGCGAGACCTGTGGATCAACAGCCAGAGCGCCGCGAAGGACGCGATGTCCTCGGTCGAGAAGATCTGGGCGAGGTCGGCCTCGATAAAGGCCGGACGTGTCAGGGAGGCGTTGTCCCGCATCAGGCGCATCTGCGCGCCGTTGGTGACGATGCCCCACAGGGCTTCGTCTGTGTCGTTCAGGTAGTCCTGAAGCGCGAAAGCCGGCGACCGGGACCGATCAATCGAAAGGGTCGGGCTGCGGCGATCCAAGGTTTCGCTGGGCGGAACCACCACAACGGGCACCCGACTGCTGGCGATCAGAGCTAGCGGTGCGGCGGCGGGCGTCAGATCCTGATAGCCGAAGGTCTCCCTCAGAAAGCCCGTCATGAAGCGACGCGTGGCGTCTTGAGAGGGGGACTCGATCTTGTTGAAGGCGTCGAAGTGCGACTGACCTACCCGGAACGCCGTCGAGATTTCCTCGCGGATCGTCAGGCCTTTGCGGACGGCGTAGTCTTCCTCGGTCTGTTCGGGCGCCTTTCGCTGGTCGATCTGGGCGATCATCGCCGGGGCGATCAGGTTGCCCTCAAGACGCAGCGAGGGCCAGGCGGACATGTCGGAGATCGGTTTGCGGGCCATGACTACACCGCCGCCGGCATCAAGACGAACAGGCCGATGACGTCTGGCGGCAAGACGGCTTCGACGCTTACGCGGGAAATGGAGCCCGCCGCGGCGCGCAGGCGAGCATGATCCTCTACAAGCTCGGCGGCGCGTTGGTTGACGAACTGCGCCAACGGTCCTTCGAGCAGCTTGGGGAGTTCCTCTTGGGCCGTGTTGATCAGTCGATCTCGAGCGATAGTCGCAAGATCGGCCGTGGCCGGCGTGCTGAGCAGGGCGCGGGCGTCTTCTCCGGACGCCACGATAGTGGCCCCCTGCAGGGCGACCAGAGCCGCTTCCTCCGCCAGCAGCAAACGTTCCTTTCGGGCGTGGATTGTGAGCTTGTAGCGCACGCGCAGCAGGGCCAGGCGGGTCATGTTGGTGACCGCCGTGGTCGGCCAAGCCCCGACGCGACCAATCCCCAGATCCGGAAGCGCCTCCTGATCCAGTGAGGCCTCGACCAGGCTTTCGGCGAGAGACGCGGTCAATGGATGAGTTCGCGTCAGCAAAGCGGCGTCGGACGGAGCGGGCTCCGCCATCGCAAGCTTCACCGACGGGGCAAGGCCACGCTGTTCGAGCTTTTCCTTAAGAGCGTGCTGAAGCGCGTGGACATGCGCCACATAGACATTCCGCTTCTTCTCGAGCGGGACGCCAAACCGCGACATCGCGCTTTCCACGAAGTGCTTGGTGTCTTCGGGCGAGCCTAGGAGGTGCTTGGCCTTGTCCCACTCTGGCGTCACTTCGGCCGGCTTCATAGCGTTTTGCGCGAAGCGGGCCCGGGACTTCTTTTCATTCTCGCTGGCGTCACGCCAGCGCGCTTCCATCGCCCTAGCACCGTCCTCGAGCCGAAGGTCGAGCGTCAACTGCCGGTGCGCTCCGCGTCGCAGCATCATGGCCGACATCAAGGCGTCGGTAACGGGACCGCGCTCGTCGGGCAGTGGCACCGTGACGCCGGTGGCCTTTCTGATCTCCTGGGCTTTGCGCAGGATCACATCCAGGACGGCGCCATCGATGGCGCTGTCGGGCGAGAACATCATGATCGAGCGTACAAGCTCGGCCGGCTGGCCGAAGCGATCGACGCGGCCTTCACGCTGCTGATGACGGGTTGGGTTCCAAGACAGGTCGTAATGAACGACGGTGTCAAAGAGCTGCTGCAGGTTGATGCCTTCGGAGAGGCAGTCGGTCGCCACCAGGATCCTCTGCGCGCCGTCCTCCAGAGCCATCTCTGAGACCCGATCGCGACGTTCGTCGGGCGTGAGCTCGCCGGTCACGGAGTCGACGGTGAGCTTGGGGAAGGCCTTTCGCAGACCAGCCTTCACATGCTCGGCGGTGGCCAGATATCGACAGAATACGACAGGGTTTGCGCCGCTCTTGATCATGGGCCTTAGCACCCCGATGAGAGCTTCAAGTTTTGGGTCCGTATCGGATAGCAGCTGGCCCGCTAGATCCATAAGGGCGCGAAGCTGGGGATCATCGGAAAGCGCCATATTCGGCTCGATATCCACAGCGTCTTCATCGTCGCCGTCTTCGTCGTAGATCTGCGGTTCGAGGCGATCGGCCTCATTGGCAGCCCGATTTCGAAGCGCGCTTAACGCGGCCGCGGGCGAGGAGCCTACGCAACGCATGAGCGCTAGGGTGCCCCAGAACGCTAGCCGCTGGTCCTTCTTGTGCGCGCCGGCTTTGGAAACCAGCGAGAAGCAGTATTCAAGGACGGCCTCTTGGAAGGCCAGGTGCTCGCGCGACAGATTGTAGGCGTGTTCTTTGGTCTCGTGCTTGGGGAAGGACCGGTCCTCTTGCCAGTCGCCCTCGATTAGGTCGACGCGACGACGCTGGACGTAATGTCTGGCGAGACGCTCACGGTATCGTGCGTCCTCGAAGTCGAGCGTGGCGAAATCGGGATCGATGAGAGAGAGCAGCCTTGAGAAGGCTTCTTCGTCGCCCGAGTGCGGGGTCGCCGTTAGCATGATCATTCGCCGCTCGGCGTCCCGCGCCAGCCCTTGCAGCAACTCAAATCTCTGCTGTCGGCCCTTGTGGGTGCCTACGCAGGCGTGCGCTTCGTCGACGATCACAAAGTCCGGGCAGGCTCGAGCAAATCCCTCCCGACGCTTCTCGGCCTTAATGTAGTCAAGGCTGACGACTGTGTGGGGATAGGCGTCAAACAGGGTCTGCGCGAGGGGCAGGTCACGTTCGAGGCGCGCTGCGGTGCCTGACGTCACCGCGACCGCGTCGATCCCGAAACGATCCTTCAGTTCGACAATCCACTGATCGACGAGATGCGGCGGACAAAGAACCGAAAAGGCGTCGACCTCGCCTCGGTCCATCAGCTCACGGAGGATGAGCCCCGCTTCGATCGTTTTGCCGATGCCAACGTCATCCGCGATCAGCAAGCGAGGAACTTGCAACCGAAGCGCCATAAGGAGCGGCACCAGTTGATAGGTCCTCGGTTCAAAGGCTAGTTGCGCGGCCGAGCGGAAGGGGCCAGCGCCGCGCCGCAAGGTCAGGCGAAGAGCGTCCGCCAAGAGCGCCGCCTTAGCTTGAACCGTAGTCCGCGCATCTATGGGCAGGTCGAACCGTGCAGCTTCTACCGCTGAAACCTCCAACGACGGGTCGAGAACCACAACGTCGTTTTCGCTCCCAGATAGCGGACGAAGGGCCAGAATTCCTTCTCGTGGCGCGGGCAGAGCAACCCACTCGCGTCCACGGGCGCGCACCAGGTCGCCAGGAGAGAAACTAAGCACCATCACTACCCTTCAAGAGCGCTCGTAGTTCGTTCGGTACGCCGGCCTCAGGTGAGGCTGGCAGCTGCAACAGCTCCCAGCCTTTGCTGGCGGCATCCTTTGCTGCAGCAGAGGAGACTGGCTGGAGGCTTGCCGCGACAAAATGAGCCCGCCAGGTGAACTCGACCTCCAGGTCGGCAAAGCTCAGTCCGATTGTATCGGGCGGGGGGAGGCTCTCCTCTTGAAAGGCCTTGAGCCAAGGAGAAGGCTCCGCCGCGATCCTCAAATCGATTTCCGTGCGGCCGCGGGCCAGGTCGATCAAGAGCTTAGCGACCTCCTTGCTGCTTCGGTCGATTTGCTCGTGGTCTGGCTGGTTGAAGTACGACAACAAGCAGCGGTAACAGCCCCGAACACAGGCCTCATCGGGCTTTTCAGACAGTAGGTCGGCGTCGCCACTCGATATGGCCGCGTCGATATTGTCGAAGTGCATAAGTCCGAGTGCTGTCCGAGCGACCTCACTGATAGCTTCGGGGCTATCCACCAAACGAGATAGAACGCCTGCACCGCCCTCTGCTGCTTCATAAGCGAGGATCGCTCGACGATTATCGCGAGCGGGTAGCGGCTCACCCAGTATCTCGCCCTCTTCCAATTGATAGACGACTTCGATGCCGCGCAGGAGCGCATGCTGAATGGTCGTTATCGTGCTCGGTGCGAAATCCTCCGGCCTTTTGAAGCGTAGAAGTAACGCGTTCTTGCGGTCTCTGACGATCGGCACAATCCGGACGGGTCTGGCCATATCCGGCGGAACGTCAACGTCTGCATCCTCTTCTTCCGATTTCGCCCAATAGCCCGTTCTCGGATCGATGTTGAAGCCAAAAACAGTTTGGTCTCTGCGGCGCTTCAAGCCCCGGTTGAGGCGGCTGATCTCGGCGCTATTGGCATACTGCAGGGCAAGAATTGAAACGTCCTCGCACTTGAACTCCGCACTAGTGACCTGAAGTTGATCATCCTTTTTGGGCCAAGCGAAAACGGTCTGAATATCGAAGCCTTGGCGAACTCGCTCTTCGTCGTTTGCGGTGATGCGTTCCGTTGGAGCCGCTTCGACGTTATCGATCCTGAGCGTTCGCTTGATCGGCACCTCGCCAGCCATGTGTGCATCGCAGCCATGACAGCGTTCAACCTCGACCTCGTGGCATGCTCCGCAATTTGAGCAGATATAGATGTCCTTGGTCGCGAGTTCAGACCCATCGCCTTCGCGGACTTCAGGCGGCAATTTCGCCTTCATCACCCGATAGGCGCGTCCCTCATGATAGATAAGGCTCCGCGGCCCAAACTCTGAGATCGCGAGAAACCGAGCGCGAGACAGAAACGATCCCGTTTTGCCTTCACCCGGCACAAAAGCGTAGAGCGGGAGGCGTGGGAAGTTGTAGCCCGGTAGGAAGCCCTCGGTTGCGAGATAACGGTAGGAATAGAAGTCAGAACCGTTGGAGGCCTTGCCTTGTTCAAGAATTGACAGTTGATCGCTGGCTTGCATCTGCGCAGCCTTGATCTTGCGGCGATCCGCAGCGGAAAGGCCTGCTATTTCTGAGCGAACATTCGCCTCAGCAAGTTGCGTGCGCGCCGAATGGTAGAGCTCGCGCCAGCGGTCAAAAGCCCGATTGAACGCCTTCGGGGCACCCGCGGCTACCTGCAGAACATATTCGTCTGCATCCTCCATCCAGACCGGCAGCGCGCCGCCATCAGCACTTAGGATCTGATCCAGCACTCGGCGCATCGGATCACGCGAGCGCAAGGCCAAACCCGGGTCCGAAATGACGGCCAGGATCTCCTCCTTGAGCGGATATCGCTTGCCGCTAAGGTCGAGAATATCGGGGATATCAGGAGAGAGCGCCAGTCGGCTCTCGGCCAACCAGATCGCTTGCAAATGCGACCTCAGCAGCTCCTCATTTGTGATGTCCAAAGCCGGTGGGCGGACAATACCCGCAACCATGTCGTTGCGGCGCTGGAAGAAGTACTGGTCATGGGGGGAGCCAGACGCACAATAGGTTACAACGACCGCCGCCTGACCGGACCGTCCCGAACGGCCCGCACGCTGCGCGTAGTTCGCCGGCGTGGGCGGCACGTTTCTCAGGTAGACAGCATTTAGGGCGGATATGTCGACCCCAAGCTCCATCGTCGGAGAGCAAAACATCGCGGGAAGAAATTGGTCCGACTCGCCAGTCGCCTTGATCTCGCTCCTGTTCTCGGATTTAGCGAGGTTGTCGAGGTCATCCGCCTCGTATCTAAAGCGCCACTCGCGCCATTCTCTTTGCTTCTGCGAAACCTGCGCCGTGTGCTCGCGCCCCTCCAACCCCCAGTAGGCGCTATGCCCGGCGGCCAATCCTGCCGCGATCGAGGCGTATAGGTCATGGAAATAGCGGTTTCCGCGCTTACTCTCATCTGACAGAGCCGCACCTGGAATGAGCTTGATTGAGGAGGGCGTAAGTCGCCAGCCAACAAGGTCCGAGTCTAGCTCGACAGGTTGAATGAGGCCCTCAGAAGCTAGAACGTCAATCAGCCGCTGGAGCATCTCAAGGTACTCGTCACGACCAAGTTTTCGACCGAGTATACTTTTCTTATTAATTAACCTTGCAATGCGCGAGTTATGACCGCCACGTAACAAGGTCTGCTCTTCGCGGAGCCCAACAATATCTTTGCCCGGTGCCCGTAGCAGCAAAGTCGATCGGCTACGCAGGTTTTCCTTCGCATCAATCGCCCAGGGAGACCGAAGGAGTGAGCGCGATTTCTGAGCAACACCATCCAACACGGTGAGGTCCAGAGCCTCCGTGTTGACCGCAAGCCCTTCGAGCATTGCGCCAAGGAGGCTATTCAAAAGCTCTGTGCGTTGAACTTCAGACTGCTCTCCCAGTTCGGGGAGCACGGTCATCAACCTCTCAGTGTCGGCTGCTAGTTCGCTGACACCCACAAACTCTACATCGATAAGCCTTAGGACAGACAAGCTTGGATTGGTGTAACGCCAGCCTCTGCGGAGATCGGTCCAAACGCGATGGGCCAGCACTTTGGCTAGCGCTCTCTGCGCATCTTCCCTAACAACCGCGCCAGCCGCAGGATCAAGCATCCAATGCGCGCGCGCCTCCTTATTGGAGGAAATGAAGCCCAGTGCTTTTACGACATTTAGGCCAAACTCATCCTCAGTAAGGCCGTCGAAACCTGCTGAAGTGACGGCTCTTAGAATGCCCCCCCTAAGAAGGCTTACAAAAAGAAAGTCGTTGAAATGCCCGGACTGGAGGGCGGCATCTTGCCTATTGTCGGTGAAGCCCAAAAGCTTTCGCTTCGTAACAGAAACGCCGCTTGTCGGCTTGTTCATCCATTCGAGAGCACTGGAGACAAGCAGCGTTGTAGCTGAGCTTCGCCCCTCGCCGGATAGGCCTGCCAGCTTACTGCGTTCACGCATCCCCTGGTTAGGCTCGTCCTTACAGCAAAGGCAAAACGCGAATTTGCCAGGAATGAACCAGAAATCCTTCCCGTCAGCGCCTGACTTGCCCTCCGGCGTCAACGCATACAGCGTCGGTACACGCTTCTTCCGATAGGATCGAAGCCGCTCAACGCCATTGCGCTCTTCGAGCCAGCCTTCTGGATAGCCGCTTAGGGCTCCATCAAAGGCGAACTCAGCGTCATCGGGCCTGGCAGGGCAAAGATAGCCAGCCATCTCGACATCGTCCTCGCTCTCGACAGGCGTGTCGTCGATGCTTCTGGGCAAGAACCTCGTATGGCCCTCCACCTCCGTCTTGGTCACCACATGATATTCATGTCCGCAGCTTCGGCAGAAGCGCGTCGGATAAAGTCTATTTCCCGGGGCATCCGGATCTTCCAGTTGCCCCTCAAACAAAACTTTTCGCGGGCTTTCATTCAGCGTGACAAATATCTCGCTGGCACCGGAGATAAACCTGTGCAGCTTGAATGCTAGGAACGCCCCATCACCCGCACCTCCACGCTGATTCTCCGGGAGGCTTACTAAAGTTAGAAAGTTCTCAAGATAGACGCGGCATTCTGCAGAATCGATGCCGCTATCCCTCGCTAGGCGTTCTACCGCTTTGTCGAACTGGACAGGCTTCTTTCTCTTCAGCTCAAGCCTGTCATCGAGCCCGAGTGCGAGCTCCGCCCACACTGCGACTGGATGAGTCCTCAGCTGTTCGTCGCTTAAGGTAGTCGGAAGGGGCAGCCGGAGAGTGTCGGCCAGATCGGAGATGGCTTTCTCGAGGGTGACCCTATCGTCGGTCGCTCTCTGAAGCGACTCGTCGATAACAGCGTCTGGACCGATTTCAGACCCGAAAAGTCGGGTCGCAACTCTGGCCACCGCAAGAGAGCGCCCCTCCTCGGTTCCCTCAGACGCCATTGTTGCGGACGTCCCAATACAGATTGGGGCCTTGCCGGGTGTACAACGGTCTCGTAGCCGGCGAACGAGCACAGCGACGTCGGCGCCTTGTCGACCTCTGTAGGTGTGGAGTTCATCGAGCACAATGAACTCAAGACCCACAGCGTTCCCGATGACCTTCGCGTCCAGTTCATCCTGACGAGTTAAGAGTAACTCCGCCATCATGTAGTTAGTCAGCAGGATGTCGGGTGGATTGTCGGCAATTCGCCTTCTTTCTTCTTGGCTTTCCTGCCCCGTGTACCGCTTCACGATGGGGCGTAAGCTTTCTGGCAAGCCTGACTGCCCGATGAACTTATCGATCTCTTTCATCTGGCTGTTAGCCAGAGCGTTCATTGGGTAAACGATGATCGCGCGCGTAGTACGGGGCTTGCCCGCCCGAAGTGCTCGAACAATCGCGTCGACCACAGGCACGAAAAAGCAGAGCGATTTGCCCGAGCCGGTACCAGTCGTAACGACAAAGCTCTTGCCAGTTTTCGCTTTGGCAATGGCCTCCGCCTGGTGCCGGTGGAAGCGCAAAGGCCTTTCACCAATCCGAAAAACCTTGCCAGTCGCTTCGTCCAAATCACTGGAAGCGACGAGATCGTCTACCGTTGGGCCGGCGAGAAAGCGCGGATTAAGCGAAAGCAGTGCGTCCGGCCAGAAGCGCCCGATGTCATATTGGGCGTCAATCGCATTGCGCAGATCTGGCGAGCGGATCGTGCTGAAGGATCGCGAAAAGCGCTCGTAAGAGCTGATCAAATGGCGATCAAAATCGAAGGCTCTCATGAACGCCCCTAGTTGCGATGGGGGCACATTAACCGCTGTAAGTTGAAGTTTGCCAGCCCAATGCAGCTCGCCTCACGAGCTATCCCCAAGGCAGTTAGCTCGTGGCATCGAGACAGGGTTTTCAGTTCGACTCCCCAAGCTTCTGACGTCGCCGTCCACAGCTGAGTGGCGCGCCGGAAACCCGTTGGAAACCAGGCTCGAAGCTGATCGCCGGCCTTTCGCGCTCAGGGCGCGTCAGCCGTGTCGAGTTGCATGCCGCGTAAAGTTTCAACGATCCACAGCCCCGCCACAGTCCAGCCGATCAAGCGTCGCGGTAGGCAGCCAAGGCCGATCGAAGACAAGCCCAAGCCGCTCTGGACAGAGTGGGAAGACCCGGGTGACTTCGCCTCTGCGCTGGATCTGCAGATGAAGCGGCATGGTGACTCCGCCTACCATCTCCAGCGGGCGTTGGCCGCTAAAGGGCCGACTGTAAACGTCACGACACTGCGCATGTGGCGCATAGGGGCCAAGTCTCCAAATGACGCCCCGAGTATGCGGGCGCTTGGCCGTATCGAGGCGCGCTACGACCTTCCGACGGGGTACTTCCGTGCCAAGATACCCCCGTCGGGACGCGCGGTGGCCAACCATCGCTTGCCGGGCCTGACGATTGCCGAACGGCGACGGCTGGCCTGGCACCTACCCGACGATTTCAGTCAACTACCGCTGGCGAAACGCGAGGAGATCCTGGACTGGGTGCGGACGGTCATCGTCTCCGGATCAACGGAGTACCGGCGCTATCAGGCGGCGGCGATGCGGCAACGCTTCGCCGTGCGCTTCTCCGCTTCTGGGAACGACTATGCTGGCTCGGTCGACGATGAGTTCGAGGACGAACTCGATTTGCCAGAACCTGACGCCGAGCTGGTTGCTGGCACCGTTCCCGCCCCAGCCGGACTGGACCAGGAGATGGCCGGTCTCCTGGCGTTCAAGACCGCGGCGCTGACGTCTCGGGGCCTCCAACGCTCCGGCGTCTGGGGATCGGAAACGGCGTCACAGAAGGTCGAACATCTTGGCCTCATGTTCGGCGCACTGGCGTCGGCGCCGACAAGCCAGATCGCGGGCGCCGGCGTCCCCCTGCACCGCCTCACCTTCGCTCTGCTGGTGATCCCGGCCGTCTGGGACTGGTACCTTCAGTGGCGGCAGGGGCGACGGGGCTTCTACACCCAGTGGGAGGTGGAGATGCTCATGCTGGGGGCCGCTCTGACCCGGCGTGAAACAGGCTGGATCCGACAAACGCCAGCGTTGGCTGCGCGGTTGCGGCCTATCCAAGGCCTGCTGTCGCAAGCCGAGATCGATGCGGTTCGCGCGGACTGGGATGCGGCCTGCGACGAGATCCATCGCCATGCGCTGCATCGCGCCAAGGAGGTCGCCCGCATCGCCCGTGTACACCGGGATCCGTTCGAGCCGATCATGGCGATCCTCGAAGCGGATAGTCCGCTGGCGGCGTATCGGAAGATCACTGAGGAAGTGCTGGCGCGGGCGCCGGACACGCGGCGCTATCCGGTGCCGGCGGCTGAGGCCTCCAGGGCCTTTCTGATGCTGCGCTTCGGATTGCATCTCGGCGTACGCCAGAAGAACCTGCGCCAGCTGTTGATCTGTCAGCGCGGCGCGCCCGCCTCGTCTGAGCGGCGCCTGGAGACACTGAAATGCGGTGAGCTACGTTGGAACGAACGTGAAGGGGGCTGGGAGGCGTTCATCCCTGCTGTCGCGTTCAAGAACGCGGGATCTTCGTACTTCGGTCGCCAGCCGTTTCGCCTGCTGCTGCCGGACCTCGGCGGGCTCTATGATCAAATCGGAGCCTATCTCAAGGTTCATAGGCCGCGCCTCCTCGGGGGCGCAGAGGATCCTGGGACCTTCTTCGTGAAGACCATGAAGGCGACGAGCAAGAGCGCCGCCTATGATCAGAATACGTTCTATGAAGCCTGGCGACTGGCGATTCAGCGCTACGGCATTTTCAATCCGTATACGGGCCGTGGCGCCATCGAGGGGCTGTTGCCGCATGGGCCGCACAACGTGCGAGATGTTCTGGCGACCCACATTCTGAAGAAGACAGGCTCGTACGAGCAAGCCAGCTACGCGATCCAGGACACTGCCGACACCGTCGCCAAGCACTACGGCCGTTTTCTGCCGAAAGATAAGGCCGCGCTCGCCGCAAAGATCCTGAACAAGGCCTGGGAGGACGCATGACCCGCGCGTCTGTGGACAGCCTTAAGTGGTCGCCATGCCGTTTGTGGACACCGTTACGTGGTGACCCCAAGTGGTCGATTTGACGGTTATCATAAAAATCAACCGCTTACGCAGACAGCGTTAAGTGGTCCCCACATATCGTGTGGGGCCAACTTAGAACTGGCCGCGTTCCAACTTAAGACTGGCCACAGATGCGACCGGCTCGCAACAACATGCGCACTCTGGTAGCCTACGACAAAACTTCGCAGGTTTTGGCCGCATCTGACTCTTCAGAGACCTTGGGAAGGTCTGCATTGGGGCCATCGCCACTTGATCCGCTCGAGTAGACAAAAGGGCCAGCAACGCCCGCTGCGCCGGGAATGAGCATATCGCTGGTGAAGACCTGCCCCTTTTAGACTGGAGAGCGCGCCCTACCAGCATCGCCTTGCTCATTGATCTGGCCCCGCAGCTGGTCATCAACCAGAGCACATGCATTCTGGTGACGGTCACCGCATGATGGGACTGGTCGCCAGGACCAGGGTATGGAAGTCACTGGGCGTGAGGCGTGAGGCGTGAGGCGCGGCGGGAATGCCGTGTTTGCCTGCGCAGATGTTCTGGATCGGTATCTCACCTGCCAGCGACCGTTAGGCGGCTAGCCAATTGCTCAGCGGTGTCGCTGTGTTGGCTTTGTGGTCCAGAACCATCCACAACGGCTCGCGATAATCTTTCATGCGACCCCAAACAATCCGATCGTAAAGTCCCAGGTACTCGGACTCGGCCCAAGTGGTGTCGTGGGCGCTGTCGGCAGACGGAAAGAGAGCTATCCTGGATAGGCCCTTGTAACCATCGGCTAGGCCTAATTCCCAAGGCACCCATTTGCTTTCCTTGCTGTTCTTGGTGACCAGCAGGACGAACTTTTTAGTTTGCTGGATGCGTTTCTTTAAAAGGTTAGCCGTTTCGTCCGTCGTGTATGGCGGCATTTCTGGATCGACTTCATCCGTGTAAACACGAGCTCCGTGGTTCTCCAAAACGATCGTTGCGCCGACGACAAGATCCTCGTCCTTGCTGGAATGAGATAAGAACGTTGACCCTTCGGACGCGCGCTGGCGTGTGGACTTCCTGAGTTCGGCTTGCTCTGTCAGCGACCTACTGGCAGCAAAGGCGCGAAGTTCGGAGCGCGTGATGAATTCGGCCATGTCTCATTACTCAAAGGAAAAAGGCGGTCGCGATTGCGGGAGGGCTAGAAGGCCCTAGGCGGTCACCCGGGCAAGTCTGCCGAGGATCGCGGCGATCACCTTCAATAGGTCAGCTGGCCCCGACGTCTCATCTGACAAAGTCGCCAGTTCCTCGTCAGTCGGACGCGCGGCGTCTGCACCCTGCCATGGCGTTTCAGAGCCCAACAGAGCGTCGGAGATCGCCTTGGCGGCTCCACCTGTCGCTCCGACAGGAAGGAGGAATGCGCCAGCCGCCTTGGCGGCTTCGAACTCCTCCATCACGCCGCCGGCTGTGACCAAGTCTTTGCCATCGAGCTTGGCACCGCCCAGGAAGATGACGATGCCAGCTTGCCGGGCCATTTCCGAGCGCAACGCCGTCCAATGCGCCTTATCGGGCTGTTGGTCGCCCAGCGGCTGGGGAAAGGGGCGCACGATGAGGCGTCGATCGAGATCCCAGCCTCCATCGGCGCGTAGGGCGTCTATGAAGCCGGCGATTGCTGCGGATCCTACAAGGAGACCAGACCCGCTGACGAGGTCTCGCTTCGTCCTGCCGACCAGGTGCCCCACCTCTTCCGCGAGTCGATAGAGGTCGCGGGTCTTGGCGTCCGAAGCTTCTATGGGCCAGCTTCCGCTCACCCATACGCGCATGGAGGCAACGCGACGTTCAACCTGGCGAAGCAGGTCCGGGACCTCGCTGTATTTTTCGACCTCGACGGTCACCAGCCCATAGCGACGTAGGTCCTTGGCCCAGTGTTTGTGCTGGGCCGACCGCGCGGCATATTCCTCATCTGAGGCGCAGTCATCTCGGCTTGGCGGCCTGACGATGGCGAAGTGCTCAGGCGGTGCGTCTGTGAAGCTTTCCCGGATCAGGGAGAGTACGTGTCGGATATTGGGATCGGTGAGGCTAAGACCGATGAATAGCAACGACATGCTGCTGAGGTGCGCTTGCAGCAGTGGAAGAAACGCGCCGCGTTTGGAGCGGTAAAGCTCATAGTCGTCCGTAGAGATTACGATGTCGTCGAGCCGATCGACTGAGCCGTGCATCTTATAGAAGCGGGTGGCGCCCGGCTTGGGCTTTAGCGACAGGTCCTGGGCACCCGAAACGGTGTCGATCGGCCGGTTGATCGCGCCGAACGCGCGCTCAACAAGGCGGTCGTAGTTGGTGGTCCAGATATGCCGGATGGGCAGTCGCGTGAGTACCTGCAAGGCTTCGGGGATATCGCGATCCTGGCCGATCTCGGCCTTGATAACGTTTCGCACGCCAGCGCCACCGTTCTCGCTGATGTGCCACTGGGCCAGCGCTGCGAGATCGTGGATGTCACTCGACCGTACCCCTAGCTCTTCACCAATGTCCTTCAAAAGTTCAGCCCAAGTCGGGTAGCCGGCGGCCTTGGAGACGCCGGCGCCGACGAAGACGACGCCATTCCCCTCATGGAGCGCTAGGGGGAACTCTTTGAGGAAACGCTTCCGCGCGGCGTCGGCCATTTCTATCGCCCGGCAGCCCTGGCTGCCTGTTCGATGCAAATTCCCAGCGTGGCATGGTCGACGTATTTGTAGATGGGCGCGCCCGCCGCGCTCAGGCGGGCGGGGGTGGCGCCAACAATGTCGACTACGCCGGCCTGGTTCTTTAGCCCGTGAATTTGAACGCCGAGGATCCCGTTGCCGCGCGCGATGGATTGTTGAATTTCGTAGTCGATATACTTGCGCCCGGCGGTCGCCGCACCGATGCAAACGACGGTGACGGACGTGTTCTTAAGCGCCTCGTCGATCATCGCTTTGATCGCCGTGTCACCCTTCTTCTTGGCCTCTTCCCACAGAGACGCATCGTGGAAGCCGGCAGCGGACGTACCGACGATTTCCCCGATGTTCCGGATCTGGTTCACCCGCCAGATGTCGCGTTGGTAGTGGAAGCTGAAGAAAACTCGCCGTGCCATTTGCTACCCCTCTCCGAGCTTTGACGTATCTGTTAGCGCTTAGGTTGCGCGACGTCGGACTGAAGTCAATGGTCAAGCTTCCCTTTATGGGTACGTCTCTGACACACTCGGCACGTTGTGCGACAATATAGGACGCACCTAGCGTCACTTTTGCTCTTGGGCTGTGAGAAAATTCACGTCGATTTCATGACGCCGGAAATGACGGGGCTGGCCACGAGTGCTCATTCCAGTCCTCGGCACGATGATCGACCGCGTTGCGCCAGCGCGCCATCCAGTGGACGTGCTCGGTGGACTTGCAGCTCAGCCCCAGCAGCGCATCGGCGATGTCCTCCACCGCCTTGGCCGCCGCCTCGACATTGCGGTTGCTGAGCGGCACTCGGACGACCGTTCCACCCGAGCCGGCACCGTCCGCTTCGATGAGCCGGCTGTGCCATTTCAGCTGCTCGTCGAGATGCGCACTCAGGAAACCGCCAGGATCGTCTCCGAAATGGTCGTCGGCATAGAAGCGCGCGAGCCGGACCCACATGCTCTCCAGGATCGAGACGACCTCGCCGCTCGACATGACGACGTCCAATGTGACGCCGCTGTTGAGATCAGTGCGAAGGCTGCGCACGGTCGCGAGGAGCAGGTCGGGCAGACTGTCGAGATAGTCTGCTAGGGCGGGGTTTTCTCCCAGGGTCGCGCTAGGGTCGACGAAAGAGCGCTCGTACTGCGGCAGGCGCTGGGCCTGTTCGTTCAGGCGTCGCTCGATTTCGATTCGGCCGCGGGTCACGGTGGCGACCCACTCGTCGCGATATTTCCGAACGAGATCGGGACCCAGCTTCCGCGCAAAGCCACCCTTCAGTTCTGTTTGATTATGATGGTCCAGGCAGAGCACCGCCAGGTTGTCGGATGAATGGTTGATTGGATCCCCGTCAATATGATGGATCTGTGTGGCGAGCCCAGGAACGCGGCAGACGCAGCAAGTCCTATGCTGCTGAAACTCAATCTACGTCGCGACCGAGCGCGGTATGGGCGTGCGATCCTTGGCCATGAGCCTATGTCAACCAGCCTCGCTGACGAGGCAAGTTCAGGTCTTGTCGGATCGCCGTTCTTGACCGGCTCCGTCATAGTCGGAGACTTGGACTTCGCCGCGCCCTTGGTCTTTGCGCGGCAAGTTCGGCCTCGAGCGGAGCCGTTTCGAATGCTCGGATTTAACCCACTGCAACCTGAACTGCAGGATGCAATTCACTGTCATTCAAGAGCGCGTTTGGCGCGTCCGAACCCATCCGGCGATAGAATTGCGGGGGTTGGAACGCGCCCTTTTCCCGCAGAGCCTGGAGAGAGACGGGCTCCTTGAGTGCCTGGACGTCCCGAATAATGAGCGCCGCGCCGCGATCTAGTCCGGCGAAATAGGCGTCGAAAGCCGGGCGGGCGATGGCGGTGTGAGGGCCGTATCGCCCCCACAGCTCGGCTAGCGGCGCTTCGACCACCTTGTCGATGGTTAGCATTGCGACAACCTCGCCAACCGGGAGGGTAGAATAGAGCCAGGCTCGGGTCCCGGCCTGAAGGCGGGGCGCTCGCCGCCGCAGTTCGACGCCTTTTATGCCGGCGAGGATTGCCCGCGCGTACTGGGGGGCGACCGACAGCATGATCGGGTCTTCATCGCGCATCGGGACGTCCAGCGTCGAGAATTTTCACTGCGGTCTCAAACTTAAGCATGTGACTCTTAACTAGGTTTGTCGGATCAGCGAGGCCGAGCAATTTCATGCGCTGGAACGACACGGGGTGTTCGAAGCGCATAATATTGTCGAACCACACGGCAAGAACGGTCGTGCCCTTTACCAAGTTTTGCAGATCGCCGCCGCGGACCACGGCCGCGCGTAAGAGCGAGTCAGGCGCACGCGCCTTCGGCACCGCTTCCGCCGACGCAACCCTGGCGATGGCGATCGCCGCGCCCCGGCCGCCGTCCTTGCCTGACTCGTAGAGGATTATGGGGCGCCCTTTCACCAAGATGTGCTGGTTGCGCACGGACGCAAAGTAGACCCGGCGCGAACGAAACGCGGCCTCTGGTTTCGGCAAGAAGCTGAGCTGGGGCCCGCCGACCAAGTCCTCGGCCCAGGCGCGGCGAATAGGCACGACCGCGACGGGGCGATCTTTGAGCAGGAACAGGCCCGGCGCCGTCATGGACTCGAGGCTGGCCAAGGGCAGGCTAGCGGCGCGCCCATCCAACGTGACGGCGATCTCCTGTTCGTCGTCTCGGAAATCTGGACAGTCGGCCGGCAGCGTCAGGCCGGTGCCTTTTTGGATTCGGTCGCGCAGTGCGGTCCAGTTGACCGGTGTGACCGCCGTCCCGACGGCGATCTTACGCAAGGGGGCGTCGGCGCCGGATCGCGCCGCCACGAAGCCGTTCTCGATCGCGGTGATCCGCGCCACGGACTGTCTATCGACGTGGGCCATCTCGAGGCGAGAGGGGCGAGACAAGCTTGAAACGCGCACGACGTGCTCGACCAGGAAGTCCAGAGCGGTGGGCGTGGCCGGGTGGCGGGGATCGGCTACCAGGAGGAGGCCGACCGCATCCGCCGGTCCGGGAGCTACACGGCAGGCGGCAAAGGCGATTAGCGCCTGCGCCTCGCGCGCCGCCAGGTAGCGAAACCGCTTGTCAGCCGCGTCCAAGCGGCTGAACGCCCCGATCACGCTGTCGACGGCACCGTGGGACTTTAGGAAAGTCACAGCCTCGGCGGAAAGCGACTTCTCATCCGTGAAGGTCAGATCGTGTTCAGCGTGCCCAGCGACTGGCAGCTCCGCCAAGACAGGAGTCAGGAAGATCGCAAAGTCATCGGTCGACCAGACGTTAAGGCCATGCTGCTCCCGAAGGGCAGCGTGGGCTCGCAAGACACCGTTTTCCCCCGTCACGAAGCCTGCTGCACCCGCCAAGATCGCTTCCGCCAGGTGCCTAAGGTCGGAATGGTCATTGGTCGATAGGGTCCCATCGCGCGACTGGTCTGGGAAAACGGTCGGCGCTAAACGGGCGGCTAGACTTTCGATCTCCGGCCGCGACGGGCCGGACACGGTCGGCAGCTGTTTCGCAAAGCTCAACACAGGATCGTTCTTGCCGACGGTGGTGCGCTGCAGCTCTTTCACGAACTCGTTCGTAACGGCAAGGCGGACGCCGCTATTCAGTGCCGAGGCCAGGATCTTTTCTGCAGCGGGGGTAAAGCGACGCTGCCGGGTGGCGTCGAAGAACACGTTCAAGTCGATCAGGTAGAGCTGCTGGCTGCTTTGTGTCGCGCTGTCGTCCACTGCCACCACGGACGTGGGGCGGTAGTTAAATAACGTCGGAGTGGAAAGTTCACGGGACCGAATGTGGATTTGGCGGTTGCGGGCCTGCCCCCCCGGCTTGGTGCGGACGACAACAAAGCCGTGATGTTCATAGACCTGGTTCGCCGCCAGATCGGCGGCTACCCTCGCGAAGATGGTCAGGAAGCCGCTAGCTTCCGCCGACTGGATCGCCGCCCGCAGCAGACGCGTCGACAGCTTCTGCCCCCTGTAGGCCTGAGCCACGAACAGCTGGACGACACGGGCATGCGGGAAAAGGCCGCTAACCCAGATGTGACCGGCGTAGGTTGGGCCGTGGGGGCCATCCTGCAGCGCGACGGTCAGTTCCCCTTTTCGGGCGGCCTGATCGTAAGCCGAGGCAGGAAGAAAACCCAGCGCCTCTTTGTCGGTGTCCGCCGCCGCGCGGATATCCGCAACGAAGCCTTGGATGACAGCCACATTCGTCTCGATGCGAAAGGCCATGCGACTCCACCGGCGAGTGCCGCCCCCAGACAACGGCCGCTTTAGCTTAGTCTGCTTCGAGCGGTTCCGTCACGATTGGCTTCTCGCGTGATAAACCTTGGCGCACGAAGCGCCTGAAACGTTGCGTTGGGCTGATGCAGGTAGCCGTGCTGAAGGTCGTGTTCCTGAACGTGCGGCAAGTTCCGCTCCTGGCGCCGAGCCGTCGAAGCTTGCGAAACCCTTTGGAGTGCAACCGCTATGGCGAACCGCGAGGCCTCGCGAGGTCCTTTTCGACAATTGAAAGCTGCAGCTGGCGGTAGACATCAGGACGTTGGAGCAGTCGAACCGACCGCCGGCTGACTACAGAATGGCAGGGCGAGTCTGTTGAGCGCAGGGCGAAATTTCTCATTTCTCGCCACGCCGACTCCTGTATCCGTCGGTTCCCGACTATTGGAACGATAGAAAAGGCCGAGCTATGGAAGATCAGAATTCAAACGTAATTGAGCTGACTGCAGATATCGTCGCGAACTACGTTTCTAACAATGTGGTTTCGGTTGCCGACTTGCCCGGCCTTATCAGAACGACCTACGCAGCGCTCGCAGGCATCGGATCGCCCGCACAAGTGCCGGAGACAGAGACGATCGCCAAGGCGACTCCTGCACAGATCCGCAAGAGCATAACACCGGATGCATTGATCAGCTTCGAGGACGGCAAGGCCTACAAGACGCTGAAGCGCCACCTCACTACGCAGGGCCTAACGGTGGCTGAATACAAGGCCAAGTGGGGCCTGCCGAATGATTACCCCACGACCGCCCCGAGCTACAGCGAAGCCCGCAGCGCTATGGCGAAAGCCCTTGGCCTGGGCCAAGGCGGACGCAAGGCTAAGGCCCCACCAAAGGCCCGCGCCAAGAAGACCTAGCCGCGGCTAAGCGCAGTTCTGCCAGCTAGCCGGCAACCTCGGAATGGCCAAAGCATGGATCGCCGTCACAAACCAATTTCGCGCTCATGATGAGCAGAAGCTTGTTCGTGACGACGACGCTGCTTGGCTGGCAGTCGGCGCCTTGATTGCCTCGAAGCTCACGGCCCCCGACGTGTCTTGGAAGTCCAGTTAGCGATCGAGCGGCGATCCTCTGACGTATAGGCCCTGGAGAATCAGGGCACCTGCCCGCTTCGAACCCCAAGCCCTCGGAAGCGCTCGGTTCGGTATGGAAAAATGGGATGCCTAACGGGGCCTCGGCGAACGTTCGGCATCTCGATGTCCGCCAGACCGCGAGCATAGTATTCTCCAGAGGGTCAATCACGATCCCCAATCCAATGAGGGGAAGCCGCCCCTGCGGCATGATGCGCCAAACCGCCACTCATGTGAATAACCAAGAAAACAGAACACCCCGCACCGCACACACCCCATTTATAATGACTCTAAACCTCTAAAATTCAATCCGTCGAGAACGACGATTACGCCACAACACTCGACTATATACTATATTCATTCTATAGTTTTTCCTAATGTGTGCATGCAAGCTGCATTTTACTGAACTTTATATATCATCTTTTTCTATATCTATCGATTTTATAACTCAAAAATATCCGCATTCTATTGTGGCAAGGGGGTCTTGCCCACTTTGCCAAGGACTCCTTGTCCGTAGAAGTAATGGATCATCGGAAATCGCGCCAAGGGTCCCTTGGCAACATTCTACCGATCCAAGTTGACGGAAATCCATCAATTGCCAAATTCGCATCAGTGCTATCTGATGACTCGCGCCAATTTCTCGGAGAGCGCTGGTGGTCGATGAAGAAAAGCACAGCCGGATCAAAGAGGCCCTAAGGCTTCGCGGACTGTCCTTGTCAGACATCGCCCGTGCTCATGAGGTCAAGCAAAGTACGGTTTCGCTTGTCAGTACCGGCTGGCGACGATCGCGTCGCTTAGAGAGCGCAATTGCTGCCGCCCTTGACCTCGCGCCGGAGGAAATCTGGCCCGATCGTTACATCTAGAGAAGGAGATCCAGCCCCAGGGAGCTATAGACTATAGCGGTGCACAAGCAAAAAGCTCGAGCATTGGAGTGCTCGAGCCTTAAGCTGGGAATTTTCCAGAAGTCGTCTTGCTCAGACGCTTCAGATTCCCCCCGCGAACGCCAAAAGTCAACTGCTCACATGCGTGAGCGGCACCGATGACGTGCGCGGCGTGCTCCGCCTCACCCCAGAAACGGAATGAGGTAGATGGAACACAGCACATCAATGGCTACGGCCGACACTAAACTCAGACACGTCCCAACGACTAAGACACTACCCACCCTGCGGGAAATGATCCTGTTCGGCTTAGCCAAACCGGCCGACCCAAATGGCTGGGCCTCAATGAGCGCAATTGCACGGGTCGTGCTGACGCCAGATGGTCGCCCAATCCGCACAATCATCACCGGTCGTAGGCGTGAGGTTACCGGCGTCTATAACAGCCGCAAAGCTAAGGGCGGCCTGGTCCACGAGAGCATGAATGAGCGGGCTTTCTTCATTCACTCTGAGGTCGACACAACGGTGGTCGACTACAAATCCCAGCCCTTTCGGTTTGAGTTCGTGCTCGACGGGGCTCAGCGGATCTACATCGCTGACTGTGTCCGCCAATGCGCCGATGGGGGCTTGGAGGTCGTCGAGGTCAAGCATGACCATCGTGCACTTCAAGATCCGGAGTACAGCCAAAAGCTGGAGGCAGTGCGGCAGATCTGTAAAGTCCTTGGCTGGCGGTTTCGGGTTGTACATGGCGCCCCATTGCGTGAGCGCACAACATGGAACCTGAATGTAGAGGCCGTTCAGCTATCTCGCTTCGCGAAATACAGTGCTCGCGAAGTGTTTGCGGCAGCCGAGCTATGCGAGCGCACGAATGGCTCAATCGCATTGGGTCGTTTGGCGGATGAGTTAGGGGAGCGCCGACTGGGCCTGGCCCAAGCGTGCGCGATGATGGTCGGCCGATTTCTCGAAATTGACTTGAATGCGCGCCGCTTGGCTGACGCATCGGTCCGCCTCCTCGCCCCGGCAGCCTCGGTCGCGGGAGGTTTGGCATGAGCATCATCCGTTTTCAGACCGGTGAATGCTGGGTCTACAAAGGTCAGCCCGTCTATTTCCAGAATGAGATTGGCGATGGAAATCTGTATTTCATGGTCGAGCCCAGTGGCGGGCCGCTACAGGTACCTGACGTCGACGGAATCTTGCATCTTCCGAACACAGTGTGGGCGATGGAAGCCTACGCGCGCGGCCAGCTGGTCCGACGGCCCAAAGTAAGCGGGACGCGGGCAAGGCAAGCGGCGGCCAAGCGCGAATATGACCTCGACCAGATCCGAAAGATGGACCGGCAGGCTGAGTTTCGGGCCTTCGTCGTGCGTGGTCTTGATAAGCTGGGCGTAGGTTCGTTAAGCGATCGGAAGCTTCATCTCGCCATCGCCAAGCTGTGGGACATGGACCCCGTGAGGGTTATGGCCTTCGATCGCAAGCCATGCGTGCGAACTGTGAGACGCTGGCTCAAGGAACGCGGCTCCTTCTTCGACCGGAAGATGGCGCAGATGGTCTCGATGAGCGGGCGGGTGCCGCGCGCCCGTCGCTTCCCGCCCGAGACTTGCGAATTGCTTCGGCGATTTGCCATGAAATTCTGGGTCAACTTCGCTCTAAACAAGAAGGACGCCTACGCCCTGCTTTGCGTCTGCCTCGCGCGGATCAATCGTGCCCGTAAATCGCGGGCTTCCTATCTTCCCCAACTGAAGCGACCGAGCGAGGAGACATTCCGCAAAGAGATCAACCGTCTCGAATGCTACGAAACCTATGCCGCCAGGTTTGGAGAGAAAAAGGCCAAGGCCCGTTTTGAGCCGTCCGGAGAGGGCCTTGTCGCTCAGCGCTTCCTAGAGTTGGGATGCCTCGACCATACTATGGTCGACAGCGTCGTTGTTATGAGCGCCGACCAACGCCTGCCAATGGGGCGCCCCTGGCTTACAGTGTTAGTCGATGTGTTCACGCGCTGCGTACTTGGCTGGGTCGTAAGTTTCGAGCCTCCGTCGCTTTATTCGGCGACCGAATGCGTCAAGCGCGCCAGCTGTCCAAAGCTGTCCCTGTCTGCGGCGCATCCTCGGTACCGGCAGATGGTCACGATTTTCGGCCACGTAGACGAGATCGTCACTGACAACGGAAAGGACCTAAGCGGCGTCGCTTTCGAAGACGCCATGATTGAGATTTCCACCTCGGTCCGCTGGGCCCCCATCGCCTCCCCGACCTTCAAAGCGATCGGTGAGCGCTTCTTTCTCACGCTAAAGACGATGTTGTTCGACAAACTTCCGGGCGCGACCCTGAAGCCCGAACTCCTCCGAGAAATGGGCATCGATCCGCGGAACACCGCGATCCTGACGCTGGAGGAGCTCGAATTACTGATCAACGAAGCAGTGTGTCTCTATCACTTCGAAGAGCACAGAGCCCTCAATGCTCCGCCAGCCCAAATCTGGGAAGAGCAGATGAATGCCCACGGGATACCTACCCTCACTGAATTGACGAGGCTCGACAAATTGGTCGGTGCCATGCGTGACGGCTGCCGGGTCGCCAAAACGGGGGTACAGTTCAAGAACCTCCGCTACTTCGACGCTGATGCGGTTGGGGCGCTGCTGGATGATCTGGCTGGCCTGGCGGAAAGGCGCAATCAGCCCAAAGGCTCGGCGTCGTTTACCGCCAAGATCAAGTACAACCCGGCAAATCTTAGCGAAATCCATGTCTGGAACGCTCGCCGGAATACTTACGTAACCTTGCCTTGCCTAGAACGCGCTTATGCCGATGGATTATCGGTGTTCCAGCATAAGCACCTGGAAGATTGGTCGAGACTCAAGGGCGAGGATTTTTCCAGTCCAGAGGAGCGCCTTGCAGCACGCGCTGCCATGGTTCGTTTAGTTGAGCAGTTTTCACCGGATTTGACGACCCGTGGGCGCCAACGCGCGGCGCGCTTGCTAAACTCTCCGAAGATCCAAAGCCTGCAAGGCGACACTGTCAGCCTCGCCTACGCACCGGCACGCCACGATGGGCTGGCTGCAGTCATTCCACATGACGCGCTCTCGAGCCTTCGGGTCGATGGGGGACTGGCTCCAACACGCCCGCCACGCCCAACCAAGAGGAAGACCAAGCCCCCAAGTCCGCCCAAGGCGAGATCCAAAGCCAAACCGACCGATCCCGCTCGACTTTGGCAAGCCGACTACCCGGAGACGGGTGATGAAGCCGTTTTCGACCTTGGCGGCGGTGGGGAATGGAAGGGGTTTGCGCAATGACCGACAACTTCGATGAGGATCACGGGCCAGCGATGAACACGCTCGTCGCCGAAAACCTTCTGCGATTTCGAGCAATCTTCATTCCATATCCGAGGCACATCACACTTCATGCCCGGTTTGACTATCTACAGAAGCTTGGCTGCTCACTTCGAGGGACGCCCCAAAAAGGACTGAGAGTATTGGCCCCGTCCGGCTCAGGGAAAACAAAAGTCGCTAGCACCTACATAAAGATGGCTATGGCGTCTATGGATCCCAGCTCGCAACTTGTGCCGGTGCTCTACATACAGCTCGAAAAGGCCGCTACAGCCCGAAAACTCTACGTGTCTCTGCTCGCCGAACTGGGCGATGCGAGGCCGGAATCTGGAACAGAGCAAGGGCTTAGGCAGCGAGTTCTCGACTACCTCGAAAGGCTTGGCGTCGAACTTCTGATCATCGACGAAGTTCAGCACCTGAACTTTCGCATCAATGCTCAGAACGATGTCACCGATGCTTTGAAGGTTTTCTTGGACGCAGGGGTGGTTCCGATCGTCTTCCTTGGAACGCAGGAGGCCGAGAGCATGTTTCGGCGCAATGTCCAACTCAGCAACCGATTGCTGCCGCCTTGCGACCTTCTACCCCTGGACAAAAACGATCCCGCAGATCGCAAAACCTTGGCGAAGTTCGTGTCTCACCTAAACCGGGAGATCGTCAAAGTGGGCCTTATGCCCACCATAGGCTCATTGGACGACGCAATTACGCTGAGCTGCCTTTACGAAGCTAGCGGCGGCGTCATCGGCCGCGTCGCAACACTGTTCGAGCATGCTTTAGAGATTGCCACTCGGCGTGGGGCAAGCCGGATCGAAACCTACGACCTAGCACTGGCGGTTGACCGCTGGGCGATCCCACTGGGTCTCGTCAGCATTAATCCGTTTCGCCGGAGGCCCTGCTAATGCCACCCTCTTCCACTAAAAAAATCCGGCCGGTTCGCTTCCCCCTACCATTGGTGCTCGGTGAATCAATCCGCGGCTATGTCGGCCGCGTCGCTGAGCACAATACCTACAAAAGGCCCAGCCAACTGCTGAGCGGCGTGAATGCTGGTTTGAAGCAACTCTGGACCGGCGAGGTAGACGTTCATGCAATGGCCCAACTCTATGGTGTCGAGGCGGAAGCGCTTAAGCGTGCAGTCCCCCGCCAATTCGCCAACGAGAAAACTCTAATTTCTTACGGCGTTTCCTATGCCCCAGGCGAGGTAAGGCGAAATAGCTGCCCCGTGTCGCCAACAGGCCTCAAGCGATCGCCGCACTACCGATTTTTATGGTCATTGCGTCTGCTTTCTTTCTGCCCAGAAGATTTTAGCCTCCTGCTTTTCTACTGTCCCTCACCGACTTGTGGTCGGCTTTTAACTTGGAGCGACGGCCCCTTTCACACATGCGCTCACTGCGGCCTAGACCTGACGACAGCAAAAACACCGAAAATTCAACGAGAGCATCGCGCCTACTTGCAGATCGCGGCGGGATTGGTGAGCTTCGACCAGAGGGTCCGGGCGTCCTCACTTGACCAGTTGAGCGACTTTCTGGTCGCGTTGTCACCCTTCGACATTCTTCGAGCCGTCATGGCAATCGGGCGTGCCTTGCGGGCGGCAAAGCACCCTCTGGCGAAGATGTCAGGCTTACCGAGAAGCTACCCGAAGGCGATGCTAGCAGGAATGCGCTTCGTCCTGGATCAAGCCAAGGATGAACCTGGCTGGGACGTGACCAAGGCTCCGCCCGCGTATGTCACTGACTCGCGGATGTTTCTCAGGCGTACGGCCAATGAGGCGCCGGACGAGTTGCGGGATACGTTATTTCGGTTGGTAGACGAGAGCCGACTTTTTCAGTCGCCGCGGGTCGCCACTCACGCCAACAATCTGACGATTGCCGCACGCCGACTGGGCGTAGGGCGTAGTACGGCCAAGGCGCTTATGGAAAATGGCATTCTGCGCGGCGAGGCGGTCGGCGGCGGATCAGAGCGCGTCCTGAGTGTCGTGGAGGAAGCCAGTCTTGCTGAGTTGATCCAAGAGGCGCAGTCCCGGATCTCTGTCGCGCAACTGGCCGAGCAGTATGGCTTGAAATCGTCATGGATCTTGGAAATGGCTACGCTGGGGCTGATCGAACAAGCCACCGCTCCATTGATCGCAATCGCCTACAAGAAGGTGCAACTTCGCAAGGACTCAGCGACGGCATATCTCAACCGAATCTCAGCCGCGATCGTGCGGACCGATCCTGAAGACCCAACACGGGTACTTTTGCGCGACGTTTTCATGCGGATGGGGCCGGGCCCGAAGCCCTGGCTGCAGGCGATCATGGCTCCTAAATTTCTGCCTGACGGCCTGGGGTCATTTGAGCCCCAAGGACTCGATAGCGCGGCACTCAACGTAACCCGAAACTGCGCCAAACTCCTGCAATCAGGGGCTTTTTGCTTCCCACCCACCCGGTTTCGAATTTCGAGCGACATCACGCTGTCAGAGGCCCAAGAGCACCTCAATTGCCACCCACGTGACATCGCTGAACTGATCAAGGCGGGAGCCTTGAACCGGTCCGGTCGCGGGGTCTGCATTCAGAGTGTCCAAGCGTGTTGTCGTGACCTGATTAGCACCGGCGAGTTGGCGGCACGCGCAGAGATGCCCTCGCTTGATTTCGCTCTTGTGGCCAAGCAACGGGGCTTGAGGCGGGCTTATCGAAATGCAGGCTTCTGGGATCGGCAGCAAGCCGAGGCGGCATTTGATCTGCCAAGGTCCCGCCTGCATTTACTGTCAACGCAACGTCGGCGAAGACCGCCGCGCCAAAGCTAGACCCGGCTGCTGCACTGGCTGTTCAGCGCCGGCGTACAAAACAAACGAAATGGTCTGCTGGATCGGCGGCGGGCACATGCTTCTCTGGCGTGCGGTCGACGACGAGGGCGAGGTTCTGGAACTGCTGATGCAACGTCGGAGGGACACGTCGGCGGCTCGAAGGTTCCTTGAGCGACTTCTTCGTCGCCAGCCGATCGAGACAGAGCGCATCACCACCGACGGCCTAGCTTCGTACCCAGCAGCACTGCGGACGCTGGATTTGGAGCACCTTCACCGGCCTGGACAGCCTCGGAAAAACAATCGAGCCGAGAACTCTCCCTCCCCGTCCGCCGACGGGCGCGAAGAATGCAGTGCTTCAGGAGCCCGTCATCCGCCCGGCGCTTCCTGTCTACTTACGCCGCCGTCTACACCACCTTAGCCGTCCAGCCCCACACTTGATCAGCCGCTGCAACCTTCGCCGCCTTCACGCGGAGGCTCATGCCGCTTGGGCGAAGGCCACCGCCTGAGACGGCCAAATATTGGCTCGATTCAACTTGGCGCGATTAACCTGACAGCCCCGTTGAAGCGCCGTCGCTGCCCGGCATGTCATGCCCTAGCATTGGGTCTCAGGTGCGTAGTCGCGTGAGACGGATCGCGTGCCTATAGTGACCAAAATCGATCCATCCCCGAGAATGCTGATCGCTTCTGGTCAAAACCGCCAACGAGCTCGACATGGTAATTCTAACGACTACCAGAGATCAGGTCCGCGTAGGGCTGGCGGCTCGCAGGGCCGGCGGCTACAGCGAACTGATCCGCCTTGATCGCGAGAAGCGCCGAGCTGGCCCAGGTGCGGTCCTGAAAAGGACAAACGGCCGCCTATACTACGAGCGGGCCAATGCACCGATCGTGACCCTTAAGGCTGCCCGGCACCTCCCCGGGTGGCGTCGGATGGTCCGCAGGTGGCTCATCGCCTTGTTGCGGCTCATTTGATTGCAGTGAGCGCAAAGCCCGGGTTGGGCGGCTCGTCGGACCGACATGCGTGGAAGCCACTCAAGTAGGGTTTGTCAGAGCTGCGCCATTGGCTAGACCCCATTCCGATTCGAGCGGAGCCATACGCCTTGTCACAGCTTGAGCTCTTCCCCATGGAAAGCCGGCCCGCATCGGCGGAGCCAACCGTTCCGTCCGTGGAGTCAATCCGGGCGCGCTTCGAGTCGCTATTCGATAGGCTCCGCTTGGCTGACGTCATGCCACTATCGGCGCGTGAACTGGCTTTCTGGAGCGTTGTGACGCCGCAGATGTCAAACTGGTTACCTCCCGATGAGAAAGCGGCCGTTTGCGCAGAGTTCGAGGGCCATCTGTTGCGATTGAACGCCGAATAGAATCCGACCGGCTGAGCCGCGAAGGCGAGGTCGCGCCATTTGCGGACATTGGCGTCCATCCAGACTCCGGACCTTCGGCGCCCGGATCTGCGTTCATCGCTATGACGTCCAAGGTCCGGTCTTTGGCCTGTGTTTCATTTCCGGTCCCGACCCGTTGCGGACATTAGAGGTACCGAGACTCGTGGCCCGGGCAGGACTCGAAGGTGCGGTTCAGGATGCCCGCTCCTGACCGGGGGCAGCGCCACGACGAAGACGAGTGGGTCCGAGTGCCCATCATCAAAAAACTAGCTACGCACTATTGATAACTGACGAGTCAGTTAGTAATAGGCACCCATGCTCCCGCCTGGTGAACCCAAGTTCCGTCGCCGCCCAGCCGATCGGCCAGAAGAAATCCTTGCGGCAGCCCTTGAGGTCTTCGCCGAACGCGGCTTCGCGGCGGCGCGTGTCGAGGAAGTGGCGCGCCGCGCCGGCGTCTCCAAGGGCGCGGTCTATCTCTATTTCGAAACGAAGGAGGCCCTGTTCCGGGCAGTGGTCACCCAGTCGATCGCGCCGAACCTGAACCAGGTCATCGGCCTCACCGCCGTTGAGGTCCCATTCGAGTCAACGGTTCGGGCAGTGTTCACGATGATCTCGCAACGCATGGCGTCCGACTGGCGCATGAGCGGGGTGATCAAGCTGGTGATCGCCGAGAGCCGCAATCAGCCCGAGCTCGCCCGGATCTGGCATGAGGCCATGATCGCGCCGGCCCTCGGCCTCGCCTCCCGCCTGATCGAGGCAGGCCAGCGGCAGGGTGCCGTCCGGCACGGCGACGCCCGCTACTTCGCCATGGGCCTAATGGGCCCGGTCCTGCTCAGCACCCTCTGGCGCGAGACCTTCGAGCCGATTGGTGCCGAGCCTGTCCAGATCGATCGTCTGATCGCCCAGCACGTCGAAACCTGCCTGAAGGGAATGCGTCCATGAGACCTCGGATGAAGATGGTTGCAGGGGTCGCTCTGGCGCTCGGCGTAGTCTCCATCGCCTGGTGGTCGTTCGCCCGAAGCGCGGACGGACCCCGGGTCCTAACCGGTTATATCGAGGGCGAGCGGATCTATCTGGCAGCGCCCAGCGCGGGTGTGGTCTCAGCCCTATATGTCGAAGAGGGAGCACGGGTGGCGGCGGGCGCGGCGACCTTCTTGATTGATCCGCGCGAACGGAGCGCCCAAGTGTCTGGCGCGCAAGCGTCCTTGAGCGCGGCCGAGGCCCGCGCCGAGGACGCCCGCAAAGGCCAGAGAGCGCAGGAACTGTCGGTCATCGACGCGCAGCTTGGCGCAGCCGAGGCGACGTTGAGACAGGCGGATGCGGACTATGGGCGGATCGAGCCGCTAGTCCGGCGGGGCATCTACGCCCCCGCCCGGCTGGACCAAGTCCGGGCCGAACGCGACGCCGCGAGGGCCAATGTCGCGGCGATCCGCCGACAGCGCGAGGTCGCGACCCTGGGCCAGCGCGAGGACGCCATTCGGGCCGCAGACGAACAGGCGGCCCAGGCGCGAGGCGCACTGGCCGAAGCCTCAGTGCGTTTAACGACCCTGTCTCCTCCCGCGCCGGTCGACGCCCGGGTCGAGGAAATCTTCTTCCGGCTGGGAGAATACGCTGCCGCGAACCAGCCGATCCTGGCCCTATTGGCCGACGGGGACGTTAAACTGAGGTTCTACGTGCCCCAGGCCGAGATGGTCGCCTATCAACCCGGCGGCATCGTCCGATTCAGTTGTGACGGCTGCGGCGAGAGCCGGACGGCGCGGATCAGCTGGGTCAGCCCCCGGCCGGAGTTCACACCGCCCGTCCTGTATGGCCGGGGCAGCCGCGATCGGCTGGTTTATCAGGTCGAGGCTAGGCCTTCCGCCCCCAGAAGCCTGAACCCGGGCCTGCCGGTTGACGTCGAACCCCTGGCGGTCCCGTGAGCCCCGGTCCCGCGATCGATGTCCAGGGGCTGAACAAGAGCTTCGGCGCGCTTCACGCGGTCAGGGATTTCGGGATCACCGTCGAGCGTGGCAGTATCTGTGGGTTCCTAGGGCCCAACGGCGCAGGCAAGACGACCACCTTGCGCATGCTCTGCGGCCTGCTGACGCCCGACGCCGGCGAAGGCACGGTGCTGGGCCTCGACGTTATCCGACAGGCCCGACAGATCAAAACGCGGGTCGGCTACATGACCCAGAAGTTCTCGCTCTACGAAGACCTGTCGATTGAGCAGAACCTGATCTTCACGGCCCGGGTCCACTCGCTGGATCGTCGTCGCGAGCGGGTCGACGCCGCGATCACCCAACTGGGGCTAGAGGCCCGGCGGCGTCAGTTGGCCGGCACCCTCTCCGGCGGCTGGAAGCAGCGGTTGGCCCTGGCAGGCTCGACCCTGCACGAACCCGATCTGCTGCTCCTGGACGAGCCGACGGCGGGTGTTGATCCTGAGGCGCGGCGGACATTCTGGGACGAGATCCACGCCCTTGCCGCTGACGGCATGACGGTGCTGGTTTCTACTCACTACATGGACGAGGCGGAGCGCTGCCACGAGATCGCCTATATAGCCGGCGGTCGGACTTTGGCGCGCGGGACCGCCGAGGCGGTGATCGACCAGTCGGGCCTCATCACCTTCCATGCTGTGGGGCAGGTCGAAGGTATCGGAGCTGACAAGCTGGCCGTTCGGTTGCGCGGCATGCCCGGCGTCGACATGGCGGCGGCCTTCGGTACGACCCTGCACGTCTCTGGGCGCGACCGTCGAGGACTGGAGTTGGCGATCGCTCCCTATCGCAAGCCCGGGATTGCGTGGACCGAGACGCGACCAACGCTGGAGGACGTTTTCATCCAGCTAATCGCCGACCTCGAAGCCGAGAAGCGGGACGCCGCCTGATGCTAGATCTGACACGAACTTGGGCGGTTATGGCCAAGGAGTTGGTCCAGCTGACCCGCGACCGGCTCACCTACGCCATGATCCTGATGCTGCCGATCGTTCAGCTCTTGCTGTTCGGCTATGCGGTGAACGACGATCCGCGGCATCTGCCGACGGCCGTCCTGGCAATCGATAACGGCACCTTCTCCCGCTCGGTCGTGCGAGCGATGGAGAACTCGACCTATTTCGATGTCACCCTGATGGCACGCAGTCAGGCCGAGCTCGATCAGGCAATGGAGCGCGGCGAGGTCCAGTTCGGGGTCATCATCCCTGGCGACTTCTCGGACCGGGTGGTGCGCGGCGACAGCGCAGTTGTCCTTGTGGAGGCGGACGCTTCGGATCCCTCCGCGACCAGCGGCGCACTCGCCGCCCTTCAGGGACTGCCAGACGGCGCACTGGCTCGCGACCTCACGGGGCCGCTTGCGAACCGGGGGAACGGCGCGCCACCGTTCAGCGTCGTGACCCAAGCTCGCTACAACCCCGAACAGATCAGTGCTTACAGCGTCGTTCCCGGACTGCTCGGCGTGATCTTGTCTATGACTCTCGTCATGATGACGTCCCTTGCCATGGCCCGAGAGCGGGAAAGGGGGACGATGGAAAGCTTGCTGGCCACCCCGGTGCGTCCGTTGGAGGTTATGGTCGGAAAGCTTGCCCCATATGTGATCGTCGGCCTGCTCCAGGCAGCCGTAATCCTGCTTCTGGCCCGGACCCTCTTTCAGGTTCCGATGAACGGGGGCTGGCTCGCCTTGGCGGTCGGGCTCCTGCTCTTCATCGTCGGCTCCCTCGCGCTAGGCTTTCTGATTTCGACCCTCGCTAAGACCCAGCTGCAAGCGATGCAGATGAGCTTCTTCTATGTCTTGCCTTCGATCCTCCTATCCGGGTTTGTCTTCCCTTTTCGGGGAATGCCCGACTGGGCGCAGGCGCTAGGCACGCTCGTGCCCGTGACCCACTTCCTGCGCGTTGTCAGAGGCTCATTGCTCAAGGGTGTCGGTCTGGAGAACGCCTGGGGCAGCTTGAGCGCTCTAATCGTCTTCGTCGTGGTAGTCGGCAGTCTGGCCATCTTGCGCTATCGGACGACGCTGGACTGAGCCATTAAGCCAGTCGACCAAGAACGGCCGTTCAATATCTGCTTCACAGCGATAGCCAAAATTCCGCTGCTGGCGCTGAGCCGACCTTCAGCGTTCTTGGGCTCAGAGTTCGTTCCCACCCTTCCCTGTCGTTCGGAAGGTCAGCTCGTGAGAGGGTGCCGCCCGCAGTCGCCTGGTCGGTCGTGCGCCAGGAGCGGACATTGGCGCACCTCCAGGGACACGACCTTCAGCGGAAGGTATGTTGGACACTACCAGCGCGGCTGGGCTCATTGGAGTCGGCTCCGATTAGATGGGACCCTCGTGGGGGACGTGGTCCAATCGCAGCATCGGCGCTTTCCACGGCAGCCCCTCGGCTCCGAGATCGACGCACTGCTCATTTTCACAGAACAGCACCAGCGCCTTTTGGCCTGACGGGATGGTGTGGACGACCTCCACCCAGCCGGGTTCTCTGATGTGTCGCCGATAGGGACGTCATGTCTAGGGAGCTGATCATGCAAGAGGTCGCCGTCGTCGGGCTGTATCTGGGAAAGAACGTCTTTCAGGTACATGGGATCGACGCTGCAGGCACCGTGGTGGTGCGCAAGCAGCTACGACGCAACCATGTTCTTCCCTTCCTCGAGGGCTTGTCGCCGTGTCTAGTCGGGATCGAGGCCTGTGCTTCGGCCCATCACTGGGGCCGGCAACTTATGGCGATCGGCCACGAAGTGCGGTTGATGCCGCCAGCCTACGTCAAGCCCCATGTGAAGCGGGGCAATGACCTTGCCCCCAACCTTGGACTAGGTCGGGAGCCAGACCAAAAACGAGAAAATCCTAGCTCAAACCGGTTCAGTTTTTCAGGAGCAGTTCAGGAGGCCGCAGCCTAGTCTTGAGCGGCGCTCGCGAACTCCATTTCAAGGCCAGAGCTTCAAAGGCAGAAACTGCGAACTGAGAGCCTCACAGCGCAACCGTAAATTTGCGATAGCCACCCTCAGGGCAAGTCAAATCTCGGTGGAATTCCCGGCTCAATTCTCAGCGGACATCAACAACCCGGGGTTCAGATACCCGGGGCCAGCACGATCCGCCCATTTGTGTGCTCAAACCCAACCCCACACTTTGAAAAAAGGTCCGCCCAAAAATCCACAGGGTTGGCAACACCCTGGTCGAGATAGGCCGCGACCGACTTCCGAGCATCCGATCCTGCACTCAGCGCAAAGGTGTCCAACCAGATCCGTTCATTGACCACACCATTGCCGGATGACCGCTGGAGTAGCGCCTTAATGAAGATGAAATCGTCGCCGCTGGAGGTTTGGCGCTGCGCGGCACTTGTAGCCGCCAGGCTCAAGAGTGCCCCGCAGCTGTAGACGGCATGTTGCTTGTCTGGCGAATGGGCTGACGCCAGCGCCTCGTTTGGGCCGATACGGGCCAGACAGTCATCCATCTGGCCTTGCCAAGGCTTTTGGATGTCGTAACTGGGCTCAAGTTGCTTGATCGCGCGGAGCGACAGATAGTCCGCACCGCCCTCGGTGATCCAGTTATCGGTCAGACGTTCGTAGCGAACGTTCTGCCCAAGCCAGAAGTGGCTAGTTTCATGGCCGAAGATCCAGATTAGAGAGTTACGGACAGCGGGATTGGGTGTGCTCATCGCCGCACCAGACAGGCTCAACACCACCATGCCTTCGAGCACACTGCCGTTCTGAGAGTAACCGGGCTTCGCGCTTCCTCCATACGCAACAAGCGCTGCAGGCTTGCTGCCTTTCCGCGGGCCCAAGACCTCCGTGTAGAGAGTCATCAGTTTGGGCAGGAACGCCACCAGATCCTCACGCGCCCAGCTGGGCAATCCAGGGTCGATCGACTGAGAAAAGCTTGAAGTCTCCTCCAGCGCTCCCCTGCCCGCGTAGACATAGACCCCGTCGTCATGCAGGGCCGTGTGGCCTGAGCGAGGCTGCACTCTGCCATTGATCAGCACGCGCCCCTGAGGATCCACGATTTTGAAGGTCTCTCTCCGGTCAACGAGTGTCACGTCTGGCGTCAGAGCCAAGACAGCGCTGACGGAGGGCGCAGGAGATACCGAGAAGTGCCCTGTGTAAAAAGCCAGCCCACCGTCCGAGAAGTCCACGACCGGGAGGTAGTCGCCGACAAGCGGCGTACTGAACGGAGTAACGGCGATCCTCACGTCGGTCAGCGAACTCTTCTTCTCGCTGACCAGGGCATCAAACACGCCAACTCTGACCAGGCGAACGCCCGGTGTCTCCACGCGATACGTCGCCAGCCGCCAGTTGCGCCCGTCAAGACTCGGGCTCGTACGAGGGAAGAACCAAATCGGCGAAGGCTGATTGAAATGGTACTGTGCGACCCAGGCCTCTCGGTCACGGGTGAGCACCACCTCAACCTCCGGTCTCTTGGCACCACCCGCGCTTGCTGCCGTACCGGCGGCGAATGCCGAAAGACCCAACAAAAAGAGGGCTGCAAGGTGTCCGAGCTTCATTGTCACTATGTCCTTCGCCCCGACAGAGGGGGCGCTCCAAGCTGCAGCCGTAATGCTCGGCTGGAGCCAAACTCGATTGAGATTTTCGGCGCGTGAAGCCAGTGCTTGTGTAAGACACTGTTTCACTGAGGGGAACCGCAGCCGGGGCCTCACATAGTATGGCGACGAGCGGCCAATTTGCTGGGGTCATGCGCAATAATGCTTGCAATGCCGAGGGGGCAGTGCGGCCGCCAGACCCAATGGTCTAGCGGCCGCGTCTTAGCCTGTCGCCGAGTTAGAAAACCAAGGGACCTGGCTCAAAGTTCGTAAATCATCCCGCCAACCCCGGCGGGCTTGTGATGCCTGATCCGTTCAGGCCAGATCGTCCGCGCGGACCACCGGGAAGTCGATGTCGGTTGCGGCGACATTATTGATGAAGTTCGTGAAAACGTTCTCAGCCACTACAGCCACGATCTCAACGATTTGCGCATCCGTGAGGCCGGCTGCCCGAACCGAAACCAGATCGGCGTCCGAAACTTGACCCCGCGAACGCGTGACGGCAGCGGCAAACGCGACAGCGGCGTTGGCAACAGGATCAGAAGAGGCCCCTTTGCGATTCAGGGCGATTTCACTGGCATCGATCTTGGCCAGGTTGAGACCCAGATAGGTGTGCGCCGACAGGCAGTAGTCGCAACCGTTGATCTGAGCGACGGCCAGGGCGATGCGCTCGCGGGTCTTCACGTTCAGGGTCTTGGCCAGAGCGCCACCAAGGCTCAGCGTGCCTTGCAGCGTCGCTGGGCTCAGCGCCAGTAGACGATAGAGGTTGGGAACGACACCGAGTTGCTTTTCAACGGCGTCGAGCAGCGGTTGAGCGGCGGCGGGGGCGGCTTCACGGGCCGGAATGGCGATACGAGACATTGGCTCTCCTTGAGTTGAAACGCGGCGTGTGCCGTCGTTGGCAGGAGATGTAGCGCCACGCTTCATCCGCGATAATTCTGGAATTTGACAAGTCTTTATTGCCTATGCTGCAATGAAAGCATGGATCGGTTAGATGGCTTGCGAGTCTTTGTCCTTGTGGCCTTGCACGGGAGCTTCGCGGAAGCGGCGCGGCGCTTGCGCCTGTCGCCCTCAGCGGTGACGCGTGCAGTCGCCGACCTCGAAAACCACCTTGGCCTTGTCTTGCTTCACAGAACCACACGTTCGGTTCGCTTGACGGAACGGGGCGAGATTTTTCTTGAGAGCTGCCAGCGGATCCTCGCCGATCTTGAGGCCTCCGAAGCCCTTGTGCGTGGGGCTAACGCCGAGCCAAGAGGCCAGCTCAACATCACTGCGCCGATCCTGTTTGGACGTCTGCATATCCTTCCGATCGTCAGCGCGCTGCTAAAGCAGCACAAGGCTCTGAACATCCGACTGACACTCTCGGACCGTTACGTGCATCTCGCTGATGAAGGTGTGGATCTCGCTGTAAGGATCGGCCCCCTGGCAGACAGCAGCTTGATGTCCAGGAAGCTTGGTGCGGTCGCACGCGTCTTGGTCGCCAGTCCAAGTTACTTGAAGGCTCGTGGCATCCCGCAAGCCGCCGATGACCTGGTCAATCACGACGTGATCGCATTCGAGAGCGTCGATGCAACGAATGAGTGGCGACTGGAGGCAGGCCGCAAATCCGTGCGCGTCAATCCACGCCTGATGATCAATAGCGCCGATGCTGCAATCGCGGCGGCGGAGGATGGTCTGGGGATTACGCGCGCCCTTTCCTATCAGGTACGCGACGGCATAACTGCCGGACGACTGGTGCCCGTACTGGTCGATGGAACGGCTCAGGCACTAGCCGTGAACGCCGTCTTCCCCTCCCGCCGACTGAACTCCGCCAACCTCAATGCCTTCCTCGATGCGGCACGGAGCCATTTCAAGACCTCCCCGCTCGATCCACTCTAGGCTTTTTCGCACCGCCGAAACTGGCTCGACCTGTTGCAGGGGGACGACTCCAAGCCAGCTGAAGGCGCGCCGCCGCGCAGGGCCTCCTGGCCAAACAGACCTGCCCTAACTGACCGGGGCTGATCCTGCAGCCCCTAAGCCGATCGTTCCGCCTCGAGCTCAGCGATGCGGTCGCGAAGCGACTTCACCAACTCAAGTACACGCGGCTCCGGGAAGCGGCGGGTAATATGCTGAGGGCAATTCCAGTCAAAACCCTGGACCTCAATGGTCCAGTAGCGTTCGACGCGCCTGCGCACAGAGTCCGGAGCGTCGACATAGCGTTCTGGTCGCTCCGGACTGACCGAGGCCAGGCCAAAGATTTTCAGACGTACCTTCTGCTCGTAGTCCATCAGAAAGAGACAGACCTTCGCCCCCGCATCGATGTTGCCGAGGCTGATGTACTGACGGTTACCGCGATAGTCGGGAAAGACGAGGTGCCGATCTCCCAGAGGCTGCAGGAACCCGATCGGCCCACCCCTGTGCTGGACGTAGGGCCAACCGGTTTCACCAACCGTGGCGAGGTAGAAGCTGTCGCGGGCAAGTACGAACTGGCTTTCCTGAGGACCAAGTTCATCGCCGTAGGCCGGACCGGCTTCGAAGCCTTCATAGGCTCGACGGCTCCCCTGAGCTTCCTGCGCAGCCAGGACGCCGGGCGTGAAGGCCAGCTCCATGAATCTATGTCCCATGGGTTACATCCTCCGCAGACGTTCGAACTAGAGCCCCAGATCAGACAGTCCAGGGTGGTCATCCGGTCGACGGCCTTGCGGCCACCGGAACAGCCGATCCCGCTCCTGAATCTCCAGATCGTTGATGCTGGCGATCCGCAGGCGCATCAGCCCCTCGGCGTCGAACTCCCAGTTCTCGTTGCCGTACGAACGCCACCACTGACCGTTGAGATCCTGCCATTCGTAGGCAAATCGGACAGCAATGTGGTTGTCGGTGAACGCCCAGAGCTCCTTGATCAGCCGATATTCAGTCTCGCGGTGCCATTTGCCGGTTAGGAAGCGGACGATCGCCTCCCGCCCCTTCAGGAACTCGGAACGGTTCCGCCAGACGCTGTCTTCGGTATAGGCCAAGGAGACAGCCTCCGGGTTCCGGGAGTTCCACCCATCTTCGGCCATTCGCACTTTCTGGGCAGCGCTATCTCGGTCAAATGGCGGCAGCGGAGGGCGGGCCATGGATGTCTACCTTTTGCATCGGTGTGGACGGCCGCGCTTGGGGGGCCGACGGGAGGCGATGGGGCGTGACCGAGGTGACCACAGCCCTCTGGCCACCAGACATCGTGATCGAAGAAACGATAATCCGCGAAATTGGCAACAATCAGTTTCGAAGAATGGAATTATCTTCACCGTGAAACTGAAGATCTCAGGCCATTCATAACGGCCATAACGGGACTCGAACCGCACTCATATTAATTCAGCGCAGAACTTTCCATCGCGTCCCACACGGGTAAGAGCTGAAAAATTCCACGATGTGACCCTGTCTGCTCTGTGGCTGAAACAATCAATTGCGCGCAACGACGCTTATTCAATCTCGCACCACGCCATACCTTGGCGGCGGGTTCAGAGGCAAACCGCCGATGCCCATCGATTTACCAAGGGCTGAGCGCACAACGCCGGCCTAAGCAACCGGAGACCATAATGTCCTATAAAGCCGCTCGCGCCATTATCGGCGCTGTCAGCCTGATGATCGCCGCCCCCGTTCTCACGACCCAGGCCCACGCCATCGTTCCCACCTCGACGTCGGCCGTGAACACCGACACCGCCAATCTGGCCCTGCGCGGCTATGATCCGGTCGCCTATTTCAGCGCCGGCAAGCCGACCCTGGGTGAAGCCCGCTATTCGGCCAAGTTCAACGGTGCCACCTATCACTTCGCTTCGGCCGCGAACCTGAAGATGTTCAAGGCCAGCCCGGCGGCATACGCACCGCAATATGGTGGCTTCTGCGCTATGGGCGTGGCGCTCGAGAAGAAGCTCGATGGCGATCCGATGGTCTGGAAGATCGTCGACAAGAAGCTCTATCTCAACGTCAACCCGGACGTCTTCACCGCCTGGAGCCGCGACATCCCGGGCAACCTGGTCAAGGCCGAGGAGAACTGGCCCGAGATCAAGAACAAGACACCCGATAGCCTGTAGTAGGCTGGCCGTCGGCTCGTGTTGCCAGTCCGGTTAGGCCTTCCTCCCTCGTCTGCCCCCCACGGAAGGTAGATAGGAGAAGGTGACGCCACCGCACCTTCCCCTCCTGACCCGAACCGGCGACCGCCCGGCGCTCTACAAGTTGTCCTGCATTGGGCACCCTGCGGAGCGCCGGGATTGTCGTTTTGTACCTGATGCTAGTGAGCGTTTCGAATGAAGCGGATAAGCCTGTCCCCGAGCCTGAACGCACAGCTGGCGCTCGCCTTGTTGGCGCGCTGCGTCTGTTACGAGACAAGAGACAAACTTGAGCAAGAGGCCCGCTCAGCAGGCCTCACCGGCGCGGAAATTGATGCCGCATGGACCGGTCGGAGCTTCGACGTCAAATGCTCCGCAGCCATTCGGTTTGCCCTGGCTGTTCGCTCCTTTAGCGAGATTGCGATCGCCACAAGCAGGGCCCGAGCACTACGCATGGGACTAACGCGCGAAGAACTAGATCTCGTCGAGACTCGTGCCTTGGAACTGGCAATGCTCGAGATCACAGTGGCTTCGAGGCCGGACCATGTCGCTCCACAGTTCAAGGCCAAACACTGAGGCTAACGATGCGGGTTCGTCTGCACACGCGATAAGCTCGCGCCGTCGGCGAAGGCCAGGCGCTCCAGACTGCTCGAGGCGAGTACCCCGCTGCGACAGTGCATGGAGATTTCCAATCGGCGTCGCGCCAAGCTCGTCGCACAAGACCCATCCGCCAATCTGGTCGAGTTCAGCTCCGCAGACAGACGGCGGCTCAAAGACCGCAAGCCTCCCGAGTTGGACTTTGAAAAAATGGCAGGTAATCCTTCAACCAGCAGATTCGACGGAGATCTAAGACGTGGCGCGCCTCCAGGCTATGCAAGTCTTTGTCAAGGTCGCCGAAAGCGGTGGATTTGCCGAAGCCGCTCGGCAGTTGAATATGAGCCCTCCGGCCGTTACGAGAGCTGTGGCCCTTCTAGAGGAAGGGCTGGGAGTTCGTCTGTTTACACGTACGACGCGGGTCGTTCGTCTGACTGAAGTCGGACAGCGCTACTTTGATGACTGTCAAAAGATACTTTCATACGTGGAAGAGGCCGACGCCATGGCGTCGGGAGCCTATAGCGAACCAAAAGGCAGCCTCACGGTCACGGCTCCGGTTCTATTCGGACAGATGTATGTGATGCCGATCTTGCAGGACTACCTGGACCAAAACACTCAGGTCGTCGGCAAATCCCTGTTCCTCGACAGAAGCACAAACCTTGTAGAGGAAGGCATCGATGTCGCGGTGCGGATCGGCCACCTCAGCGACTCCGGTCTGTCAGCGATCCGAGTGGGTCAGGTGAGACGGGTGGTCTGCGGTGCACCGGCATACTTCGAGCAGCACGGAGCCCCAAGCGTTCCGCAAGACCTCGGCGAGCACCGGATAATCGCGGCGACGAGCGCGTGGAGCAATCTCGAATGGCGGTTTGGTCGCGAACGCAAAATCTCAACCGTGGTCGAACCGCGCCTGTTCTGTAACAGCAACCAGGCCGTCATTGACGCAGCGCGAGCCGGCTGGGGACTAACCCGAATACTCTCCTATCAAATCGGCACGGCCCTTCGCGATGGCGATCTGCAGGTTGTTCTAGCCGACTACGAGGAAGAGCCGTTGCCGATCCATGTGGTCCATCCAGAAGGGCGACGCGCTTCTGCCAAGGTACGCGCCTTTGTCGATCTCGCCGTTGATAGGCTAAGAGCCAACCGCCTCCTGAACTAGGAAGCGGCTGCCTCTCGGCGTCATCCAGACGTCAACGCTGCGTCAGAACGGTCTTGGCGATCAGAGACCTATAGGCACCGCGGTCCCACTCTGCCGCACGCGGCAGCCGCGCAACCTCACGCCCCGTCCGATCGATCAACACCGAAAATGGAAGTCCAAGCGCGCCGTAGCTTTCAGTGAGCGCATTGTCCTTGGCCAGATAGGGCGTCAGGTTTGCAAAGCGATTTCCCCAGAAGTCATCGACGGCAGGCCACCCGCGCCCATCAAACGAGACCGGAAGCACGGCAAGCTCGCCGGCGAAAGCAGCGGCCAAGCGATCAAGGCTCGGCATTTCGATGCGACACGGCCCACACCAGGACGACCATAGGTTCAGAAGCACAACACGCCCTCGAAAGTCGGCCAGCTGCTTTTCGTGCCCATGCCGATCCGCAAAACGCCCAGCAGCGGCGGCCCGCCCTGAAAAGCCGAAAACCAGTGACGGAGAGCCGAGACCGACCTGGCCCGTCTGGGCCCTCGCCGAGCCGGCACCTGCCAGGGCGGCAAGGCCAAATACCGTGCGGCGGTTGATCTGAATTCCGCTCATCGGACAAACCTCGTCCGCAAAAGGTGATCCAGAGAGATCGCGCCAGGCCCCGAAGTCACAATGGCGAAGGCCATGGCGAACCAACCTAGATGCACGCCAAGAAAGGCGTCCGGATAGACGAACAGCTGAATAACCAAGGTCATCACGATTATGCCGAAGGCCGAGAGCCGCGTTGCCAAGCCTAGAATGAGGCTCAGCGCGAAGGCATGCTCCGCGTAGGTCGCCAGATGGGCCGCCAGATCGGGATCGATCAACGGCAAGCGATACTCTTCGGCAAAAAGGTACTTGGCGCTATCGGAGACCGTCAGCAGCCCATCAACCTTGGTGCGGGCGGAAGTGCAGAAGACGCCTGCCAGGCCCCAGCGCAGCAGCAGCCGCGTAACGCTGGGCGGGACCCTGTTGAGCATAGCCTCCATCTGGTGATGGGCTCTTACAAGGAAGCCACCGTTGGGGTGAATATGATCGTGCATTGATCTTGCTCTCATTGAAAAAGGCGAAGGGCATTGAGGTCGAGTAGGCGTCGGATGGCCTGGGCCGCAGCCGGCGCTTCTTCCGGACCGAGAACTTCGAGGGCCGATACGAGTGAGGTTGGGACGCGAAAAAGGTCCGCGAGTTGGGCTTCAGCAGCCCGTAGCGTTTGAATGCCAACGGCATGGCCATCGCGAACGATCAGACCACTTTCAGGCAGCCAATCGAGACCATCGAGGTGTTCACCAGCTATGTGAGCCCGCCAGATGGAGACGATCGGGTACTGCGAGCCGATCAATTGAGTGGAACTACGCCACTGGAGTTGGCTCTCAACCCCGATCGCGGCGAGATCCCGAATGGGTTCATCTTCAAGATCGTCGGCATAGAAGCTCTGAACCAGCGCGAACTCTAGCTTGGCGACATCCGCCAGGTAGGGGACCGTTGCCGCAGGCGCAAACCTCCCTATGAAATCGGCAAAGGTTTCGCCATAGGCTCGCAGGAGGCGCGAAGTCGGCGGCGTAAGCTCGACATACTCCAGCGCCATGGCACCAAAAAAAGCGTCACCCACGAGCAGTTGGACGACTGGAAAACTCTGCGCCAAGGCGCGAGCCAGCCCCTGCCGATAGTTGTTGCGATAGATTTCAAACGCTGGCCCGATTTCGGGCGAGGCTGGCCCACGTGACAACACGGCCTGGGCAATTCTCGTAATCTCAGACATGATCGCCGCCGACCTGACCCAGCAGCCGCCGAGCGCGTCGCAGCTCAGACACGAGCTCCTCAAAGGGTGGCACGTCGTTATCGCGCTCGATTAGAGTGGGGCGAGGCCCAATCCGTGCCAGTAGGTCGAAATAGAGCTCCCAGACTGGATCAGAGATCGGCGCGCCATGACTGTCGAGCAGCTTTCGTCCCCCTGTCTCGAGGATGATGCTATCGTGTCCAGCGAGATGAATTTCACCTATGAGATCAATCGGGAAGTTTTCGAGGTACCTGGACGCCGAAAACCCAAGATTTTGAGCCGAAACAAAGACATTGTTGATGTCCAGTAGCAGCCCGCAGCCCGTGCGTTCGGATAATTTCTGAAGAAACTCCGTTTCCTCAATATCCCCCCCGGCCAGGTGATAGTAGCGGGCCGGATTCTCGAGCATGATCGCCCGACCAATAAAATCTTGAACTATATTGATGTTATCGCTGATGCGCGCGAGTGCGGCATAACTGTAGGAAACCGGCAACAGGTCGTTGAAATAGACACCATCATGAGCAGACCAGGCCAAGTGTTCCGAGACTGCGGCGGGACGGACCCAGTCCACGAGCTCTTTCAAAGCAAGCAGATGTCCACGGTCTGGCGGTTCCACCCCCCCGAGCGAGAGAGCCACCCCATGCAGGGAAATCGGATAGATCGCAGAGAGCCGCTCTAGCAGGTCCCGGGCTGCGCCGCCGGCTGCCATGTAGTTCTCAGCATGTACCTCAATGAAACCAACTTCGGCACGACGCGATAGCAATTCCGAGGCATGCTCGCGTCGAAGGCCAAGGCCCACGGCGGCGGGCGGAAGCCCGCCGCCGGCCGTGCGCTCATGGTGCCCAGGGTGCACAGTACGCGCTGGATTTTCAGGCAAAAGCGACAAGACCTAAGCCTTCGGCTTGGCCGTAAAGGGGCTGAGCTGGCCAAAGCCAGTGGCCGAAGTCGGTGACTTCATGGTGGTGCAAGTGCCCTTGGGAACCAGCTTCCAGGCATTGCCCTGGTAGTCGACCTTGGATGTTCCGGCACACGAGGTCCCGGGTCCCGCTGCGCAATCGTTGTATCCAGCAAGGGATACTCCGTAGCACTTGTCACGGGCCGGGCGGTCTGCGGCGGAAGCAACCACGGGGGTCAGGGCAACGGCGAGCACACCCGCCAGGAAGGCCGAACGGCTTATCGACATTGTAATCTCCATCGTCAATTTTGCGATTTGCAACGACAGTCATAATGACCGCCACGCAGACGCTAAGACCACGGAGAAAGGTCCAATTTTTGGACAAGGCGGAACAATTTAGCTCCACATCACAAATCGCCGTGACGCCAATATTTAAGCGAACACAGCTAATAAATGCGGTTCTATATTAAGTCAGGGCCGTAACTTGATAACAGCCCCCCACCTTGCTCCGCGAGCCTTTCTCACTTGGCTTGTGCGCCGAAGTGCAAGATAGGCCGCGGTCGCTCACTCGATAACATGTGCAAAAAGAGAGTGTGTCTTTCAGGGAGCGTAACAGTTGGCCCCATGAGATAGGCGCGACCCACACTGTTAGAGACGCCTCCAAACCTGAAGCAGGCCAATCACCGCCCTGCCCCCATCATTGCCGATCCGAGCCATCCGACAGTCGAGGACGTCAAAACGCTCCTGCGCCAACTGGGTGAGATAGGACAAGCCGTGGCTAAACCGCCCTGACTCCTGCAGAGCCCAACTTCTGTCGCCGCGTTCAACGCTAAAGGCGAAATGACCGCCGGGCACCAGCAGACGGTGTATCTCCGAAAACAACCTGTTCAATTCGCCGAAGTAGTTCAGCACGTTGGTGGCAAGCACCAAGTCAAATCGCGTCTGACATTTCTCGCAGAACTCCAGAACATCGTCCTGGGTCAGTGCGTCGTATCCACATTGCGCCGCGCGCTCCAACAAAGTTCCGGAGGTATCAACCCCGGTAGCGCGCCCCACCCGCCTCTCAAGGGCGGCGAGCACTTGGCCCGCGCCACATCCCAGGTCGAGCGCTTCCATGTAGGTGTCTGCGCAACCGTCCAGCATGGCAACGAGCTGCTGCGGAATGTCGTATTCAAGCGTATCGACCATCCTGACATCACGCCGCCTGTCGACGGTTTCGAGAATGGCTTCGAGCTGCTTGACCTTCGGCCACCGCACCTACCTGGGCGCCAAACTCTGACCGAACCGCAAAGCCCGTCACGTTCTCATCCTCTCCGCTCGCGCCACACATCGTCCCAACCGGCCTGATCCGATGGGTTCAACAAAATGAAGGCTCAGGCGCTCACTGGGCCACTGCGAATTCTGGAATGGTGTGTTCCGGAATAACCTTATTCCGATCGCTGAGCGAACCACCGAGACTGCAAGTCAGTAAGCGATGACTTCTCGCGATACGCCGCGACTCTCAAAATTCCCGCCCTCCGGAGAGGCCTGGCGCGAAGTTGGTGCGTGGCCGGCGGCCCGTCATCGCTCCGAAAGCTCCGCTACCGGCAGATCCAACCGTACGGGCGCTCTGACAGGAATAGGTGACACGTGACGCGTGATGGGCTGACCGAAAAGATACTGGATATCAAGCGCCAGCGGGACCTGAAGTGGAGCGACATCTGCGCCCACGCCCTGCCACTTTCCCCCGTCCTGACTGTCGGTGCCCTGTTGGGCCAAATGAGGCTGGGGCCAGACGCAGCGGTCAAGGTTGGCACCTTTCTCGCGCTCACTAGTGACGAGATCAAAATGCTGGGCGAGGTCCCGAACCGCGGCATGCCCATGCCGCCCACCGATCCTTTGCTCTACCGCTTCTATGAGCTGCTGATGGTCAATGGGCCGGCTTGGAAAGCGCTGATCGAGGAAGAGTTTGGCGACGGCATAATGTCTGCCATCGATTTCAACCTCGATCTCGGTCGCCAGATCGACCCCAAAGGTGATCGCGTGCGGCTGGTGATGAGCGGCAAGTTTCTACCCTTCAAATACTACGAGACGGATCACGACGCCGCGTTCTCCGTGATGCTGGATTGAGGACCGAACATGGCTCCGCCCGTGAAGAACGATGCGCCGTCGCCGCGCAATATTGAGCTCCCCGAAGAACGACGCGCAGAATGGCGGGGCCTGCTTGGCCATCTCACCAACCAGGGCGCTCGACTACGGTTCTTCCCGCACCGCGCAGTGATGTTTCTGGCGCTCGCACAGTCGCGAGAAGGCTCGGCGCGGTCGAGTTTAATCGACCGCGCGCAACAAACCCTGAGCGAATTTGACACCTTGGTCAGAGGCTTCACGACTGATCCAGGCGTCTTTGCCGTCAAAAAGGAACTCTTCGTCTACCTCAGTCAGTTCCTAGCTCCCCACCGTGCGGTGTTCGATGAAACCGCTGGGCGCTTCTCCACGGATTGCGACCAGCTAATCCGCGCCATGCGGGCTCGTGAGGGCAAGAATGAGGCTCTGTTCGAACTGTCTGAGTTTGTCTCGATCACCTTGCTCGAACGGATGAACGCGCTGGTCGAGCAATTTACAGCAGAGCTTTCGCGCGTCTCAGACGAGGGAAGAAGTAGGCTGACCGGCTGGCTAGCGGACCTCGATCGCCTCAACAACTCCGTCTACATGATCTCAATCAACGCAACGATCCAGGCTGCACGCTCGGGTGAATCCGGCCGCGCGTTCGCGTTAATCGCCAACGAGGTCAACGGCCTCAGTGGCGAAGTCAAAAGCATCACCTCGACCATCAGGCGAAATCTAATCGGGGCCTGATAAACCTATCGAAAGTTCTGGTGCGAGCAGGTTTGGCCGTAAACAGGCGCGACAAAGCGCTGCATAGGCCGAAACGAGCTCGGATGTGCTGAACGCACGATTACGGCCACTGGGATTGGGCAGCAACCAGACCTTACAGCCACCGAAAGTCCGGGACTGCTCACCCCATTCGATAGCCGTGTTGCCCAGGATAGCTGCGTAAGCCTGCTTTCCAAGGAAGGCCACATATCGCGGGTTCGCCGCTCGCACGCGCAGTTCAACGTCTTGAGCTGCGCGAACAAACTCCTCGTCCCGAACCTCACGCGCCTCAGCAGTCGGGCGGTCGACAACGCACGTCAGCCCTAAGCCATACTTCAGGAGTTCGAGGTCCTGTTCGGGGGTCAGAAGCCGTGGTGTGAAACCCGAAAGGTGGAGGACCTTCCAGAACCGGTTTCCCCGTCCGGCAAAGTGCCGCCCCGTAGCGGCAGCAGTCAGGCCCGGATTCAGGCCGCAGAATAGAAGGTTCAGGTCAGGCCCGACTATGTCTGGCAGAGCTTTGGTCATCGGAAAAACGCCACCGTCTACCAGCCCCCGCGGAAGCCGGACTCTTGCGTGAAGTCAGGGAGGATCATCCTGGGACCAATCCCCATCGAAGATTAGCTAACGTTTCTGCAAAGCAGTGTTTCAAGTCGATCAAGCACGCCGCGAAGGGGCGGGGCTAAGACCGTCGCCGAGCCACGACGTTTATTGCGCAGATTGGAATCGGCCCTTCCGGATTTCGACCGTTCAGCGTCGGGACCCCAGCCGTCATGTTGCAAGGGTAAGTTTTCAACACGGAGAACATCCATGCAATTCTACCGCTTCCCGCTGTCGGGCCACTCCCACCGCGTCGAACTCTTCCTGTCCCTGATCGGAGCCCCGGCTGAGTTCGTCGAGGTTGACCTGCGCAAGGGCGCTCACAAGCAAGCCGACTTCCTTGAGCTCAATTCCCTGGGCCAAGTCCCCGTCCTGAAGGACGGCGATGTTGTCGTCGCGGACTCCAATGCGATCCTCGTCTACCTGGCCAAGAAGTTCGAGCGCACCGACTGGCTTCCTGAAGACGCTGCGACTGCCGCCAAGGTGCAGCGCTGGCTGTCGATCGCTGCAGGCCAGATCGCCTCCGGTCCGGCGGCGGCGCGACTGATCACCGTGTTTGGCGCGGGTCTCAACGCAACCGAAGTCATCGCTCGCGCCCATGCCATTCTCCAGGTGATGGACGCCGAACTGGCCAAGTCGGACTTCCTGGCCGGCAACAGCCCCACCATCGCTGACGTGGCGGCCTATACCTACGTGGCCCACGCACCGGAGGGCAACGTAGCCCTGGACAGCTACAAGAACGTTGTAGCCTGGCTGGCGCGCGTCGAGACGCTTTCGGGCTTCGTGCCGATGCAAAGCACCCCGGTCGGTCTGGTCAAATGATCACGCGTCTGGGCCGGCAACTGTTGAATTTCTTTCAGCGTGTTGATCGGCGCGAAACCCTAGCGCCGTTATCCCAACAAGAGTTCCAGGCCCTTCGGCTGGATTGTCTGGCAACTGGTACACCCTGCTAGCCCGGAGATGGGGCTGGCGCGCTGGTACCGCCATTGGAGCAACTTTCAGTGACATATGGCGATCCAACGCGTTGGCCCCACGACCGCTCTCCATTCCATGAGGGCGAACAGGCGCTTCAGGAACGCCTGGGCTTAAGGGCGAAGATTGAAGCAACCGGCAGAAAGATCATCCGCGGTCAGATGCCCGATCAGCATCGGACCTTCTTCGAGCAACTGCCCATTGTCGTCCTGGGGTCGCGCGATGTCTCGGGCCAGCCTTGGGCAACGCTTCTTGACGGCACCCCTGGCTTCATCAAGTCACCCTCTCCAGTCGAGCTAACCATTGCTGCAACATTTTCCCATGGCGACCCTGCCGCAGAGGGCGTGGCGACGGGACAACCGGTAGGGCTGCTCGGCATCGAGCTCCACACCCGGCGACGTAACCGAATGAACGGTCGGATCTCGGCGCGAGGGCCCGAGGGCTTTTCGATCGCTGTGGACCAGAGCTTTGGCAACTGCCCGCAGTACATTCAGGGTCGCAATTTCGAACATGTGGACCAGGCACTGATCAGCCAGCGTGCCGCCCCCGAGCGAACAGCTGGACTATCCCGTGAAGCCGCATCGCTCGTGGCGAGCGCTGACACGTTCTTCATCGCCTCGGCGCACACAGATAAGGCTGCACAAGATCCCGTTCATGGCGTGGATGTTTCCCATCGCGGCGGCAAACCCGGCTTTGTTCGCGTTCAGGGTGATGTTCTCACCATCCCGGATTTTCTGGGGAACTTCCTGTTCAACACCCTGGGCAACATCCTCGTCGAACCGCGAGTCGGGCTGGTCTTCCCCGACTTTTCGAACGGCGATCTTTGGCATCTCTCGGCAACGGCCAAAATCATTTGGGAAGGTCCCGAAGTTGACGGCTTTGCCGGTGCCGAGCGGCTCTTGCAGTTCACCGTGGTAGAAACGGTGAAAGTTGCCGCCAGCCTTTCAATACGCGCCGTCGGAGAGGTGGAACCGTCTCCCTACCTGGACAAAACCGGGTCATGGGAAGCTGTGGATGCCAGCGGCTGGGGCAAGAAGGAATTCAGGCCCTTCCGCGTTGCGTGGGCGGAGCCTGAAACCGAGACTGTCAGATCGGTTGTCCTGAAGCCACTGGATGGCGGAAGCGTACCCGTGCACAGAGCAGGGCAGCATATATTCGTGCGCCTTAACGTAAATGGCAGCCAGGACCTGCGCCCATATACGGTTTCTGACGCAGCCAATGGTTCAAGCTACCGCATAAGCGTCAAGCGGCAGGGCCGTTTTTCGGAAGCAGTCCACCAGCTGAAGATCGGTGATGTGGTGGAACTTCTCCCCCCCCGTGGAGACTTTGTTTTTGACGAGGCCGCGCCGCGGCCGGCCGTCCTGCTCTCGGCAGGTATTGGGGTTACGCCGATGATCGCCATGATCAATCGGATACTCGTCAATAATGGCCGCAGCCGCTCGCAACAGCGCCTTTGGTTCTTCCATGGCGCTCGCAACAGCCTGGACCATGCCTTCCGCCACCACATGATCGACAAGAGCTCAAGGCATAGCAACCTGACCATAGTCACGGCCTACAATGAGCCGTTGCCAGGTGATGTCTTGGGGCGCGACTACGACGTCAATGGTTGGGTGAACCTCGATCTGCTGAAGGCCAAGCTGCCTTTCGACGACTACGAGTTCTACCTCTGCGGGCCGCCGCCGTTTATGGATGCCCTGTCAAAAGGCCTGCTGGGGATGGGTGTACGCCCAGAGCGTATCCATTCGGAGGCATTTGGCCCCGCCGCGATCAAGCCTGCTGCTGTAGGGGCATCTCTCGGTTCGAAAGCAACGCCTCCCTCATCTGGCGCGGCGGCTAAGGCTGACGGTCATGCAGCAGAGGTGGAGTTCCAGGCGAGCGGCAAGCGCGCGACATGGCGGTCTGGCGAAGGAACACTTCTCGAACTGGCCGAACGCGAGGGCCTCAAGCCCATTCATAGTTGCCGGTCGGGTACGTGCGGAGTGTGCGCGGTTAAGCTGATCCAGGGCTCGGTCGATTATGTGAACAACCCGACTGCGCCCTGTGAAGATGATGAAGTCCTGATCTGCAGCGCTGTACCGAGCCGTAGTGACGATGACGCCTCTGTATCGATTGTCCTCGACGTCTAGTCAGCTCAGGCCAGAGATAGCCTTGGTCAAATGAAGCCCTACACAGGCCAGCACCGTCCAGTGGGCTAGCCCGGCACCGCCAGTGCTCCGCCTGACGAAAGGCACTATTGCGCAAAAGCAGGATGGCGCTGGAGGCCAGCCTGCCGGAAATTGTTATCGAAGCCGCCTTCGCGCGCCTGGCCATGCTGACCTCGCGATCGACGACGGACCGTATCCTCATGGCATGCCGATGCTCCGTCGAGATACGGCGCGTACCGCGCAGACCAGCCCTTGAGGGTGGACTCTCGACTTGGTGTGAACGCAGGCAAACAGGTGCTCAATGACTGACTATGACTTCGACCTGTTTGTGATCGGCGCCGGTTCCGGTGGTGTGCGCGCGGCACGTGTGGCGGCGATGAGTGGTGCCAAAGTTGCTGTGGCCGAAGAGTATCGGGTGGGCGGCACATGCGTCGTACGTGGCTGCATTCCCAAAAAGTTCATGGTCTATGCCAGTGAGGTCTCGAGCCAGCTCAGAACCGCCGCCGGCTATGGCTGGTCTATTGGCGATGCGGGCTTCGAATGGACAAAGTTCCTGCAGGAGAAAGACGTCGAGATCGCCCGGCTGTCAGGCGTCTATGTCACCAATCTGCAAAAAGCTGGAGCTAGTCTCCTGCACGGTCGCGCTCAGATCCTTGACGCTCACACCGTCGAAGTCCTGGCCAAGGAGGGTAGTGACGACGCTGGGATCTACACCGCTCGCAAGATCCTGGTGGCAACGGGCGGCCGCCCTGTTCGCCCCAACTTTCCAGGCGCGGAGCTTGGGATCACGTCAGACGAGGCCTTCCATCTATCAACCCTGCCCAAGAGCGTACTGGTAGTAGGCGGCGGCTACATCGCTGTCGAGTTTGCCGGGATCTTCAACGGCTTGGGCGTCGAAACAACGCTTCTCTATCGCGGAGCCAACATCCTCCGCGGCTTCGACGACGACGTGCGAATGCACCTGGCCGACGAACTGGAGAAGCGCGGAATCAAGGTTGTCCTGGGCTGCTCCCACAGGAGCATCGAGATGCTGGATGACGGCCGCCTGCTGAGCACTCTGAGCAACGACCTGACCTTCGAAACCAGCGCGGTGATGTTCGCTACAGGCCGTGAGCCCTACACACAGGGCCTCGGTCTGGAGCAGGCCGGCGTGAGCCTGAACGACAAGGGCGCCGTCGCCGTCGATGCATTCTCCCGAACGAATATCGACAGCATCTGGGCTGTGGGCGATGTCACAGACCGGATCAATCTGACGCCCGTGGCGATCCGTGAGGGTGCCGCCTTTGCCCAGACCGAGTTCTACGACAACCCCACCACCTTTGATCATGACATGGTCGCCTCCGCCGTTTTCTCGCAGCCGCCGGTAGGCTCGGTCGGCATGAGCGAAGCCCAAGCTCGTCAGGCTTATGGCAAGGTCGACATCTATCGCTCCGTCTTCCGGCCCATGAAAGCCACCTTCTACGGTGGCCAGGAACGGTGCCTCGTCAAACTCGTCGTCAAGCAAGATGACGAGCGGATCGTGGGTGTCCACGTAGTTGGGCCTGACTCCCCTGAGATCATCCAGATGGCAGCGATCGCGCTAAAGATGGGCGTCACCAAACCTCAGTGGGACTCCACCTGCGCGGTCCACCCGACCCTGGCCGAGGAACTGGTCACGATGCGCGAGAAGTACGCGCCGTCCGAGATGGGAACTTAGCCTTGATCCAGACCCTGCAGGTTGATGCGCGGTCTGGAAATCCTTGGAAAAACGCAGCCTCGCGCACCGACACCCGACAGCCCGACCTATCCGTACCGCACAGATTTATGAGGACGCCGTGCATGGCCGACACCGCTAGCCTGCAAGAGCGTCCGCTGACGCTCGACGATCTGACCGCCTATTTCGCCAAGGGCTCGAAGCCGAAGGACCAGTTCCGGGTCGGGGCCGAGCACGAGAAGTTCGGCTTCTATCTGGGGTCGCATGAGCCCGTGCCCTATTACGGCGACAAGGGCATCCACGCCCTGCTGACCGGCCTGCAGCGCTTCGGCTGGACGCCGGTGATGGAAGGCGAGGTCATGATCGGGCTGGAGCGCAACGGCGCCAATGTCAGCCTCGAGCCCGGTGGCCAGTTCGAGCTCAGCGGCGCGCCGCTGCTGACCATGCACGACATCTGCCAGGAGACCGGCCAGCACCTCGACGAGGTCAAGACCGTCGCCGATGAGCTGGGTCTGGGCTTCATGGGCCTGGGGTTCTCGCCGCTGTGGACCCGCGAGCAGGTGCCGGTGATGCCCAAGGGGCGTTACGTCATCATGCGCAACTACATGCCCAAGGTCGGCGGCCTCGGCCTCGACATGATGCTGCGCACCTGCACGGTGCAGGCCAATCTCGACTTCTCCAGCGAAGCCGACATGGTCGCCAAGTTCCGTGTGAGCCTGGCCCTGCAGCCGATCGTCACGGCCCTGTTTGCCAATTCTCCGTTCACGGAAGGCAAGCCCAACGGCTTCCTCTCCAGCCGGGCCAATGTCTGGACCGATACCGACGCCGACCGCACCGGCCTGCTGGATTTCGTGTTCGAGGACGGTTTCGATTTCGAGCGCTATGCCCGCTATGCGCTGGACGTTCCGATGTATTTCGCCAAGCGCGGCGACCGCTATATCGACCTGGCCGGCCGCAGCTTCCGCGACTTCATCGACGGCCGGATCGACGAGCTGCCGGGCGAGCGCGCCTCGATCAAGGACTGGGCCGACCACACCACGACCCTGTTCCCGGAAGTGCGCCTGAAGACCTATCTGGAAATGCGCGGCGCCGATGCCGGTCCGTGGAGCAGCCTCTGCGCCCTGCCGGCCCTGTGGACTGGCGTCTTCTATGACGATGCGGCGCTCGCGGCAGCCTGGGATCTCTGCAAGGACTGGACGGCCGAGGAGCGGGCAGGCCTGCGTCGCGATGTGCCGACCCTGGGGCTCAAGGCCCCGATCGCCGGCCGCACCGCCCAGGACGTGGCCAAGGACTTCGTCGCCATTGCCAAGGCGGGCCTGAAGGACCGCGCCCACGTGAACGGCGGCTTCCTCGACGAGACCATCTATCTGGGCGAGCTGGAGGAGATCGCCGACAGCGGCCTGACCCGGGCCGACCGCCTGCTTGCCCTCTATCACGGTAAGTGGAAGGGCGATGTCAGCCGGGCGTTCACCGACTGCGCCTACTGGGAACCGCGGTCCAAGACCTAGGCCGGACTCTGGCACAGAGGCTTTCCAGTCCCCCCAGAGGGAGCGGAAAGCCCGTTCCTGGGCAGCGCGGACGTGCCGACCTGGTGCCGAGCCAGGCTCGAGGCGAGTTCAGACTCGCCATGTTCGGTCGGGACCAGACCGAGCGCGCGCATGACGTGCAGACCCGAGCCTCTTTGGCTCAATCCGGTTGACCCTGATGCTTTGAGCTTAGGCGCCCGTCCAGCGACGAAAGAGCAGACTGGCATTGACACCGCCAAAACCGAACCCGTTCGACAAGGCCAGATCAACCTGCGCCTCGCGAGCCGTGGTGACGATATCAAGTCCCTCGGCCAGAGGATCTCGAGACTTCAGATTCAGGGTCGGTGGCAAAACACCCCTCGAAAGGGCAAGGACAGTGAAGGCTGCTTCCATTCCACCGGCACCGCCCAACAGGTGCCCCGTCGAAGCTTTTGTTGCGCTGATGGCTGGGCCGCCCTCGACCCCGAAGATGGCCCGAATGGCTGCCATCTCGCCGGCATCGCCGACCGGCGTTGAGGTCGCATGAGCGTTGATGTGACCCACCTGACCGGCGGAGACTCCGGCCTGCTTCAAGGCGGCCATCATCGCTCGCTGTGCACCCGCCCCGTCTGCGGGTCCTGCGGTCAGATGATAGGCGTCAGCGCTGGTGCCATATCCGACAAGCTCCGCTAGCGGCTGGGCCCCGCGAGCCAGCGCATGGTCCAGCGCTTCAATCACCAGAATGCCAGCGCCTTCACCCATCACAAAGCCGTCGCGCTCGGCATCGAAAGGCCGTGAGGCTTGTTCAGGCGTATCGTTATAGGCGCTCGAAAGAGCGCGAGAAGCGGCAAACCCACCCAGACTGACATGGTGGATCGCCGCTTCGGTTCCGCCGCAAACAGCGATGTCAGCTTCGAAATTCCGGATATGACGAGCGGCATCTCCGATTGCCTGTACGCCCGCGGCGCAGGCGGTTACCGGCGCGCCAATGGGCCCGGTAAATCCATGACGGATGCTGACCCAGCCCGCCGCGAGGTTGGCCAGAAACGAAGGTACAGTGAACGGTGAAAGTCGGCGCGCCCCACGGGCGTCGGTGGTCCGAACGGCCTGGGCCAGGGCGGGGAAGCCGCCAATACCTGATCCCACAACTGTTGCAGTGCTCTGACGGCCTGCCTCGTCCTGAGGTGCCCAACCCGCTTGAACGAGGGCCTCCTCAGCCGCCGCAAGTGCGAACGGGATGAAGCGATCCATTTTCTTCTGGTCCTTGGATGAGACGACTTTCTCAAGGTCAAACTCACCAAAGCCTTGTCCCTCAGGCACAGGTGCCACGACCTGGGCGGCAATATCGGGAGCCACCTCAGCTGACAGACGCAGCAGCCCAGACTCTCCGGCAAGCAGGCGCTCCCAGACCGTTTCCACACCGACCCCCAAGGGGGTCACCAACCCGAGGCCCGTAACAACAATGCGGCGCATGATACCTGTTCCGTAATTAGCCCGCGACCGGACCTGACCGCTCCAAAAGGAACGTCTTTCTGGGGGAGGATTTGGGCGCAGCAGCCCTGAATTGAGAACCACCACTCATGGCAATTCAGTCTTCCGCGTAGGCGGGCTTGCTACAGCGGGCTCAGACGATGAATGTGCGGATCAACGATCAGCGCGGCCTGACTTCTGGTTTGACTGGAGTGAAGCCAAACCCGCTCGCCTGGATGCCCAGTCAGCTTTGGAACCTCAAAGTCGCGAGGAAAAGACCCCTATGCTCAACTCGCGTCGGCAGTTTCTCTGGTCAGCAACAGCCAGTGCCGGACTTACCTCCTTGCCCGCGACGGCCTGGGCCAGCAGTGATCGTCTGAAAATTCTCTACAACCGGGCCGCTCAGCAGCACTTTCCCGATCAGAACCCGGTGATCGTCATTCCGGGAATTCTCGGCACTCGCCTGGTTGATGGTGCGTCGGGACAAACCGTTTGGGGGGCCTTCGATGGCTTCTCCCCCAACTCGTCAGACAAGGCCAAAGTCAGCAAGCTAGCCTTCCCATTTCACCGGCAATCCCCAGGATCGAATTTCGCGGCCGACTTGCGTCCAGATGCCGTTCTGGACCGCGTCAGTGTGAAACTCTTGGGCGTGCCATTCCAACTTCGGCAGTATGCCCAGATCCTGTCCACACTCGGTGCGGCGGGCTACCGCGATGAAACCCTACATCCCAAGGGCCTCGACTATGGACCGGGTCACATCAGTTGCTTCCAGTTTCCATACGACTGGCGACGCGACAACGCTGAAACGGCGTTAGCTCTCAAGCAGTTCATGGACGAAAAGCGATTGGTCGTTGCGGACGGATATCGAGAGTATCTCGGATATGACGTTGCCCCGGAAGCTATCCGCTTTGATGTCGTCGCCCACTCGATGGGGGCAGTCATGTTCCGCTACTTCATGCGCTACGGTGGCCAACCGCTGGATACACTCGGAGCCGGCCCAACTTTGGACTGGGCCGGCGCGGCCTATGTTGATCGCGCGATCATGGTCGCCCCTCCCAATGGCGGCAGCGGCGAAACCATGCGGCTGCTGCTTGAGGGTCAAGACTTCGGACGGCCCGTTGCGCCCAGATACCCTCCCTCGATCCTTGGTTCATTCCCTTCGGTCTACCAGTTGCTCCCACGACCATGGTCGCCGGCTATAGAGGGAATCGATGGAGAGCGGCTTTTTGACACCAAGACCTGGATTGACCGGGAGTGGGGCATCGCCAATCCGAACCAAAACCAGGTTCTCGAAAGCCTGATGCCCGAGGTTTCAGACCCGGATCGTCGCCGACAACTGGCACTTGATCATCTCGATGCCAGCCTAAAACGAGCGCGGAAATTCCACATTGCGCTCGATAGTGCCCAGTCGGCGCCGATCGGCTTCGAACCCTTCCTGGTCGCCGGCGATACTGTGCCGACGCCCGAGCGCTATCGGTATGACACACAACGCAAGCGGCTGACCCTGGTCAGCACTGCGCCGGGTGACGGTGCGGTCACCCGTTCGAGTGCCCTGCTTGACCACCGGACGCCGTCCAGCTGGACGCCGCGAATTCAGTCTCCGCTTCGCTTTCGCAGCGTGCTGTTCACCGAGCAGGACCATCTGGGACTGACCCGGACAGATCTGTTTTCGGACAACCTGCTGTTCTGGCTTCTGGAAGAACAGCGCGGCGGGAACAGTGTTCGCTATTCCATCTAGCCTGCGTGACACTGGGTGAGTGATGACGTGCATCATCTGATCACTAAATCTGGGGAAACAGATGCCTACAGGGAGGCTGTCGCCTCGCGGCAACAGCCTCCCTGGTCAGGGTGCAAGAAAAGCTCGAACTAGAAGGTCTTGCGCACTCGCACAGTGGCGAAGGTGCGTGGATCAATCATTCGGCTCTCTACGAAGGCGACTGCGCGATCCGGGGCGCGATTTGAGAAAACCGTTCTCTCCACGTTGAAATCGTCCCAAAGCGTCAACTGGGTGCGAACGGACAGTGTCGAAGTCGGCTTGTACTCAGCGAATACCTGCGTATATCCGGAGCCTCGCACGTTCACGACCTGATCTACGTTATAGTTTCTGTCGATGAGAAGAGGCAGCCAGTTTACGCCCCATTGGACCTTGTATCGGGTCAGGTCCTGCTGAAACCCGACTGATGCAAGGGTTGGGCGCACTCCCGAGATCGGACGGGTCCGGCCCGTCGTAGGATCCTTCACCTCGGTCTGATCCCAATCGTTCTTTAAGGTAATCCGGCCGCCCTTGGGGCCAGCCCTGTCGGTCGGCACGACAATGTTCACGCTGAGGCGATCCAGCTTGCCGTCGCCGATGTTTCCCGTCGCCGACAGGTTTCCCGGTAGCGGCAGGCGGTCGATCACGCCGATAATCTCATCATGGCGATAGGCGATAGAGACGATGCCTTCGCCCCAGAAGCGGCGCTCATATCCGATCTCGCTGATCCAGCGTTGCTCGGGCTTGAGGTCAACATTGCCGCCATAGACGCTGTCATCATCCAGCTCTGCCGACGCTGCGAAGTCGCCAAAGTCCAATTGGCCAAGCTCCCGCTCAAAGCGGATACGCACCTGGCTATTGGCTGCCGGGGTCCAGGTCGCAAGGAACCGGGGTTTGGCGTAAAAGAAATCCTTCTCATTGTCCGCGTCGCCCGACTGCTTGATGGTCGAGGTCTCCAGTCGCAAACCACCCTCAATTGTGAGGCGCGGATTGATCCGCCATGTGGCCTTGGAAAAGCCCTCGCCGCGCAGCTCCTCGACCTTGAGCGAAGCGCTGGGCAACGGCACGGCCGCCCCGCCTACCGAGTAGGCCTGCGTCACGTCCAGCACGTTGTAGGCGACCTCGCCGCCGGCTTCGAAGGTGACGGCCTTGCTCCAGTCGTGGCGAACCTGGGCGCGCAAAATCGTCTCCGAACTGTCGCCGTCTGCGGTGAACCGCTGCTGCGGGCTCGCAGTGCCGCCAAGCGTCTCGGTGCTGGTCGACGCGTTGTCGAAGGCCTCGAAAGTGTGGATCGCCCGCGTCTCCAGCGCCCAGTTGGGGGCCAGTGGCCGAGTATAGGTCAGGCCAAACTCACCGGACTGCCCCTCTTCTGCGTAGTTGCTGCGACGGTCAGCGACCGACGACACAAGGGCCTGCCACTGCTGCCAGTCATTGACCCCAAAGCGGGCCGTTGCCTCGATCTTGCCGCCGGCCAGCGGCCCAGAATAATTGCCACGAATACCACGATTGCCACCCCAGCTATCGTTTAGGAAGGACTCCTCGCGGATTGGCTTGCCACTTCCGTCACGACGAATGTTCACGCCAGGGCCGTTGGCGTCGCTACTGCTGATGCCATCACTCAGGGTCACACCCCAGCTCTTTTCGCCGTCGGTGGCCGTGAATTGATAGCTGCCACCGTAGAGGTCCTGCCCCCCGTCAAACTGCGTCGTGTTCCAGGTGAGGATCGATTGTCGGCTCGTGGCCTTCTTCAGGATCACGTTCACGACCACCGAATAGCCCTGCATATCCACGCCGGGGGCTCCGCCGCGGATCAGTTCGATACGCTCGACGCGCCCGGCGATCGTTCTGGACAACACGTTGCTACCTGTGTCGTTCTTCGAGGCAGGGCGAGCTCCGTTGATCAAGATGTTTCCGACCGCGCCCTCGAAGCCACGAGCGCCGCTACCGTCCTGGACCGAAAAACCTGGCACCCGCTGCACCATATCGAGCGCCGTGTTCGGTCGCTGGGCGGCGAAGAAGTCGGGCTGGAAAACCAGAACCCCGCGCTGCGCAGCCTGCTCCGGCGGGTTGGGCTGCTCAGTCAAAGGATCAGCAGCGTGGGCTGCAGAAGTCAGCAGCGTCGCAGCCAGGCCCGCCAGAAAAAGTTCTCTCGACATGAAGTCGCCTCGTCAAAAATGAGGCGGGGTTACTCCACTGTCCGCACCTCACGAACAAGTGGATCGAAAGGAATGGAGCATTACAATTTGCGCAACTATGCGCATTACCAAAGTTTAACACAGGCCTCGCAGGTAAATTTTCAAACTCCATATGATAAATATGCCGCAGCAACGGCAAGATATATAATCATTGAAAAATGGTATACTGACGTAATGAAGTTGTTTTACGAGAAGGATAGGGGAAAATCTAGAAACACGAATCGAGAAAACTCAACATAGTGAGCCACCCTATATGCAAGATTAGGAGGTGATTTTCGACCATGCCCATCGCAGAACCGTTTGGTGCGACTGTGTTCGACACAGCCCCAAAGCCCTTGCCGACTGGCCGGGGATGGCAGACACCCTACGACAATCAGCCGCCTGAGACAGTGTATTTCACTAATCGAAACGGTCGTCGGCCACCGACCACACTAGGTTCTCCTCACCCGGCCCCGGCCCTGAGCTGCGGGAAGGGGCGGCTAGCAAGCAGCGGAGTTCCTCGATGGACCAGTACACTCTCCAACCTAGCTCCAACGAGCTGACACTGGTTCTCGGCCAACAGCTGGAATCCGGTCCACTCGGCAATCAGCACGTAGTCGTGCGCATGATGGCGGCGAGCCTGAACTATCGCGACTTGCTCTGCAGAGGCGATCTGGAGGGCACCCGACCAGGCCTCGTTCCACTCTCTGATGGCGCCGGTGAGGTGATAGAGGTTGGCTCAGCCGTAACCCGTTGGCGTCCAGGGGATCGCGTTAGCCCGGCCTTCTTCCCGAAATGGCGCTCTGGTCCCTTTCGCCCCGAACATTTGGCGGAGGCACTCGGCGGCTCGAGCACAGACGGCGTGCTGCGAAGCCTGTTCGTGGCGCATGAAGATGCGTTCGTAAGGATCCCGGACCGTCTGTCATTTGCCGAAGCCGCCACCCTTCCCTGCGCAGGTGTGACCGCATGGCACGCGCTTTTTGAGCGCGATCAGGTAGGACCCGAGCACACCATCCTTGTTCAAGGGACGGGTGGCGTTTCCATCATTGCGCTCCAACTGGCACAGGCCGTAGGCGCAAGGGTTATCGTAACATCGTCATCTGACACAAAGCTCGCCGTCGCAAAGTCCATGGGAGCCCGGGCGGGCGTAAACTACAAGACGGTGCCAGATTGGGATCAGGCAGTTCTTGACCTTACGGATGGACGCGGCGTGGATCACATCCTCGAGCTAGGCGGCCCGGACACCTATAATCGCTCAATCAACTGCCTCGCATTCGGGGGAACGATCTCACAGATCGGCGTCCTCACGGGCTTCGGCTCCAAGCCGGACATTACACCACTGCAGTTCAAAAATGGTCGGATCAACGGCATCTGCGTTGGGTCGGCCGAACACTTCGAACGGCTAATGGCCTTCGTTGATGCCCACGCGATCACCCCAGCAGTATCCAAGACCTTCACATGGAGCGGAGCGGCCGAGGCCTATGAGGCCCTGAGACGTGCTGACCACTTCGGCAAGGTGGTCATCACCATTCAGGACCACTTGTAGCGACTTCGAAATCGAAGAGAGCGCCCATTTCCCCCATGCATCGAGGCCTCGATATCACGAAGAACAATAGTAAGCCTCCGAACACATTGGGAACGTCGCAGAAGCGATAGATTCTTTCGGGGGCTTTCGCAGGGGCCTGTCAATTTAATCGCGCCAATTTGAAGCGAGCCAATACTTGGCGCGATTGACCTGACAGCCCCGCGAGGCGCACCCCGCCCACTAGGTTTGCGCTCGCCGTCCAGTGTACTGACGTCCTAAATTCAGCGGCGCTTGACCGTCCGCATGCCAAAGCGATTTATTTTTTCCGACATCACCGCTCGCTGCCTACAAGCCCTCTTCACTGATCTCTTCGTTGGTCGACGTCGACCGCCTCTTCGAGAAGCTCAACAAGGCCGCGCCGAGCAAGGCGGAGGTGAGCGATCCAACCAGTACACCCACCTTCACCTCATCCTGTAGTGCGGCGTCCTTGAATGCCAGCAGACCAATGAAGAGGCTCATTGTGAAACCGATGCCGCACAACAGGCTGACCCCATAGAGCTGTAGCCACGAGGCCGCGACTGGCAGTCGCGCGATGCCCAGACGAATGGCCAGCCAGGCCGCCCCGAAGACACCAAGCTGTTTTCCCAGCAGCAAACCCAGGGCCACGCCCAGTGTGACGGGCTCGGTGAGGACAGACGGCGTCATGCCGGCAAAGGACACGCCCGCGTTGGCGAAGCCAAAGATGGGAACGACCAGGAAGGCCACCCAGGGTGATAGCGCGTGCTCCAGGCGGTGCAGCGGGGAGGTCGCATCATCGGGCGCGGCCTTGGAGGCCTGGAGTGGAATGGTCATGGCCAGAACCACGCCAGCGATCGTGGCGTGGATACCCGACAGCAGGACGAGCCACCACAGCACAACCCCGACCACCAGATAGGCGGCAAGCCTCTTCACCTTCAATCGATTGAAGCCGACCAGCACCAGGGTGACGATCCCCGCCCCTGCAAGCGCGACGATATTCAACTCTGCAGTATAAAAAACGGCGATAACCAACACAGCCACAAGATCGTCGACGATCGCGAGCGTCGCCAGGAAGATCTTCAGGCTTGTGGGGACGCGCGAGCCCAGAAGCGACAGGACGCCAAGCGCAAAAGCGATATCGGTAGCCGTCGGGATCGCCCAGCCACGAAGGGTTTCGGGACTACCCGCGTTCAGGGCCGCATAGACCAAGCCCGGCACAATAACACCACCAGCTGCGGCGAGACACGGAAGCGCCCGGTTTGACCAGGTGGCCAGTTGCCCGTCCAGGAACTCGCGCTTGATCTCCAGTCCGACGAACAGAAAGAAGATCGCCATCAGCCCATCGTTGATCCAATGGAGCAGATCGAGCCCAGCAAACGATATATGGAGCGCGCTGAAATAGCCGTCCGCCAGAGGGGAGTTGGCGACAAAGAGCGCGAGCGCGGCGGAGCCCATCAGAAGCAGGCCGCCAGCCGCTCCACTTTCCAGGAATTCTCTGAGCACGGACAGCTTGCGGGCGGGGTGCGACATGGCACAGGTCTCCTCGCTGGCGGCCCGACCAACGTAGACACCTGACCAGCCAACACGGCCAATCACCCACGGCGGCTATGGCATCAGAACTGGAAGCGAACAAGTCTCGCCGGCGCCGCTGTTGGCCAATTCCTTCGCCTGATTGGCACTCCGCTCTTTTGGTGCCCGAAAGCGGCGCACAGGCTCGCCAAGCAAGGGCGCGACGAGTCGATGCGTCTGGGCGGTCGGCAGGATGCCCGCACCTCCGAACGCCTCGACGGCATCAGTCAGCTATTCCTCGCAAGCTGGAGTTCGATCCGCTTTAGAACCTGAAGCTGGCGCTGCGCGTGCATAGCCGGCCAGAGCGACATCTTGAGCATCAGAGACGCCAGGATCAAAACCGATGCGGGCAGGCCCCAGCGCAGCGCCGTCAGTGGGTCAGCAGCTTCAAAGAACTTCCAGGCTGCCCAGGCTCCCGCCAAGAACAGTAGGGTTTGCGTGATGAGGAGAACCATTGCCACCCAACCCGAGCGGGCGGAGATCAACGCCGCGATCTGATCCATATGACTTGGATCTTCAGCGATACGACGCAGCAGCGCTTCTTCTTCATCCTTGAGAGCCTTTGTGATGTCAGACATGGTCTTCTCCTTCCAACACAGCGCGCAAGGCGCGGCGGGCGTGCATGAGGCGGGTTTTTATCGTGCCCGCCGGGACATCGAGCGCGATGGCGATTTCGCCCACACTCAAGTCTTCGAAATAGAATAGGGCCAAGGCGGCTCTTTGGGCCGGGGGCAGCGCCAGGATCGCTGCCTTCAAGCGGGGAGTAGCGACTTCGGACGGTTGGATCACATCGTCCTGCCCAGCCTGCTTTAAGACGCTAGCGAGCACCCGATCAGCCTGCAGGCCCCGAATACTACGGGCGCAGCGACGCGACACGATTTGGTAGGCCCAACTGGTGAAGGCTGCCTCATCCTTCAGGCTAGGCAGCCCTCGCGCGATGTCGACCCAACTTGATTGGACAACATCCCTTGCCATCTCGAGGTCGCCGGTTAGTCGCCATGCATGGGCAATGAGGCGGCGATGGTAGCGACGCGCTAAGGCCTCCGCCGCGGGGCGGTCCCCGGCTTGGGCGCTGATCACCAGATAGCCGTCAAGGAGCCGGTCTGGTCCATCGTTCTGGTCTGAGCTTGAGCGTGCCATCGAAGTGTTAGGTGGCGCGCATCGCGCAAACGGTTCAATCGCTGCCGTCAATATCTCGTCTAGCGAGGGCGATAGCAGGTTTGACCGGCGCGGATTGCCTCATGACCTCCCCCGAGAAAGGGTGCTGTCAGTCTAACGCTAACTTGTCTCTGCAACTCGGCACAGCCGGGTTTGCATGCGGAGACTGAATTTGACCCCCCTGTCGTTCAAGCGCCATCGCTTCCCGCCAGACGTCATCAGACACGCGGTCTGGCTCTACTTCCGTTTCAGCTTGAGCCTCCGCGACGTCGAATGTCTCCTCGCCGAGCGCTGTATCGAGGTGAGCTACGAGACGATCCGGTGCTGGGCCAAGAAATTCGGACCGGCGATCGCCAGACGATTGAAGAAGCTTCGCCCCTCCCCTTCGCCCCGCTGGCACCTCGACGAAGTGGTCTGCCGGATCGGCGGCTGGCGCATAGACCTCTGGCGCGCGGTCGACGGCGAAGGCGAGGTTCTGGAGCTGCTCATGGAACGCCGCCGGGACACGAGGGCAGCTCGGAAATTCCTTGAGCGACTGCTGCGCCGTCAGCCGGTCGAGCCCGAAACCATCACGACGGACGGCCTGTCGTCCTACGCGGCGGCCCTACGGACGCTGGAATTGGAGCACCTTCATCGGCCAGGACGGCTCCGAGAGAACAATCGCGCCGAGAACGCCCACCTTCCGATCCGGCAACGAGAGCGAAGGATGCAGGGCTTTAAGAGCCAGTCAACCGCCCAGCGTTTCCTGTCCACCCACGCCGCCGTCTACAACACGTTCTCCGTCCAGAGACACATGATCAGCCGATCCAACCTTCGCCGCTTCCGCGCCGAGGCGCATGCTGCTTGGGCGAAGGCCACGGCCTGAAACGTCCAAGTATTAGCCAAATTCAACTTGGCGCGGTCAATATGACAACACCAGAAGTTCGGACCGGCCATCGCCAGACTCTTGAAGAAGCTGCGCCCTCCCCCTTCGCCACGCTGGCATCTGGACGAAGTGGTCTGCCGGATCGACGGCAGACACATGTGACTCTGGCGCGCGGTCGACGATGAAGGCGAGGTTCTCGAACTGCTGGCGCAGCGCCGCCGCGACACCAGGGCGGCCCGAAGGTTCCTTGAGCAACTGCAGCGGCGCCAACCCATCGAGCAAGAGGCATTACCACCGACGGCCTAGCTTCGTAACCAGCAGCCCTGCGGCTGCTAGATTTGGAGCACCTTCACCTGCCTGGACGGCTTCGGGAAAACAATCGAGCCGAGAACTCTCACCTCCCCGTCCGGGGACAGGAGCGAAGAATGCAGCGCTTCAAGAACCAGTCATCCGGCCAGCACTTCCTGTCCACTAACGACGCCGTCTACAACGCCTTCGCCGTCCAGCCACACTTGATCAGCCGCTGCAACCTTAGCCGCCTTCGCGCGGAGGCTAATGCCGCTTGGGCGAAGGCCACCGCTTGAGACGGCCAAGTATCGGCTCGCTTCAACTTGTGGCGGTTGACCTGACAAAACCAGCGAAACCACTAGAACACCACCTTCAGCCTGCCCGTAACCGTGCGGGGCGCACCGGGCGTGATCCAAACGTTGCTGTAGGAGCTTTCCAGATAAGCGGTGTCGAACAGGTTCTCGACATCCAGGGCGGCCCGAACTGATGGTGTGACCTGGACGCCCAGATTGACCCGGGCTGTCGCATAGCGTGGCAACTTGAAGCCGCTGTTGACGTCATCGCCAGCGCGTTCACCCACGAAGCTCAGGCCGCCGCCGATGCCGATCGAGCCCGGCTGGGTCCTGTTCGAAGCCCACGACGCATAGACCGCGCCGGAGTGCTTTGGCACATTGCTCAGAGACGACCCGGTCAGGCCCGGACGCGTATCGCGGGTCACCTTGGCGTCGGTATAGGCGTAGACGGCGGTTATTGAGAGCTTGTCGCTCACCGCCCAGGTCGCATTGGCCTCGGCTCCCTCACTGCGCGCCTCGCCGACGGCGATCGAGAAGCCGCTATTGGCCGGGTCGTTGACCAGGGTGTTTTCCTTTTCGATACGGAACACTGAAGCGGTCCCGGTCAGGGCGTCGTCCAGAAGGCGAACCTTTAGGCCAGCCTCGTAGGCCTCGCCCAGTTCCGGCGCGAAGGCGCGGCTCACAGCATCGACGCCCTGATTGTAGCGGAAGGACTGCCCCCAGCTGGCGTAGAGCGACACGGTGTCGCTGGCCATCCAGGTCACGGCTGCACGGGGCGAGGTGCGCGAGGGCTTCTGCTGATCCAGGCGGCTGGTTCGGTAGTTTGTATTGTTCTGTTCAAACCAGTCATGGCGGACGCCCAGCATGACGGTCAGGCGACCGATGGTCGCCAGATCCTGGACGTAAAGGCTCTTGCCGTTCAGTTCCTCAAGGATGTTCTGGTTCAGCGTCGCGGTGGGCTTGGCCTGGCCATAGACCGGATTGTAGACGTCAATGGCGTAGGGCACTGCGGCGCTGGGGCTGAAGCGATAGAAGACCCGGGTCTGGTTGTAGTCGAAGGCGTCGACGCCGATGCGCAGCTGATGATCGACGCCGGCCAGGGTGCGCTTGACGGCCAGTTCCAGGCGACCTGAAGCGTCTTCCCAGCTATACGAATGGATCCGCAATTGGCGGCGCAGGAGTGCGCCAACCAGGCTGCCGTTGTGGGTCGACTGGCCCTTGAACAGGCCGTCGCGGTACTGAACGCCGCCTTCCAGCGAAATGCCCTCGGCCAGGTCGAGGAAGAACGAGGCCTGATGCTGCAGGGTTTCCTGGCGGATCTTACCGTCATTGGGTTCGCCCAGGAACCGCGTCCGCGGCAGCGCCTTGCCGTTGCCGCCGATGGCGACGACGCCGCGATCGTGGACGAAGTGAACCTTGTTGGCCTCGAGTTGGTATAGTACCCGCAACCGGTCGGTCGGTGCCCAGGTGAACGACGGGGCCAGCACAAGGCGGTCCGATCCGACATGATCGCGGAAGCCGTCCGTCTCCTGATAGGCTGCGACCAGGCGTGCAGCCGTCGTTGAGGTCAGCGGACCGTTGAGGTCAGCGACGCCGCGCCAGGTGTCGAAGCTTCCGTAGGACGCTTCGACGATGGCCACCGGGTCCCGGCCAGGGGCCTTGGTCACGATGTTGATCGATCCGCCCGGCTCGCCCTTGCCGGACAGGGCTGAGGCCGGCCCCTTCAGCACCTGGAAGGCCTCGACCGTGGCCACGTCCCGGCGCGGATTGAAGCCGCGGTTGGACACGAAGCGGTTGACCAGCAGGTCCGGGCCCTGGTTGATGTCGCCGGAGAACCCGCGAATGGCGTAGGCGTCCCAGGCCCCGCCAAAGCTGTTCTGGCGGGCCATGCCGCCGGCCAGATCGAAGAGGTCCGAGAGATTGGCCACGCCGATCGTCTCGATCAGGGCCCTGTCCAGGACCCGCACGTTTTGCGGCAGGGTCCTGGGATCGACGTCCAGGCCATTGATGCTGGCGCTGGCGCGTCGGGCCGTGACCTTGACGTCCTCAACGACCGTGGTGCCTTCGGGAGTCCCGGCGGTCTCTGCGGCGCGCGCGCCTCCGCCCAGGGCCAGCAGCGAGCAGCCTGCCGCGAAAACCAGCTTCAAACGCTCAAGTTTCATCTCATCCCCCGTCGCGCCAAGCGCACTGGCGCGTCCTCGCTCAATCGCGATTGACACGCAATGTAAGTGTTACGTTATAACGTCATATGCATTAACCGACGCGGCTGGCAAGAGGCTGGCGACGTACGAAACGGGATGGAGCAATCCTTGAGCGACAAGCGCGACGTGGTCCTGGAGGCGTGCGACCTTCGTCATCAGTACGGGGACAAGGCCGTCCTGCGGGGCCTGAACTTCAAGGTCGCCGCGGGCGAGATCTATGCCCTGCTGGGCGGCAACGGGGCCGGCAAGTCGACGACCCTGTCCGCGTTTCTGGGGCTGATCCGCCCGACGGGTGGAACGGTCCGGGTGATGGACCAGGACGTGACCGAGGCACCTGATGCGGCGCGCGCCAAGATTGCCTATGTGCCGGAAAACGTCGCGCTCTACGAACATCTGACCGCCCGCGAGAATCTGTCCTACTTCCTGGCGCTCGCCGGTGCCGACGCCTCGGCATCGCGCATCGAAGCCGCCCTCGAAGCGGCGGGACTTGCGCCTGACGCACGCGGTCGACGGGTGGGTGGCTTCTCGAAAGGGATGCGCCAGAAGACCGCCATCGGCCTGGCCATAGCCCGCCACGCGCCCGTTCTACTGCTGGATGAACCCACGTCCGGCCTGGACCCCCGGGCGGCCGCGGACTTCAACCGCCTGCTCGACGCGGCCCGCTCGCGCGGCATGGGGATCCTGATGGTCACCCACGATCTGCTGGGCGCGGCCGAGATCGCCGATCGCATCGGCTTCCTCGCCGATGGCCGGCTGGAGGCAGAACTCACCGCCGAGGGCGAGGCGCGTTTCGACGTCCGGGCCCTCCACGCGCGCTATGTGCGCATCGGCCAGACGGATGCGGCGGCCTGACCATGCGCCGTGCCATCATCGCCCGAATTGCCCGTGAGGAACTTCGCGCCCTCACCCGCAACCACGTCGCCGCGATCGCCTGCGCGATCCTGGCCCTGCTGATCGTCGCCTCAGTCGGCCTGGGTCTCGACCGGCGGGCCCGCATTGACGACCTTCGCGCCCACCACCAGGCTGCCAGCGACGCGGCCTTCAAGGCCCAGCCGGATCGCCATCCGCACCGGATGGTTCACTATGGACAGTACGTCTTCCGTCCGCTCTCTGCACTGGCCTTCTTTGATCCGGGCGTCGACGCCTATACCGGATCGATGGTGTTCCTGGAGGGCCATCGCCAGAACAGTGCCAACTTCAGCGAGGCCCGCCAATCCTCGCTCCTGATGCGGTTCGGTGACCTCAGCCCGGCGTTTGTACTGCAGGTTCTGGCACCGCTGCTGATGGTCTTCCTGGCCCACGGCGCCATCGCGCGGGAGCGCGAGAGCGGCCTCTTGCGCGTGCTGCTGGCACAGGGTGTGCGCCCCGCCGAAATCCTTATGGGCAAGCTGGCGATCCATCTCGGGCTAAGCCTCACGCTGCTGGTCCCCGCTGCCCTGGCCCTGGCGGCACTGGTCGCGGCCGGCCAGGCTCCGGCCGGGCCCGCCGGTACCTTGCTGCTGGTCTATGCCCTTTACCTGGCCTTCTGGGCGACCCTGGCGGTCCTGGTGTCCAGCCTGTTCCGTCGCGGGCGTGACGCCCTGGCCGCGCTGGTTTCGATCTGGATGGCCCTGACCATCATCCTGCCGCGCGGGTTACCCGAACTCGCCGCCTTGCTGCATCCACAGCCGACCCGGATCGAAACTGACGTGGCAATTCATCGCGATCTCAAGGCGATCGGCGACAGCCACAATCCGGATGACCCCTACTTCGCGGCTTACAAGGCCAGGATCTTGCGCCAGTACGGCGTGTCGCGCGCCGAGGACCTGCCCGTGCAATGGGCGGGTCTGGTCTCCTACGAAGGCGAGCGCCTGACCAGCGCGCTGTTCGACCGCTACGCCGCCAAGGCCTTCGCCCGGGAATCGGCCCAGAATCGAGTGGTCCGCGCCTTCGGCGTGGTCAGTCCGATGCTGGCTGTTCGAACCGGCTCATCGGCGCTCGCCGCGACCGATGTCGAAAGCCACAAGCACTTTCTCGATCAAGTCGAGGCGCATCGCTACGCCTTCGTTCAGGCACTGAACCGCGTCCAGATCGAGGCGATCCCCAACCAGAATGCCGGTCCCGATCCCCGCGTGTCCGCTGACACCTGGGCGCGCATGCCGACCCTCGTCTATCGCGCGCCCGATCCGCTGGCCCGCTCTGCAGGCGCGATCAGCACAGCCCTCGCCATCCTGCTGGCCTGGCTGGCGGCCCTGGGCCTTGCGCTGCGCCAGATCGCGCGCCGCCCGCTGGAGTCCTTCCAATGAATCGCCTTCGCGCCGAACTGATCCTTCTGTTGCGCGCCAGGGTCTCCTGCGCCGCGCTTCTCGTCCTGCTGGCCGCAGCGACGCTGGCGGTCGCGGCCGGCCTCGCCGCCCAGTATCGCCAGGTCGCAACCATTGCCCGTGTCGCCGCTGCCCATCAGGCCGACCTCGTCGGGGTGGCCAGGACCTACGGAAAGCCGGACGGAGACGCGGGCTATGCGGCCTACTACACCTTCCATCTGACGGCCGACCCTCCCCGCCCCCTGGCCTTTGCCGCTCTCGGACAGCGCGACCTGCAGCCGTTCGTACTGCGCGTCCGGCTCCTTGGCCTTCAGGCGCAACTGCATGAGACCGAGGCCTACAACCCCGAGCTCGTGCTGCCAGGCCCTTTCGACTGGACGTTTGTACTGATCTATCTGTCGCCGCTGGTCCTGATCGCCCTGCTGCATGATCTGGTGTCGAGCGAGCGTGAGGCTGGCCGGCTGCGACTGCTGGCCGCCACCCCGGGCGGCGTCAGCGGGGTGTGGGGGCGGCGTGCCGGCCTGCGCGGCGGTCTGGTCCTGGCGGCGCTGCTTCTGCCGCTGTGGGTCGGTGCGGTCCTGGCCGGAGCCTCTCCGGTGGGCACCGCGATGCTCACCCTGGCGGCGACGCTCTACGTCACCTTCTGGCTCGGCCTGTCCCTTCTGGTCGCTGCGATCGGCCGGCGATCGGCGACCAATGCGGCCAGCCTGATCGGCCTTTGGCTGGTGCTGACGCTTCTGGGACCGGCGCTCGGCGCGGTCGCGATTGCGCGCAGTCACCCTGTCGGCCAGGGCATGGACCTGTCCCTGGCCCAGCGCGAGGCCGTGCACCGCGCCTGGGATATTCCGAAGTACGCGGTGATGACGCCCTTCAAGGCGAAGCATCCGGAATGGCGCGACACTCCGCCCGTGGTCGGCCGCTTTCACTGGAAATGGTACTATGCCATGCACGAGATGGGCGACGACAGCGTCGCAGAAGCCTTTGCCAGCTATCGCGCGAGCCTCAAGGCGCGTGCCGCCTGGACCGATCGCCTCGGCTGGGTTCTGCCGGCCGCTGCGCTGCAATCGGCGGCACACCAACTTGCTTCCACCGACCTTGAGGCGCACCTCGCCTATCAGGTTAGGGTCGTCGCGTTCCACCGCCACCTGCAGGCCTTCTACTACCCGTACATTTTCAACGAGAGGCCGTTTACGAGCAGGGACTTCGAGCGCCTCCCGAGGTTCGCAACGGACACTGAACCAGCGCGACTGCCGCGACAGCCCTTGGCCGCCCTCGGTGTCCTGGCCTTGCTCAGCCTCGTCGCCGGAGCATGGGCGCTGCGGCGGGCTCCGCCTGAAGGCTGACACCCTTAAAGCGGCGCTTGCCTAGCTTACACCAGCAGATCAGTTACACAGCGTAACCCCTTCCCGAAAGCTTGGACCCGTGTCCGCTTCACAAACCTTTGTACGCCAAAAGTCCCCGGTCTTGGGATCCGCGAGTGCCAAACTCTGGCTGCCGCCGCTAGGATGATCTGCACCTGAAAAGGTTTCCCGGCTTGAGCCAGACTGTTTTCGGTCTCGGTAGGGCCTCGGAGCGAGGAGCGACCAAGACATTCGCGCTTGGGCGCCCAACGCTATGGACCCTCGCAATGATGACCTTGCGCAACCGTCGTCACGGCAAAGCGAAAACGGCAAGCCTCTGTAATCATTACATTTTTATCGAAAATTGGACGTGAGTGAAATGCGCTGCGGCCAGCCTTAAGTTGGTTTGGTCGTTCTGCGGCCGGTTTTAAGTTGGGACCGCTAAGTTGGCAAAATCGCCATACTGAGGAAATTCAACGCCCTAGCCAGCCGGTGTTAGGTTGGCCCCACATATCGATATCAGGTCGGTGCCTAGCATCGGGAGGGCCGCAGTCCCGGACGGTGTTGCGGCGCAGACCGTTGCCTAAACAGCTTAACGCGTGGATTCCTGCACAGACTTGGCGATCTCAAGGGGGGAACATGCACAAGCGTTGGAATGGTGCAGCCTGCGTCGTGGCCCTATTCGTGGGAACAATCGCGCGCCCGGCCCTGGCGCAGCCGGAGCCGACGCGTCTGGCGGCCGCGCCGGCATTGCCCGACCAAAAGGCCGCAGAGGCGCTAAAGACCCTGATCGACGAGCACTGGACCTGGTGGCTGAAGGGCGCGCCGGTGCAGGCCACGCTGCTGGGCGTGCGCGACTACGATGACCGGCTGGATGATCCGTCGCTGGCCTTTGCCGATCGCCGGGCCGCCGAGGCTGGCGTCATTCTCCAGCGGCTGGCCTCAATTCCCGACGCCGGCCTGTCCCAGGCCGACCGTGTGAACAAGGCGATCCTGCATCGCATGCTCAGCGAGCAGGTCGAGGGCAACGGGTTCGGCCAGCGCACCATGCTGTTCTCCAGCATCGGGAGCTGGCACCAGCTCTTCGCCTCACTGCCCGACATGCTGCCATTCTTCACCAAGGGCGACTACGACAGCTATCTGAAGCGGCTGGATCTCTATTCGGCCTACAACGCCGCCTCGATCGCCACCGTGCGGGACGGGCTGGCCAAGGGCTACGTCCAGCCGTGCGCGCCGATGAAGGCGTTCGGCGCGACGATCACGGCGACCATCGCGAGGGACCCCGAAGCCTCGACATTCTTCAAGCCGTTCAAGAAGACGCGACCGCAGTCGATTTCAGAAGCCGACTGGGCCTCCATGCAGGCGCGGGCCAAGGCCAGCATCGCCGGCACGGTCAATCCCGCCTACCAGGCCTTTTCCGACTTCTATGAGAAGGAGTACGCGCCCCGGTGCCGCAAGGACGTGGCGGCCAGCGGCCTGCCCCAGGGACCGGCCTGGTACGCCTACCAGGTGCGCGTCATGACCACGACGACGAAGACGCCCGAGGAGATACACCAGCTGGGCCTTTCTGAAGTGGCACGCATCCGCGCCGAGATGGATGCGGTGGCGACCAGGAGCGGGATCGCTTCCGATCGCAAGGCCTTCATCGAAAAGCTCCGCACCGACCCGAAGTATTACGCCAAGACCCCGTCCGAGCTGATGCGCGAGGCGTCGTTCCTAGCCAAGACGATCGATGGCTGGATGCCCAAGCTCTTCGGAACCCTACCGCGCCTGCCCTATACCGTGCGAGAGATCCCGGCCGAGATCGCCGAAGGCAACACCACGGCCTACTACAACCCGGGTTTCGCCAGCACTGGGGCGCCCGGGGTCTATTTCGTCAATACGACACACCTGGACCAGCGCCCCCTTTATGAGATGCCGGCCCTGACGGTGCACGAGGCCGTGCCTGGGCATCACCACCAGATCGCGCTGCAGCAGGAACTGGACCTTCCGGAATTCCGCAAGAACGCGGCCTTCTTCACGGCCTTCGTCGAGGGCTGGGGCCTCTATTCGGAGCGGCTCGGCATCGAGATGGGCCTGTACAACACGCCCGAGAAGGACATGGGTCGACTGTCCTACGAGATGTGGCGCGCCTGCCGGCTGGTGGTCGACACCGGCGTCCACGCCAAGGGCTGGACGCGCGATCAGGCGATCGCCTTCATGCTGGAGAACACGGCTCTGTCGCGCACCAATATCGAGGTCGAGGTCGACCGCTACATCACCTGGCCCGGCCAAGCGCTGGCCTACAAGGTGGGTGAACTGAAAATCCGCGAACTGCGGACGCGGGCCGAAACGACCCTGGGCAACAGGTTCGATCTGCGCGGCTTTCACGACGTAGTGCTGAAGAACGGCTCGGTACCGCTCAACGTGCTGGAAGCTCAGATTGACGCCTGGATCGCGATGCAGAGCGCGACTCCAGGACGTCCCTAGCATCCTGCTCTGTTGGCGTTGGCGGCAACACACGCCTGTCGCTGACGTCCGCGATGCGAGCCTCATGGCCAAGGGTCGAAGGTCCGATCTAGAGCGAGAGCCTGATTTCCGACCCCGACCCATGACCGACGGGCGACAGAATCGCCCTCTCGTAGAGGGAGGCGTTCGAGCGCCCCCCCTTACCGGTCGTGGCCAAGGGCAGCTTTCGCGGCGGCGCTGCGCCATGAGCGGCCGTTGGAGCAGCTCCAGACTCCCGACCGATCGGCACAAAACCTAGTCGGTGCCACTCGAAGCCAAAAATCGAACCCGGCCGGTTCGTGTGAGGACGCCCGATCGAGCTTTTGGATTTCTGGGCCAGCTACCGCCGGTTGGATGGCTGCCGCGCTCGATCGCCGTCAGCCCGTCGCTCTGACACACTGTTGAGCGATCGATCCTTGCCCAATGGCGGAGACCACGTCTCCGAGGCGATCGGCGCTGGGGCGGACTGGACATCGGGACCCGAAGGAACCCGGTTCCGCCTGTCCCTACCTGTGACAAGATCGCTCAGCTCAAGCCGATCGGGATTGCCTTGCCTGGTGGCTCCCTAAGCTGATGCGTCCACAAAGGTGAGAAAGTGCCTTTTGGGTCGGCTAAACGGGTCGTTCGTTCACTAGCCGCCCTGATCCACTGTGGGGAGCCAGACCCGCACGAGACGGCGCTACACCGATTGAGCGCCTTAAATGGGACTCAGGCAGTCGGACCGGTGGGCGCTCACTGGAAGGCCATGCCGGGCTTGACGCCGAGCTTCTTGAAGATCATCGCGGCCGGGCAAAAGCCTGTGAAGGCCGCCTGGATCATGTTTAGGCCCGCAAAGATCGACAGGCCGATCCACCAGGGGTGAACAAACTGGGCCAGGCCGACGCCCAGCAAAACGACAAGGCCGGCAAAGGCCAGAACCATACGGTCGATGGTCATGATCAACCTCCTTCAGAGGCCGGGGCCTTGGCCCGGGCCAGGGCCTGGTGCGTCCAGGCGACGATCTGGGCGGTACTCATCAGTCCGGTAGACCGGGCGATGACGGCACCGTCGCGATAGAGCAGCAGGGCCGGAATACCCGAGACACCCAGCGCCCCAGCGGCCTGCGGCTCGGCTTCGGAATTGAGCTTCAGCAGCCGCACATCCGGTTCGAGCCGGGCGGCCGCGCCGGCAAAATGAGGGGCCATCGACCGGCAGGGTCCGCACCACGGTGCCCAGACATCGACGAGCACGGCGACGCCCCGGCTCTTGCTCGCATGAGCCGCCAGTTGCGCCCCGCTGACCTCGGTCGGACCACCCGCGAACAGGCGCTCTCCGCAGCGGCCGCACTTAGCTGCCAGGGCGTTCCGGCTTTCGGGCGCGCGATTAGTCGCGCCGCAGGCGGGACAAACAAGCTGCCGCATCGCGGTACTTTCCCCTTCAGGGCTTGATCTTGTGGATGCCCATGACGTCCAGGGCGAGCTTCTCGTAGAAGGGTTCGCTCTCGCCGCGCTTGACCTTGGCCAGGAAGTATTTTTCGAACCCGACCTTGGCCAGATGGACCCACTTGCCGCTCGCCGACCAGTTGACGTTGCGCGGCGGGATCTGCGGCTGGGCAATGAAGACCACGCCGCCGTCGCCGAAATCGGCCAGGCAGATGGCGTTCCAGGTCGCCTCATGGGTGGCGGGCTGGCCACTGAGGATCTCTTTGAAGTTCTGGGCGATGGCCGTGACCATGCTCTCGATCATGAAGCCGGTCTTGGGCACACCCACAGGCACCGGCGTCTTGCCGGTCGGGGCGATGGCAACGCACACTCCCAAGCCCATGACATTGGGATAGGTCGGATTGCGCTGGTGCTTGTCGATCAGGATGAACCCGCGTGGATTGGTCAGGCCCTCGACACCGCGCACGGCGGCCACCCCCCGGAAGGCCGGCAGCATCATCGAATAGGAAAACGGCAGATCGTGGGTCGCCTTGACCGCGCCGTCGTCGGCGATCTCCTCGACATGCATCATCCCGGCCTCGACCGAGGCGACCTTGGCGCTGGTGATCCACTTGATGTGGCGCTGGCGCATTTCGCTTTCCAGCAGCCCCTTGGTGTCGCCAACCCCGTCCAGGCCCAGATGACCGATATAGGGCTCGGAGGTCACGAAGGTCATCGGCACACGGTCGCGCACCTTGCGGCGGCGCAATTCGGTGTCGAGGATCAGGGCAAATTCATAGGCCGGGCCAAAGCAGGAGGCACCCTGCACCGCACCGACCACGATCGGGCCTGGATTTTCGACGAAGCGATCGAAAGCGGACGCCGCCGTCTCGGCGTGATCGACGTGGCAGATCGACTGGGTGAAGCCGGCATGCGGGCCAAGGCCCGGGATCTCGTCAAAGGCCAGCTCCGGACCGGTGGCGATCACCAGATAGTCGTAGTCCAGCAACACGCTGTCGGTCAGCTCCAGCTGATTGCGTTCGGGCATGACCCTTGCCGCACCCACGCCCCGAAAGGCGATGCCCTTCTTCCTGAACACGGGCGGCAGTTTGACCTCGATGGCCTCGCGCTTGCGCCAGTGAACGGCGACCCACGGGTTTGAGGGCACAAAGTGGAAGGTGTCGCCCTGGGAGACCACCTCGACCACTGCTCTTTCGCCAACTGCCTGCTTGATCTCAAAGGCGGCGATGGCACCGCCCAGTCCGGCACCCAGAATGACGATGCGTGGCCTGGTCATGATCCCGTTCCTTTAACACCGCAGTCTGAGGCCGACGCTGGGCGCTTTTCCGGCAACCGACTTTGATCAGGATCACATTGCGCCCGACCCGTCGGGCTAGCGTCATCCTGCGAAGACTTGACTGTATATAAGAAAAATAGCATATAAGCAATTATGAATTTTAAGCTCCGCGTCTTCGTGCCCCTCGGCGGGCGCCGGCGCGCCCTTCAAGGAGACCCGATAATGTTTGGATCCCCCAAGACACGCGACCTCACTGCACAACAGGTGAAGGCCGCCCTCGACGCCCAGGAAATCATGCTCGTCGATGTGCGCGAACTGGCCGAGTTCGAGGCCGAACGCATCCCCGGCGCGGTCAATGTTCCGCTGTCGACCTTTGACCCCAAAGCCCTGCCGGACGCTGGCGAAAGGGCCGTAGTATTCAGCTGCGGTTCGGGCAAGCGCTCGGCCACCGCTGTCGGCCACTGCCAGAAGGCCGGCCACGCGCTGGATACCCACCTGACCGGCGGCATCATGGCCTGGAAAGCCGCCGGTTTGCCCACCGTTCGATAGACGTCGCAGACATCATCTGGAGGGGACGCCATGTCGGCGCGGCCATATCTGCTCAGCGCCTTGGGTGCAGCCCTGCTGCTCAGCGCCTGCGACCAGCCCAAGATCGTCACTGAGCCGCCAGCCAAGACGGCACCAGCGGCTGATCGACTGACGGTCAGGGCCCAGGTCGTGGCCGACATGAAGCCTGTTCCAGCCACCCTGACCACGCGCGACATGGCCGAGGCAAGGGCACGGATCTCCGGAACCTTGGTGGCGCTCAGCGTCAAGGAAGGGGATGTCGTCCGCCAGGGCCAGCGGATCGGCCAGGTCAGGGATGATCGGCTGACCCTGCAGACTGGTGCGCTCGACGCCCAGGCGGCCGCGGCCGCGGCCGAGTCGACCCGCGCCCAGGCCGATCTGACGCGAACCCGCTACCTGTTCTCGCAAGGGATCTATGCCCAGGCCCGGCTGGACCAGATCGAGGCCCAGGCCAAGGCTGCCACCGCCAATCTGGCGGCGGCCCGCGCCCAACGCGAAGCCAGCGCCGAGTTGGGCACCCAGGGCGCGATCCTGGCACCGGCCTCTGGCCGGGTCCTGCTGGCAAATGTTCCGGTCGGCTCGGTGGTGATGCCCGGGCAGTCGATCGCCAGGATCACCGCCGGCCCGCTGGTGGTCCGCATCGAACTGCCGGAAAGCCAGGCCCAAGCCCTCAAGGTCGGCGACATCGTCGATCTGGCCGCAGAGGACCTTCGCGGAGTCGCCGCCCGCGGAACCCTCACCCAGATCTATCCGTCGATCACGGGCGGCCAGGTCACCGCCGATGTCGCCGCCCCCAACCTGCCCGGCGATTTGATCGGCCAGCGCGTACGTGCCGCCGTAAAGATCGGCGAGCGTCAGGCGATTATCATTCCCCGACGCTATGTCGTCACCCGGTTCGGCGTCGACTACGCCCGTTTGGTCGGTGCCAACGGGGTGATCTCAGAAGCCCCGATTCAGGCTCGCGCGAGCGCCACGGCCGACACGGTTGAGGTCCTGTCGGGCTTGCGTCCAGGCGACATCCTGACCCCGGCGGAGGCCGGCCGATGAATCTGGGGCTGTCGGGACGCCTGACCAGAGCGTCGATCCAGTCGCCGCTGACGCCGTTGGTCCTGCTGGCGGCCATCGCTGTAGGCCTGCTGGCCCTGGTCTCGATCCCCCGCGAGGAGGAACCGCAGATCAGCGTGCCCATGGTCGACATCATGGTCGCCGCGCCGGGCCTGCGTGCGCCCGACGCCATTGAGCTGGTCGGCAAGCCGCTGGAGACCATCGTCAAGAGCGTCGCCGAGGTCGAGCACGTCTATACCTTCGCTGACGACAATCAGGTGATGGTCACGGCCCGCTTCAAGGTCGGGGTTGATCCCGACGCAGCGGCGGTGCGCATCCACGAGAAGATCCGCGCCAATTACGACCGCATTCCGGCCGGCATCGCTGAGCCCCTGATCCAGACCCGGGGTATTAATGACGTGCCCAGCCTGGTTCTGACCCTGGCACCCAAGCCAGGCGCGCAGGGCCAGTGGACCGACCAGGCGCTGTATCAGTTGGCAGGCAAGCTGCGCACCGAGGTCGCGAAGGTCGATGATGTGGGCCTGACCTTCATTGTCGGCGGCCGCCCCGAGGAAATCCGCGTCGCCCCGGATCCCGCGCGCCTGGCCCAGCATGGCGTGTCACTCGCCGTCCTGATGGATACCGTCCGCCAGGCCACCCGCGCCTTTCCCGCCGGGCAGATCCGCGGCGACGGTCGGGCGGTCGAAGTCACGGCCGGTCGGAGCCTGACCAGCGCCGTCGATATCGGCCTGCTGGCCCTGCCTTCAGCCAGCGGCCAAGCGGTTTATGTGCGCGATGTCGCCGATGTGGCCCAGGGGCCGCGCGAGGATCAGGCCCGCGCCTGGCGCTATGCCCGTGCCGACGGCGTCTGGAGCCAGGCCCCCGCCGTCAGCCTGGCCATCGCCAAGCGCAAGGGGGCCAATGCCGTCGTCGTCTCACAGGCCGTTCTGGCCCGTGTCGAGGCCCTGAAGGGCTCCCTCCTGCCACTAGGCCTGGATGTGGCCGTGACCCGCGACTATGGGGCCACGGCCAATGAAAAGGCCAACGAACTTCTCTTCCATCTGGGCCTGGCCACCCTGTCAATCGTAGTGCTGATCGGTCTGGCCATCGGCTGGCGCGAGGCGGCGGTCACCGCCGTGGTCATTCCAACCACGATCCTGCTGACCCTCTTCGCCTCCAACCTGATGGGCTACACGATCAATCGGGTCAGCCTGTTTGCCCTGATCTTCTCGATCGGCATCCTGGTCGACGACGCCATCGTCATGATCGAGAACATCGCCCGCCACTGGGCCATGAGCGACGGCCGAAGCCGGATCGACGCGGCGGTCGACGCTGTGGCCGAGGTGGGCAATCCCACCGTAGTCGCCACACTGACCGTGGTTTCGGCCCTGCTGCCCATGCTGTTTGTCTCGGGCCTGATGGGTCCCTACATGGCCCCGATCCCGGTCAATGCCTCCGCAGCGATGGTGTTTTCGTTCTTCGTCGCCGTGGTCATCGCCCCCTGGCTGATGGTCCGCTTCGCCCGCAAGACCTTGACGACCGGCGGGCATGGTCATGACGGCGAGGGCAAGCTGGGCGCGCTCTATCGCCGCGTCGCCAGCCAGGTGATCGCCACCCGCAAAAGCGCCTGGACCTTCCTGATCGGCGTGGGCTTGGCCACCCTACTGGCCGGTGCCATGTTCGCCACCAAGACTGTGACCGTCAAACTGCTGCCTTTCGACAACAAGTCCGAGTTGCAGGTTGTTCTGGACATGCCGGAGGGAACCTCGCTGGAGGGCACCGCCCGGGCGCTGTCCGACGCGGCGGTCATCACCCGCACCCTGCCCGAGGTGACAGCAATAGACGCCTACGCAGGGACCGCCTCGCCGTTCAATTTCAACGGCCTGGTGCGCCACTACTATCTGCGCAACCGCCCCGACCAGGGCGACCTGTCGGTGTCGCTGGCCGAAAAGGGCGAGCGCAAGCGCTCCAGCCACAGTGTGGCCCTGGACCTGCGCGAACGGCTAGCCAGGGTGGCCCTGCCGGCCGGCGCGTCGATCAAAGTGGTCGAGGCCCCTCCCGGACCGCCGGTCATGGCCACCCTGCTGGCCGAGATCTATGGCCCCGACGCAACGACCCGACGCGCCGTGGCCGAGCGGGTCAAGGGCGCCTTCAAATCCGTGCCCTACATTGTCGACATCGATGACAGCTATGGTCAGGCCCGACCCGGCCTGCGCCTTGTTCCCGACCGTGACCGCCTGGAAGCCCTGAAGGTCGATGACCGTCAGGTGCTGGACTCGATCGCCGCGGCCTTCGGCGGACAGGTCGTGGGCTACGCCCATCGCGGCGAGGGTCGCGATCCGCTGGAGATCTCGGTGCGTCTGCCGCAGTCGGCGCGCAGTTGGGACGAGGGCCTGGCGGCCCTGCCTGTAGCCCAGATCCAGGGCGGTCGGCTGGTGGCGTTGGGCGAGGTGGTCACCGCCACACGGGAGGCCGGCTCGACCCACATCTTCCGCCGCGACGGTCGCGACGTCGACATGATCATGGCCGAACTGGCCGGTGCCTATGAGGCCCCGATCTACGGCATGATGGCAGTCGACAAGGCGATCAAGGCCGCCGACTGGGGCGATCTTCCCAAGCCCGACATCCGTATGAACGGCCAGCCAACCGACGAGCGTAAACCAACCCTGCTATGGGACGGCGAATGGGAGATCACCTGGGTGACCTTCCGCGACATGGGCGCAGCCTTCGGCGTGGCGATCCTGGGTATCTATGTGCTGGTCGTCGCCCAGTTCAAAAGCTTCCGCCTGCCGCTGGTGATCCTCACGCCGATCCCCCTGACCCTGGTGGGTATCGTCATCGGCCACATCCTGTTTCGAGCCCCCTTCACCGCCACCTCGATGATCGGCTTCATCGCCCTGGCAGGGATCATCGTGCGCAACTCGATCCTGCTGGTCGACTTCATCCGTCACAGCCAGACCGGTGACCGGCCTCTGCGCGAGGTACTGCTGGAGGCCGGGGCCATCCGCTTCAAGCCGATCGTGCTCACGGCCCTGGCCGCCATGATCGGCGCGGCCGTGATCCTGTTCGACCCCATTTTTCAGGGCCTGGCGATTTCGCTTCTGTTTGGTCTCGCCTCGTCGACGGTGCTGACCGTGCTTGTCATCCCGGCCATCTACATCGTCCTGCGCGATGACGGTGTGGAAGAACCTCCGAGGTCTTCGGTCTGAGCGTTTCCAAACCCCACAGCCGGTGCTCGTCGCAAGGTTCCGACCTCACGGATAAACCGCTGCGACAACAGGGCCCGCTCGCACAAGCTTGAACCTTAATTCGTATCTTCTACATTAGGCATATGACCAAGGCTGCTTTCTCCAAACTGACGGACGATGTTCAGGAGCTGGCCGCCAGTGCCCAGTCTGCGGCTCGACTTCTCAAGCTCCTGGCGAGCGAGCAGCGACTGCTGATCCTCTGCCGCCTGATCGACGGCGAGGCATCGGTCGGTGATCTGGCGATCCATGTCGGCCTGGCTCAGTCAGCGACCTCGCAACATCTGGCCAAGATGCGGGCTGAGGGCCTGGTTGCGACCCGCCGCGAGGCCCAAACGATTTTCTATCGGCTTGCCGATCCGGCTGCGGTCCGCGTGCTGGAAACCCTTTGCGAAGTCTATCGCGGCAAGACCCTGACCCGCTAGGGCTTCAGCGCCCAGATCGATGGTGAGAAAGACCTGATCAATGGGGTGATCGGCTGACCAGGTTCGAAGCGGAGACGCAGTGCCAGGGCGTCGGCCAGGGTCAGAAACAGCAGAGCGAAGGAAGCCAGATCTGCATTGGCTCTTAGCCGTCCAGCGGCCTGATGGCGTTCGAGGACGGCGACGAGAGCTGCGTGCAGCTCAAGCTCGTCTTGCTGAAGCACGGCAGCGACGCGGGCGTTGCGACAGGCCTCGGCCGCAACCTCAGTCACCAAGTCGACATAGCCCGGCTCCATCGCCGCACCGATGAAACTCACCAACAGGGCCTCCAGTCCTGCCAGAGGATCATCGGCCGCGCCGAGCGCTGCGATCTCGGCCAGGAGAGGCGCACGATCGATCGTGGCTGCCGCCGCGATCAGCGCGGCCTTGTCATCATAGTAGCGATAGAGGAGGCCCATGCTGACACCGGCCTCGCGCGCCACATCCTGCATACTGGCCCCGTGAAACCCCTTGGCCAAAAACACGCGCGCGGCGGCCATAGCGATTTCGGATGAGCGACGACGTTGCAGGTCGGGGTCAGCGGTGCGCAAAGCGGCCTCCATTCAATGAGCGAGCGCTCACTTTCCATTGACACGGCAAAATCATACAGTCAAAGAGTGAGCGATCATTCATTTTATGGTGCCTCATGGAGATCATCGGACTTTTCGAAATGCTCGCCGGAGCGCTCTCAGCCGCGATCCTGATCATGCTGCCGATCGAGATTTGGCGGCAGCGCAGGACCTTGAACCTCGCGGCCTGGAAGGAGATGGCCGCCAGCTCTGGCGTCCTCCTGCCCGCCTTGGCCGCGAGCGGATTGGTTCTCGGCTTCATCACGGCCCTGTTTGGCATTGCGGACGCGCTTACACCCTGGCGCATTCCAACAACCTGGTGGAGCGCCCCGCTCTGTCTGTTGCTCGTTGATTTCTTGTTCTACTGGGATCACCGGGTGGCTCACCGCGTTCGTGCCCTATGGGCGGTCGCTCATTCTGTGCACCATTCGTCACCCCGTTTTGACCAGACGACCGGATTGCGGGTGTCCTTCGTCGACGGTTTTACCTCGCCCTGGTTCTATCTGCCTGCCGTTCTGATCGGCTTTGACCCCCTGCTCGTCGGGGCGGCCTTCGGCGTGATGTTGTCCTACCAGCAATGGCTTCACACAGAGACCATCGGCCGCCTGGGCTGGTTCGACCAGGTCTTCAACTCGCCCGCCAATCACCGTGTCCATCATGGCTCCCAGGAAATCTACCTGGACAAGAATTACGGCGGCATCCTGATCCTCTGGGATCGCCTGTTTGGCACTTGGGAACCGGAGCGGGAGCAGCCTGTCTATGGCCTGACGACCCCCATAAGCTCCAGTCATCTGTGGACAGTACATACTGCGGAAGCGCGGTCCTTATGGCTGGACCTCAAGGCTGCCCGCTCGTGGGGAGACCGCATGCGCCTGATCATTGCCCCGCCGGGCACGGTGGTACCATGAGGGTGTCGTCGCTGACTCTGTTCGGTCCAGAGCGCCGCCGGATCTTTGCAGCCTACGGGCTGCTGACCATCGAGGAAATCTCGTTACTGGCATTGCCCGCCCTGATCGGCGTGACGATCGATCGTCTGCTTTCCGGAGACCAGACCGGGCTCCTGCTGCTGGCCTGCGGAGCGGGCGCGATCCTGGTGTCTGGGGCCCTGAGGCGCTTCTTCGATACGAGGGTTTTCTCTGCAGCGGAACAGCGACTATCGCAGACAGTAATGTCCAGTGCTGACTCTCCGGGCGTCCAGGTCGGACGACTTCGACAGGTCTACGAGGTGGTTCAAACCTATGAACGCAGCGTGCCTGAAGGGTTCTCGGCTATCATTGCAGGCGTCGGCTCCCTCACCATTTCAGCCTGGTACGACTGGCGTGTCGGATTGGCAGGGCTTGTTGTGGCCGCCACCCTTGTCGCTATGGACCGCCTCTATTCCGGCAAGGTTGAGAGGCTTAACGCCGCCTTGAATGGCCGGACAGAGCGCGATTTTGCAGTCCTGAGCCGCGGCAGCCCGCGTGGCCTGCACACCCATCTGACCCGCCGGCGAAAGCTGCAGGTGGCGCGATCGGATGCCGAGATCGCGATCTATCTGATGAACTGGATCGTGTTGCTCGCGCTGATCATCGCTACGCTCGCTCTAATTGCCGCGCCCGAGGCCAAACCCGGGGCGGTCTTCGCCCAGTTGTCGTACATTCTCGCATTTGCGGAGAGCTGGAACCGATGGCCTGCGCTGACGGAGCGATTGTCTCACGCAAGCGACGTGGCGCGCCGGCTGAAAGGCAATGTCCAGACTGACGTGTGACTGCTGGATGGTTGAGCGCTGGCGGGTACCTTGTCAGCGCCTCAACTGGGGCTCTGTCGGCCTCCTCAGGAACACCGACGACAACGGAGTCTTCCAAAGGTCGGCCATCAGCCATTCAGTCGGCATAAGACGGATCTGGTTTGCGTTGAGGCCCCCTGGCTTTGTTCAGCCAGAGCTGTCGACAGACCTGCCAGCCCGCCATCGATGGGGCCTATCCCAGACCGATGATGAGCGACGTCACTGAAACTGGTCGCAGTTGATGGCGTGATTGACAGGGGATGCCTATTCAGAAACTCAGCCAATCCTTGAGCCTGCCTGCATTGCGGCGCGAAACTTCCAGCCGCTTGCCGTCGAGCATGGTGACCTCAAAGCCCTCGCTAATCGATTCCTCGATGCTGCGGATGGCCTGCAGATTTACCAGGTACTGACGACTGGCTCGAAAGAAAACGGTTCTCGGCAGCCGCTCTTCGAGCTGGTTCATCGATTTTTTGACGTAGGCATTTCTGACTGCGCCACCAGCGTCATCTGTAAAAAATGCCCGGACATAGTTTTTACAGCTCTCAATGTAGAAAATTGAGCTCAAAGCGACCAGGTAGCAATGGTCGCCATCCTTGATGAAGATCTTGCTGCTGATGTCCAGCGTCGGCTTGACGTCGACCCCACCAGCCTCTGTCTCGGACTCACCGGACAGCTTGGCCAGGGCCTGTGCAAGCCGCAGCGGACTGATTGGCTTGAGCAAATAGTCGACCGTATTGAAATCGAAGGAGCGGATCGCGTGTTCAGAGTAGGCTGTGGTGAAGACGATGCGAGGCGTATAGTCGAGCCGCTCGAGCAGAGCGAAACCGTCTTCTCTAGGCATATGAATGTCGAGAAAGAGCAGATCGGGGCGCAGTTGCTCGATCAGCGCCAGGGCAATTTCTGCGTTTTCGGCCTGACCCAGCACGTCAACTTGGTCGCTAAAAGCGGCCAACATACGCATCAAACCCTCGCGAGCGAGGCGCGAATCCTCAATCACCAGCGCCCGTAACCTTGGCTTCACGAAACAAACTCCTTGGGCATATTCAGCTCGACGTGAAAGCACCCTGCAGTCTGTTGAGTTCTGATTGTCGCGCGATCGCCGTACAAAAGGCGCAGGCGGTGCTCAATATTCGGAAGGCCCAAGCCGAGGCCCGGCTTTATGTTGGCCGGTGCGCGCGGAATGGCATTGACGACCGTGAACGTCAGGCTGTCGCCGCGATCCTCACCCTCAAGGCTAATCATCCCTCCCTGGGGCAAATGGTCGAGACCATGCTTGATCGCGTTCTCCAGCAGGAGTTGCAGAACCATTGGCGGCAGAAGACAGCTGCTCATTGAGGCCGGCACACTAAGTCTGAAGTCCAGCCTGTCCTCCATTTGCGTCCGCATGATGGAGATAAAGGCCTCGATGACCGCTAATTCCTGGGTCAGCTTGACCTTGCCCTGCTGGCTGCTTTCGAGCGAGTAGCGCAGCAGTTCGGACAGGGCCACGATCATGGCGTCGGCGCGACTGCCATCTTCGTGGATCATGAAGCGGATGTTGTTCAATGTGTTGAACAGGAAATGGGGGTTGAGCTGGTTTGACAGACTGCTCAGCTGCGCGGCTTTCAGGCTCATCTGCAGACGCAGGTTTTTCAGCTCGCCCTCACGGGCACGCTGCGCGGCTGCGGCGCTGACATAGACGAAGGCCCAGGCACCGATGAAGAGTTGTGCCTGTAGACCGTTGCCGAGGATGTTGCGGGCCAGAAAGTCCAGGCTGTTGAATTCAGCCCGGCTGGCGCTGATCTGCTGCCAGAAGAAGGGCATTACCATGGCCGCCACTGTGGCCATCACGGCAAACCCGCTGAGGCTGCCATAGCCGATGACGACGGGAACCAATCGCCCCATCGGCAGATCGGCCCAGCGGCGGTGGAGGTACAGCCAGCGAAAGCCCAGCACTGCAATCGTGTAGGCAGGCATCCAGGCCAGGGTGGAGGCCAGGTTGTTCGCATCGAGGCGGCCAAACAGCAGGATACTGAGCAGTGTGACCATGACGACAAACGTCATGGCCGCACCGTGGTAGATCCAGAACTGCCCTTCGCGGGGGAAAAACTTCATCTTGGGAGCAGAGTTGTGACCGCACTGGGATGCAAGCGGATTATGGGGCTCACCACAGGCGCACGCGCTCAACGATGGGTTTGAACATCGTGTCCCCGGCATGTGTGCCGAAGGCTTCATGAAAGCCGTCGATGTTTTGCGCTGCACCGTTGGCCCGGAATTCCGGCGGTGAATGGGGGTCCGAGACCAACAGTTGCAGGGTGCGTTCATCGCGTCGTTTGACGCGCCAGCTTTGTGCGAAGCTCAGAAAGAAGCGCTGCTCCCCAGTGTAGCCATCGACGACCGGAGCCGGCTTGCCGTGCAGGCTGGTTTGGTAGGCCTTGAAGGCAATCTGCAGGCCGACCAGATCGGCCATGTTCTCAGGCAGGGTCAGTTGGCCATTCACGGTCTTGCCCGGCAGCGCTTCAAACCCGTTGAACTGCTTCGCAAGCTTGGTGCCGAGCGCCGCAAAGGTCTGGCGGTCGGTCTCACTCCACCACTGCCTCATCACCCCGTCGCCGTCGAACTGGGACCCCATATTGTCGAAGCCATGGCTGATCTCGTGACCGATGGTGGCGCCGATTGCGCCGTAATTGACCGCGTCATCGGCCTGCATGTCGAACAGAGGCGCTTGCAGAATGCCGGCCGTCAGAACGATCTCGTTGCCCATGGGGTCATAGAAGGCATTCACCTCCAGCGGCGACATGGCCCAGGCCTTGCGATCCATGGGCTTACCGGCCGCAGCCGCCTTGATCGCCCAATCGAACCGCTTGGCGCGTTGCTGGTTGCCGAAGGCGTCGCCGGCGCGCACGTCCAGTGCGGCATAGTCACGCCAGCTGTCAGGGTGACCGATCTTGGCCTTGTACTTGGAAAGCTTGTCCAGGGCGGCCGCCTTGGTGGACGCTTCCATCCAACTGTTGTCCGCCATCAGCTGCTGATAGGCGGCCAACACATTGTTGAAAATGGCCCCGACCTTCTGTTTGTGCGCGGCCGGAAAGTGACGCGCCACATATTGCTGGGCCAGGGCCTCATTGAGTGCCCAGGTGACCTGTTCGAGCGCGCGCTCGGCCCGCGGTGCCTCGACCTGCGCCCCGGTGATGGCCTTGCCATGGAACTCGAAGTGGGCGGCGCGAAACTCGGCCGGCAAGACCTGTGCGGCCGCATCCAGGCTGCGAAGGGTGAAATAGGCCTTCCAGTCGGACAATGGCAGATCGGCAAAGAGCTTGGCGGTCGCGATGGCGGTGTTCAGTTGCGTCACGGTGACCTTGTCGCCGCGGGAGATCTTGGCAGCAGCCAGAAAAGCCTCCCAGGCGAAGCCGGGGGCTTTGGCCATCAGCTCTTCGGCGGTCAGGGGATTGTACATCCTGGCCGGATCCCGGGCTTCGCTCACGGGAGTGTGCGCTTGAGCCAGACGTGTTTCCAGGTCCAGGACGCGTTGCGCCATCTCATCGGGCAGGGCTTGGCCGGAGAGCTGGGCCAGCCGCGTGAGATAGGTGAGGTAAGCGGCACGAGCCTTGCCGAATTGAGCATCATCCAGCTTGAGATAGTAGTCGCGGTCCGGCAGCCCCAGGCCGCCCTGCCAGGCCATTACGCGGTTCAGGCCGGGATCCATGAAGTCGGCAAAGCCGCCCCAGAGCCAGATTGGCGTTTCAACCTGCCCTTGGGCACCCCCGACCCAGGTCGCGAGTTGCTGCGAAGTCTCGATAGCGGCGATGTCAGCCAACAAGGGCTTGATGGGCGCGAGGCCGGCCTTCTCGATCGCGACGGCGTCCAGATAGGCGGCGTAATAGTCGCCGATTTTCTGTCCGCTGGAACCGCTCGCCTGTGGCTTGACCGCCAAGTCGCGAACGATGGCGCGGATCCGTTGATCGACGACCGCAGGCATATTGGTGCCGAGTAGCTCGGCCCTGTCGGCGGGGATGGTGGCGGTCCGCATCCAGGTGCCGCTGCTGTGGCGATACAGATCATCTTGGGCCCGAACAGTTTTGTCGAACCCCGGCAGGTCCAAACCGGACCGGGCCTGGGCGGCCTGTGTGGACTGAGCGAAGCCACAAACCGGCAGAACCAGGACAAGGCAGCTCAGTTTGATGAGGGACATGCGTTTCATGGGGTGCCTTCGTGCCGAATGGGATGAGCGTCGTTCCTGCTGGGAACGGAGCGCCGCCAATGTCTCAACACGCGATCGGCTTTGGGCAAAAAGGTGCCGAACGGCGATTGGCGGGGATGAACGGTGCTTAGCCGCAACGACCGTTTTCATCGTGGCGACAGGCAGGCCAAAGCCAGGGCCGGTGCCTCCGGCCCAAGTGCGCCGCAAATGAGACCATCTTCAGTCGCTATCCGGGCCTGATCAGCCGCCTGTTGCCCCGGATTGCGATACAGCGACGGGTTGGGCCGAGCGTCCCGACCTGGAGAGGAAACGCCGGTCTGGCGACCTGAGGTTTCCACACCGGCCTGATCGCATCGACCCCAAGCGCGGACATCAAACATCGGGCACCGTCTCGCAGCAGAGTCGAATGCGACTTCACTGACGAGCCGAGACGCCGACCCTGCCCTATCTCGCGCTTTCCATCAGCATCACAGCTTCGACGGCGCGCCTCTATCGCACCCTTCTGGAGGCACGAGACTCCGGTTGGGCCACCGGCTGGAAGCTCCGATCAAGCTGCCAGAACTCGGCCTGGTCGCCGGCAGCAAGTGTGGCGCTCGGGCCCGCCAGGCGGCCCCGAGCGCCCTCGCCTCAGGAACCTCCGGGCGGACCACGGGAGCCTCAAGCAGGTTGGCCAGAGGCTACGGCATCCAGTCCGAGGCACTCATGCCACCATCCAAGCGCATGAGATCCTTCGCCGGCTTCGCTTCGGGCTAGCGATTGGCCAGTCGCAGGACAGGCAGCCACAGGTGGATCCAGAGCAGGGCCAGCAAATAGGCGCAGGCGGCCATCAGGAAGAGGGGCATGTAGCCTACGCCATTGGTCAACAGAATGCCGGCCAGCTGGAGGACCCCCATACCGGCCAGATTGCCACTCAGGGCCCCAAGACTGGTAATGGTCCCGACGCGCTTGGCCGGAATGACGTCGGTGATGATGCCGAACACGTTGACCGAGAATCCCTGGTGCGCCGCCAGGGTCAGGCCCAGCAGGCCGACCGCGAGCCAGTAGCTCTTGACGAAAAGCACCAGCGGCACCGGCACGACCAGCAGGGCGCAGACCAGCATGACGGTCTTGCGAGCCCGGTTGACGGACCATCCCGACGCAATGAGTTGGCCAACGACCGCCCCGCCGATCAGCGAGCCGGAAGCCGCCATCAGATAGATGATGGCCAGGGGGACGGCGAACTCCTTGATGGACAGGCCAAACACCCGGTGGAGGAGGTCCGGCGTCCAGAACAGCAGGAACCACCAGACCTGATCGAAGAGCGCCTTGGCCCCCATGATCGCCCAGGTCGCACGGTCCCTGAAGACTTCGCTCCACTTGACCTTGGCCGGTGCCACAGCCTTGTCAGGCTCGGGTGCATTGAGCGCTGCGGCGTTCCAGGCCCCGCTCAGGAACCAGACAGCGACCCAGACAAGCCCCAGTCCGCCGACAATCGTAAAAGTATGCCGCCAGCCGACGGCCGCCGCCAGGAACGGAACAAACAGCGGGGTGACCACGGCACCCAGATTCCCCGCCGCATTGAGGATGCCGATGGCAAGCGACCGTGACTTGGCTTCGAAAGCTGTTGCGATGGTCTTGATGCCGACAGGCGTACCCAGCGCTTCAGTCGCGCCGAGCGCCACCCGTGCCAGGGTGAACTGACCAACCGTGTGGGCAAAGGCATGAGCCATAGCCGCCAGGCTCCAGGACCCGACCGCGAAGGGATTGGCGAACTTCAGTCCGACCCGGTCGATGAACCAGCCCGCGAACATGTAGGCGACCGCCGCCGACAGCTGGAACATGGCCGCCAGGTGACCGTAGTCGGCGTCCGTCCAGTGCAGTTCCTCCTGCAGCATCGGCTTCAGGATCGCGATGATCTGGCGGTCAGCATAGTTGAGGATGCTCGCCACGATCAGCATGAAGAGCAGGAACCTGCGGTCGATCTTGAACATCGTCGGGAGCCTCAGAGCGTACGCAGGGATTGGAAAAGGGAGTCGTGGTCGCCGCCGGGACGATAGAACACCGGCGGTTGGCCGAAGGGGGCGCTGATCTCGATGTCCTGGCCGCCGGCGAAAGAATCCCCTGACCAAACATGGGTCCAGTCGGCGCCGGAAGGCAGATACACGGTGCGCGAACTGACGCCCGCCTCAAGAACCGGGGCGACCAGAAGGTCGCGACCGAACAGATACTGGGTCTGCTCGGCATAGGTTCGGGCGTCGTCCTCGTGATGCAGGAAGAGCGGCCGCTGCAAGGGCAGTCCAGCCCCCGAAGCTTCGGTGGCGAGGAAGCGGATGTAGGGGGCCAGGTGCCGGTAGATCCGGGTCATCCGCGCAAAGTGGGCCAGAACTTCAGGGTCCTGATCCAGCTGAAGGTTCTGGTCCGGCCGGTTGCCCTCATGCGAGCGCATCACGGCCGTGAAGGCAGCCATTTCGCTCCAGCGCATCAGGAGCTCGGCCGTGCGGACATTGCCGAACAGGCTTGTGTATCCGCCGATGTCGCTGTGGTGGTACGCGTTGCCCAAGAGCCCGGATGACAGGGCCGCACAGACGACGGTTCCGATGCCGTCATGGCGGGTGAAGTCCACGGACTGATCCCCCGCCCAGAGCAGTGGGCAGTAGCGCTGAACCCCGGTGTAGCCGGCCCGCATGAAGAACAGGGCCTCGCCGGTCTTGCCACGGCTTGCGACGGCATCCGCATTGACCTTGGCCCAGATGGTCGGCCAGGCATTGTGCATCAGCATGCCATCGACGCCGTTAGCCAGGCGCACATCGGTGGGAAGGTACTCGCCAAAGTCCGCCATCCATCCGGACAGGCCGAAGTCCAGCATTTCACCGCCGATTATGGTGTCGGCGAACCAGTGGGCGGCATCTGGATTGGTGAAATCGACGACGCCGCAATCGAACTCGCCGAAATCGACGAGATAGGTCGCATCGCTGTCCTGTCGCTTGGCCAGATAGCCGGCCTGTTCCGCGACCGGAAACAGCGACCCGTCCACGCAGAGATAGGGATTGACGTAACCCAGGAACCGGATGCCCTGCCCGGCAAGCTCGGTGATCTTCTGGTCCAGGCCGGGATAGCGCTCGGCATTCCACTTCCAGTCCCAGAACAGGCGCTTGCCGAACGAAGTGATCCTCAGTCCGACCCAGTCCTCACACCAGAGGCCCGAAATGGCGGCTCCGGAGGCGACAAAGGCCTGAAGGCGATCAAAGCTTTCTGAGCCTTGCTTGAGCCCGACAATGGCTCCGTTCAGAACCCAGTCCGGCAACGGCGGCTGGCGACCGAACCGGTCCGAAAGGACTCCAACCAGATCGATGAATGTATCGCACGCAAAGAGCTCGATGGCGTCCGGAACGGCCCAGACCTCGATCTCGTGGAAGTCGGCATGCCTGAAATCAAAGGCTGAATAGGCCGTGGTCTCAACATGCAGCGCATAACGCCGGGAGGAAAGGAAGGTCGGCTGCGGATAGTTGGTGTGAAAATAGTCGCCGCCGGCACCGGCCTGGTCCGCCATCCAGGTTAGTTGGGTCGACTTGTCACGCCCGACGCCCGGTTCGGAGGTCCACAAAGGGAAATGCCGGCCGCGCATGTCGAAATAGGACATCTGCTCGCCGCCACCCCAGACGTGTTCGTCCTTCGTGGCAGCAACCCTTAGCCAAAGCCGGTTGATCGAGTCGGATGCGGCCTGAAACGTCAGGTGGCCTTCCTCGCGAACGGCCATCAACAGTTCAGTCGGGGCACCTTCCGATACGGCGAACCGGACCTGAACATCGCCATCGTCCTGGGACAGAGTCGCCGAACGAAGCGGGATCCGTTCACTGACATAGTCGGAGATCGCGAAGTTGCCGCGTTGCATCTGAACGTCTGCTTCACCCCGGCCGATGAACAGGCATGGGTGTGCAGAGGAATGACGAAGCACCGTGCGGCCAGCGGCCTGGATCTCGAAACCGTCCGCGAGGGCGATGACCTTCAGCACGTCTGAACTCCGGACGAAGTCTCGCTGCGGCGGGCGGAGCGATGGGCGTTTCAGTCAAAAAACCGGGCCCGGCGGGGAGAAGGAAATGCCGGGCCCGAGTCGCAGGCAGGATCTAGAAGAGGTTGTAACGGAGCGTCGCGCCGAAATAGCGCTCGCCGTCCCGGGGCGTGATCTGCCTCAGGAAAGACGCCCCGTTGGGGATGCGGTTGATGACGAAGTTCTCGTCCGTCAGGTTCTTGGCGATGAGGGCCAGACGGACGCGGTTGTTCTTGCCCACAAAGGCCACGCTGGCATCAGCCGTGGCGTAACCTTTCTGGACGGCGTTCGGGTTCTGATTGATGTCAAAGCCCATCTTGCTCTGATACTGAGCCCCGACATTGAAATCGAGATCGAACGCCTGGCCTTCGAGCGGCATGAAGTAGCTGCCGTTCACCGAGAGCTTGTGCTTCGACGAATAGGGCAACGGCTTGCCGTTGATCGCCAATGCGGCGCAGGTGCCCGTGGCCGGGCATTTGAACTTGTCGATCTTGGCGTCGATATAGGCATAGCCGCCGTTGATCCGCAGGTTCCGCACCGGCTCCAGGGTGAAGTCAGCTTCGAAGCCCTGGGTCTTGACAGTCCCGGCATTGGTCAGGCGGGTAATGACCGTCGTGCCGATCATGTCCTGGTTGTTGGCCTGGAAGTTGTCATAGGTCGTATCGAAGGCCGAGACGTTCAGGATCAGGCGACCGTCCAGCAGGCGCGACTTCAGGCCCACCTCGTAGGCATCCGACGTTTCCGGCGCGATGCCGAAGTTGTCGTTGGCCTGCATGTTGAAGAACACGTTCATCGCCGGGCCCTTGTAGCCCCGGGTGTAGCTGCCGTAGGCCATCATGGTCGGGACGACGTCGTACTGAACGCCAACCTTTCCGGACCAGCCGTCTGCCTTGGTACCGCCGGTGGCGGCAAACGTCGGGTTGACGCCGCTCAGGGCAGCAGCACCGGACGTGCGAAGGCGACGATGAACGAAATCAATCTCGTCCTGGGTCCAGCGGGCACCGAAAATGCCGCGAAGGGCGGGCGAGAAGTTCAGTGTGCCCTGACCAAACGCCGCATAGTTCGTCAAAGTCGTCGCGAATTCACCGATACCTGCATTGGACTCGTAGACCGAAGCAGACTTGCTGCAGGGAATGGCAGCACCCAGTGCCCCAAGGGTGACGGGCGCGAGCGTCGAACTCAGGCACTTGTCGACCGTGCGGTTGAAGTAGTTGCTCTCCCAGGTGTGGTAGTAATAGAGCCCGGCGACGTACTCGAGGAACTGTCCGGTCGGCGATGCGAGCCGCAGTTCCTGGGTGAACTGGTCGAAGTTCAGTCGGCCATAGTCATGCGAGCGGATATCGCCAGCCAGGGCCCCGGTCGCGACATAGCTCGGAGAGTCCGACCGGAAGTCGCCATCACGCGTCTGCTGGTTCTTCCAATTGCGATAGGCGGTGATCGAGGTGACGGTATAGTCGCCAATCGACCAATTCACCTGGGTCGAGAAGCCGCTATTGATGTCCTTGGTCAGCGGCGACTGGTCGTTGTCGATGTCCTTGTTGCCGGCACCCGGCTTCAGCGGCTTGAGCGACGGCGAGAACACAGCGTCATTGAAGGCGCTCGGGAAAACGGTCCCGATGCTATCGGCATAGCCATTGTCGACGTTGTGCGAATAGTCGGCAATGAAGTCGATCGTCACGTCCTCGGTGGGTTCCCAGCGCAGGCGCCCGCGCAAGCCGTTGTGCTCATAGCCGTTGATGTCGTCGCCGTTGAAGACGTTCTTGCCGTTGCCATCATAGTGACTGAAGAACGCCGCCAGTGAGCCCGCAACCGTCTCGCTGAGCGGGCCGGAGATCGCACCGCGCACGCGATACTCATTGCCTTCATAGTAGGACGCGTCGACATAGCCGCCCATTTCTTGCTTGGGCGCGCGCGTGATCAGGCTGATCACGCCGGCGGAGGCGTTTTTGCCGAACAGGGTGCCCTGAGGGCCGCGCAGGATTTCAACGCGCTCAAGATCGAGGAAATCCGCCGTGGCCTGGCCGCTGCGTGCATAGACCACACCGTCAACGACGGTCGACACCGACGGCTCGACGCCGGATGCGAAGGAAATCGTTCCCACGCCGCGAACGGTCAGCGCAGAATCCTTGTTGGAATTGCCCTTCCGGAAGCTCAGAGATGGGGCCATCTGGATCAGCTGCTCAGCCGAATTCACATTGGCCCGCTCCATCGCATCGCCAGTCACGACACTGATGGAGATCGGCACCTTCTGGAGGCTTTCCGAACGCTTCTGCGCCGTGACGATGACCTCGGCGATGGCCGGAGCATCCTCATTGGTCTGGGCAAGTGCCGGCGTCGCCAGGACCCCTGCCAGAACCAGGGTTGAAAGCGCCGTGCCGACCAGCATGCGCGAACGTTGGGTTTGAATTTTCATCTCTCTAGTCCCTCCCACTGCTTAATTCCTACCTCTTGGGTAGGTGTTTTCACCTCTTGATGAGGCGTTGGTCTCTCTAGAAAAACTGGGCGGCGTTTAAGGACCGTCCCAGCAGTGTCATGCCGACTTCCGGGGCGTTAGGAGAAAGTCCGCAACCTGATCGCCGACCAGGCTCAACTGCCCGCTTGCGGCGGTATCTTCACAGGAGCCGTCTTCGCGGAACCTCGAGATCGAACTGTTGATGGCGGCGGCCATCGGGGTTGGCCAACCCCGGAGGGCGTGAACAACCGAACGCAAGGCCGAAAGAGTGCCACCGGTCGCCTGCCATCCATAGGCCGTTACGACCAGCCCGACCGGCATGCCGCTGAGATAGACCCGGCTGTCCTTGGCCGTTTCCTCAAGCAGGTCCAGGGCATTCTTGACCATGCCCGAAACGCATCCGTGATAGCCGGGTGAAGCGATCAGAAGGCCGTCAGCGCGGCGGACCGCATCGACAAGCTCGCGCTCCTCGGGCGTGCGCTGGGCCTTGGGCACAAAGATCGGCAGCCGTCCGAGAAACTCCCCCCCAAGGATCAGGGTGTCCACGCCGCGAGCCGCGACTGCCGCCATCGCGATGGACAGGGCACGCTCGGTTGAAGAGGGACCACCCGCCGTCCCACCAATGCCAACGACGAAGGGCCGATTCACCGCCTGATCTTGTTGGGAGGCAAACATCTGCTCCGCCCTAGCCCAGGGGCCCGTGGTCGATGTGCGGCAGGACATGGCGGGCGAAGAGGTCAGCCTCAGCGGCATGCGGATAGCCGGAGAGGATGAAGGCCTCGATCCCCATGTCGCGGTAATCGTTGAGCTTCGCCAGGACCTGATCGGGGTCACCCACGATCGCCGCGCCGCAACCCGACCGGGCCCGCCCCACGCCGGTCCACAGGTTGGCCTCGGCATAGCCATCATCCTTGGCGCCTTCGCGCAGGGCGGCCTGCGCCTGAACCCCTACAGAGGTCGAATCCAGCGACTTTGCCCGAATGGCAGCCCCGGTCGTCTCATCCAGCTTGCTGAGAAGTCGATCGGCGGCAGTACGGGCTTCAGCTTCACTGTCGCGCACGACAACATGTGCGCGATAGCCGAAGCGGAGGGTCCGGCCATGGCGGGCGGCACGCTCGGTCATGTCGGCAATGATTTCGGCGACCACTTCCTTCTTGTCCGGCCACATCAGGAAGACGTCACAGCCCTTGGCAGCCGCCTCCCGGGCGTCTTCCGACAGGCCGCCGAAGTAGAGCGAAGGAGCCTTGCCCGACACCGTCGTCACCCGGGGCGGATCCAGCTTCAGGTTCCAGAACTCACCCTGATGGTCCAGCGCCTCGCCGTTCAGCATGGTCTTGAGGATGCTCATGGCCTCGACGGTCCGAGCATAGCGTGGACCCGAAGCCAGCTTTTCCCCCGGCATGTCCGAGGAAATGATGTTGATGGCCAGCCGTCCGCCCAACATGCGGTCAATCGTGGCAATCTGGCGCGCGAGTTGCGGCGGCCACATCTCACCGATCCGTACGGCCATAAGCAGCCGCATACGGCGAAGCATAGGCGCAATGCCCGCAGCAAAAGCCGTCGTATCGATGCCAAGCTCATAGCCTGACGGCAGCAGAATATTGTCGAAGCCTCCAGACTCGGCCTGCAGGACGATGTCGCGGCAATGCTCCCAGCTCGACTTCAGCTTCGGATCCGGCACACCCAGAAACTCGTAGTCGTCATCGCAGAGCGCGGAAAACCAGCTGATTTCGCAAGGGGTACGCGAAGAAGGTGAAGAGGTCATGGCAAGGGGGCTCCCATGGAGGCAACCAGGACGCGGTACCAGTCTGTTCGGGTCCAGCGCGGCTTGTAGGCGTCGGGGATTTCGGCAATTCGGGCCGGGGTCTGGGTGCCGACGATGGGTATGGGCCGGGCTGGATGGGCCATGATCCAGCTGTAGGCAGCTGCCGACCTGGAGACGTCGTAGGTCTCGGCGATCTCGTCGAGGACGGCGCAGACCGCATGTCCGCGATCGTCCGACGGGGCCGCGAGGCGTCCGCCGCCAAGCGGGGACCAGGCGAGTACCGTCAGATTGCGGGTCAGGGCCTGGTCAAGAACACCATCGGTGAGCGGCGAGATGGCCAGGGGGGAGAACTCCGGCTGGCAGGACACCAACGGAAGCGAAAGATGGGCCGCGAGGGCTTCGACTTGGGCGGGCGTATAGTTCGACACCCCGACCGCTCCGATCTTGCCCGCCGCATGGGCCGCCTCAAGGGCACGCGCAACTTCAGCCGGATGGGTCAGAATATCGGGTCGGTGGATCTGCCACAGCGCCACCTGCTCGACACCCAACCGGGACAGGGAAGCATCAATGGCGGAAGCGATGTAGGCCGCGCTCGAGTCATAGGGCGTGCCGATGACAATCCCGCCCTTGGTGGCAATAACCATCCGGCTAGCCAAACCTGGCGTCTCGGCGAGCACGCGGCCCAGCAGGGCCTCGGACGCCCCGAAGCCTTCGCCATTGTCCGGCCCATAGATATCGGCCGTGTCAAAGAGGGTTACACCCGCTTCGAGGGCCGCCAGAACCAGCGACCTTGCGGCACCGACATCATTCCCGCGGAAACGCCACATCCCCCAGGCGAGAGACGAAACTTCAGGCCCGCCATCATGGAGCGGCCGCGATTGGGGAGGAGAGCTGAGATATGTCATCGTTGTCATACTACCGAGGCAAAGTACCTTGGCAACGCTGCAGCGCACCAAAATTTCAGCGCCACCCACAAAACCAAAGCCCCTTCATTTAAATATGTTCAATTTTTTAAGCATAATTTTTTCAGGAGCAAAATAATGTTTCGAATAATTCCGAATTTCTGATAGCAAAATAGAATAGAAAAAATTTTCTTGGCGTATTTTGAAGCGTAGATTCATTTGAATAAATTTTCCGAATAGACCATTCCGGTTAAAACTGAAAAATCCGAGGCCACTCTCTGACGAAAGCTGGAGCGTGAAGTTGCCCCATGTGCGCAATATGATAACGGTGTCAGACACACAGGCGGCAGAAGCCCGGGGCGTTGAACGATCGTTTTCGGTTTGGGGCGAAGGAAAACATGCAAAAGGGCAGCATTTACGTCCCAGGACTCGTGGTTGCGATCCTCGCTACCCTGGCTGCGACCTATGTCTCCGATCATTACGGTGCCCCCCTCACCCTGATGTGCCTCCTGTTTGGGCTATCGATGAGCTTTCTGGCTGACGACAAGCGGCTGGAACCAGGCCTCACCATTGCTTCCCGGACCTTGCTGCGCTGGGGAATCGTTCTGGTCGCCACCAGGATTACCTTCAGCCAGATCCTTCAACTGGGGCCCGCAGCCCTGCTGGCGGTGATCGCGATCGTTGCCATCACGCTCGGCAGCGGCGTGTTTCTCGCCCGCCGCCTCGGTTTTACTGCCGCCTTTGGAGCCCTGTGTGGTGGCGCAGTCGCGATCTGCGGGGCATCTGCGGCCATGGCCTTTTCCAGCCTCCTGGGGGAGCGGCGCACGTCGCAGGCACAACTGACCCTGGTCCTGGTCGGTATATCGGCCATGAGCGCGCTGGCGATGACGGTCTATCCAATCCTGGCGCGCCACCTGCACCTCAGCGATGTGCAAGCGGGTTTTCTGCTAGGCGCGTCGATCCACGATGTCGCCCAGGCCCTCGGGGCCGGCTATTCCTTCTCGCAGGCGGCAGGAGAAAATGCAGCGATCGTCAAACTGACGCGAGTGGCGCTCCTGGCTCCCGCCATGATGGTCGTTGCGATTTTCCTGCCGAAGGATCCGGATGCGAAGGTGACGAGCCCAATCCTGCCCTGGTTCGTGATCGGGTTCTTTGGACTGGCCGCCGTGAACTCCTTCGGCCTTATTCCCCCGGTTCTGGCCGAGGGGTCCAGCAAGACGGCGGGGGCCCTGCTCGCCTGCGCGGTCACGGCGACGGGTATCCGCTCCAACATGAAGTCCCTGACACAGAACGGCCTGAAGCCGCTTCTGGTGATCGTCATCACCACGCTCATCGCCCTGGGGCTGAGCATCCTGGCGGCGAAATTCCTGATACCGGGCTAGAGTCTCCGGGCACCCTCAGGCCCACAGAGCCCACCGCCTTTCAGGCGCTCGGTGCCGCCGTCGAGGCCCGCACTACCAGCTGATGCGCGATGCGGCGATGGACAGCCCCCTCTACCCCTTCGAACAGAAGCGCTGCCGCTGCATAGGCCATCTCCCGGGTCGGCTGCCTTACCGTGGTGAGAGGCGGCCAGATCTGACCGGCCAGGGCGATATCGTCAAAACCGGCGACCGAGAGTTGCTCAGGCAGCGCCAAACCCCGCCGGTGGGCGACGGCCAGGACACCGGCGGCCATGTCGTCATTGCTGGCGAATATGGCAGTTGGAGCATTGGGCAGATCCAGTAACACCTCCGCCGCCGCCTCCCCTGAAGCGAAATCAAAGTAACCCTGACGGACATATCTGGGCTCATAGGCAAGGCCCGCCCGGTCCAGGGCACGGCGATAGCCGAACAGGCGAAGGTCGCTGGCCGCATGATTGGTGTGGCCGATGATGAAACCGATGCGCTTGTGCCCCAGCTCGATCAGGTGGCTCGTCATGTCGTCGGCGGCCTGGACGTCGTCCATCGACACCGACGAGCTACGGCCGTGATCCGTCCCGGGCGAGATGCGGACATAGGGCATGCCTCGGCGGTCAAGCTCGTCGAGTGCGGCCTCAGAATCTGTGACCGGCGCTGAGAGGATGACGCCATCGACCTGGGTCTGGTCGATCAGGCCGCCGACCTCAAGGGCGAGGTCGGGTGAGTCTGGGTCACTCGGCTGGGCCAGTAGCCGGACGCCCTCCTCGACACAGCGCGCCCAGATGCCGGTCTGGATCTGATGGATGTAGTGGGGGCTCTGGCTACCGTAGATCAGGGCGATCTGATGACTCCGCTTGCCTGCCAGCATGCGGGCCGCCGCGCTGGGCTGAAAGTTGAGCTGGGCCATCGCGCCCTCGACCCGCTGCCGAAGGTCTTCGGAAACGTATTTTTCCCGGTTGAGAACCCGCGACACGGTTTTGGTCGAGACGCCGGCAAGGGCAGACACATCCTTGATCGTCGCGCGCATCCGGCAGGCTCATCCTCGACTCTGAGCCGAGACCCTATGCCATATCGCTGTCCTGCGCGCATCGCTAAGGTGAAAGACCCTTGCAGGTAACGGATACATCGCCAACGGGCAGGAAGAGGCGCTCAGTTCATTGAGGCCCCTGTAGGCCTTGGAACACTGTTACAGCGACGGACGCTGGCCCTTGATTGCAATCAGCGGATGGGGATGGAGGATGGCCCAGACATGATCCGAGCCAATGCAATGTCACGGGCGTGCTCGACATGGGCGGCCGCTGCGCGTTCGGCCGCGACAGGATCAGACGCTTCAAGCGCTGCGATAAGCGCCTCATGGCCCTGATCCGCCGCAGCTCGATCCTTTTCGCCCGCTCCGGGCCCGAACAATCCCAGATGAACCAGACGCTCGCCTTCGTCGGCCAGCGTTTCAAGCAAGGCGTATAGCCGCGCGTTTCCCGTCGCCGCAGCAATGGCGCGATGGAAGTCTCGATTGGCGGCGACAAAGGCAAGCCTTTCAACGTCACTGTGCGCGCGTTGCGGAGCTCTGTTGAGCCTTCGCAGTTCGGCGACATTGACGCGCCCTGCGGCTAGGGCTGCAGCCTTGGGCTCGGCAATCAGCCGGACCTCGAACAATTCTCGGATCGACTGCACCGTCACGGGGGCGACGGTGTAGCCATGTCGAGCTACCGCCAACACAAGCCGCAGCTCGGATAGCCTTGTGAGGGCAGACCTAGAGGCGGCCTTGGCCAGCCCAAACCGCACCGACAACGCCGCCTCTGAGAAAGTGCTACCCGGAGCCAATCGACAAGCGATGATTTCAGCCTTCAGCATCGCAAAGGCCGCATCACTCTGACGCGTCGAATCCTCCATCCGACCGGGCATCATTGGGTCATTCACGGCCGCACTCCTCCTGCAGGATGCTCCAATGTCATAACATTTTATTGACATGTCAATGAGGGCACAACATGCTTTGTCATCCTTGGGGGCAAAAGGGCAGGTCCCTGCAACTTGCCTCTATTGGCGGCTGCGGCCTTGGCTGAGGAGAGTTTACCGCAATGACGGCTTCCGCCTGCTGGGTCGTGCTCGGCCTCGTTCATCTGCTGCCGGCGCTGGCTTTATTGCGACCGTCGATGGTCAGCAGCCTTTATGGGGTCGAAGCCGGAAGCGGAGCAGCCCTGTTGCTGCAACATCGCGCCGCTCTGTTCCTGGTAGTTCTGATCATCTGTATCTGGGCAGCGCTGCGTCCAGAGGTGCGACAACTGGCCAGTGTGGCGGTGGCGGTCAGCATGATCTCCTTTCTTTGGCTCTATGCCGCAGCCGGGCAACCGCCGTCGCTGAGGCAGATTGCCATCGTCGATCTCGTAGCCCTGCCATTTCTAGTGGCTGCTGGATGGTTCGCGTTGCGACCACTGGTGGGTTCCTAAGGGGCGTTAGGGGTCACCCTCGCGGCATCTGCCGCCGGCCCACTGCTCGACCAGCACCCGGACTGCCAGCGATCGCCCCATCCGGGAGTCGCAAGGGCGGCAGCTGGACCAAGCCCCCCCCGGAGGAAGCGCCGGCCTGCTAACCCTGGCCTCCCGTCGGAGTAGAAAGCCCCCTCCCCCAACACTCGACAGGCACGATGAGCTTGTGCTGCGACTGCGTTCTGGCTGAAGCCGGCCTAGCCCTGCGGCTTGCGAAGCATCATGGCCGCCGCAACCGCCATGCCGACAACGCCGGCGACACTGGTCAGATAGGCCAAGGCTGTGAGGAACTGGATCCAGTCCAGGTCCAGGTTGCCGAACGCCTTGACCAGGAGCAAGGCCACGCTGCCGACATAGCCACTGGAGTCGGCCACGTAGATCAGAAACCCGGCGGTCCCCACCGTGCCTGTTGCGGCAATCATGCGATCAAACAACATGCCGTTAAACGGGGTGTAGGCCATGTATAGACCCGCGCCACTAGCGACCATCCACCAGACCGGTCCAAGCAAGCCCGCCTGATGCAAGCCTGTCGAGAGCCCCAGCAAAACCAGGCCTGCGCCGATAAAGGCAAAGTTGAAGACTACCGCCCGGCGGTTATCCCGGACCCGGATCAAAGCCGCCAGGCCGACCAGAACAACGACCGCGATGGGGATCTCCGAAAGGCTGAACATGGCCGCGCCATTCTTGAACCCAAGCTCGGCCCAGATCTCGGCGGCAAAATTGTCCCGGAAATCGCGCACCGCCGTCAGCAGAACATAGACCGCTACGAGTACGGCCAGAACCGGGCCATGCGCCGCAAGCAGGGCAGCCCTGTCCCGGGCCGACATCGGCGCGCGCCGCACGCGCTGAGCCTCATCCTCAGCGTCGGGGGCCGGCATTTGGGCAAGGCCCGCAACGGCGACCAATAACAGGGGGGCGAACAGCAGCCCCGTCAGGGCCGGCATCCAGCGCTCATCCACGCCTGTCAAAAGCAGGGCCTTGCCCACGGATTTCACGACGCCCGAGGCCAGGATGAAGCTGGCGCACAGCATGGCGCTCAGCACTTCCGAAAGCCTGCGCCCCTCGAGAAAACCAAAGACCAAGCCCCAGATCATTCCAAGACCAAGGCCGTTGGCAAACAGGGCCAGGGGCGCGAAGGCCGGCGGCACCAGACCAAAACCGATCAAGGCCAGTTCGGCACCGCCGACCAGGAACAGGATTGTGCCGGCCCGCCGGCCTGAAGGCGTTTCAGAGACAACCTTGACGCCGATGATCTTGGACAGGGCGTAGCCGGCCACCTGAGCGATCACCAGAGCGATCTTGAAATCAATCTCAAAGGGCCAGCCGACAATGCTGCCATAGTTCGCTGCGGCGAACGGCTTGCGATAGGCATACATAGAGAAGTAGGCCGCAAAGGCAGCGGTCCCGCCGTAGGCCGCAAAAGCCCAGGGCGGTGCGTTCGCCAGCCAGCGGCTGATGAAACTGCCTTGCGATTTTTCGCTCATGGATGTGTGCGCTCGGTAGGGTTCTCGCCCCGGACAATCCGAGCTTCGATATCTTTGAGTATGGGGCCAAGGTCTGCAACACTCTCGACCACATAATGGGCACCGGCATCGCTCAAGGCCTGAGCCGCGGCCGCGATCCGCCGGCCGCGCTCGGAAGCCGGCAGAGCCGCCAGGGCGTCTTGATCCAGGCCGACCCCGTTGCCTGACGCCGAAAGACCAACGGTCCAGGCCCCGACCTCAAGGCCCTCGCCGATCCCGACAACAGCGTCATCCACCTTGACGCAGGCGCGAGCCGGCCAGGCACCGAGGTCCACCAGGGCCTTCCACATCATCAAGGGGGACGGCCTCCCCTGCAGGGTCTCGCCGGCGCAGACCAAGACGTCAGGCGCATATCCCTGCGCCGCAGCCAGGGGGAGAATATCGGCCATCATGGGACGGGTGTAGCCCGTGGTCGATCCGATCAAGACCCCGGCCGCACGCAGATCGGCAACAATTCGGGCTGCACCCGGAATCAGCTGCGCGCAGTCGCGGGCTGCCGCCTGCATCCTTGGCTCAACGGCATCATGCAACCGGGAGACATCGCCCTCATCCGGGGTCCTGCCATACCGCTCAACCCATTGCTTGCCGACGGCGGGGGTGGCCAGAATCGCCCGCAGATGGTCACGCTTGGCCTTGCCCATGTCGGCCCGCGCCTCGACTTCAGCAAGGTCGATCCCCGCTTCGGCGAACACCCCGCGCAGCGCTAGGACCGGCGCACAGCAGCCATAGTCAATCATGGTGCCGGCCCAATCGAAAATGACGGCCTGGATTGGGCTGCGGGTCACGCTGCGACTCCGGGGGAGAGATCAAAGAGGCCGGCAACGACCTCTTCGGCCAGTCCGAACGCCGTCGAGGCCCCCGTTCCGCTCGTCACGGTCACAAGGCGCACGTGGGGCATGGGGGCTGCAACCAGGCTATGGCCCGCGGCTGAGGCATAGGTACCCGTCCAGCGCTCCAGGACGGGTGGAGGTGCCTGGCCAAACACCTTGGCAAACTCCTCCAGGATCAGCGCGTCGACATCCTCACGCCCGAACGGGTCTGGCGTCGGTGCGTAGTGATGACTGTCGCCAACGACAAGCGAGCCATCGGCTCCCTGCACGACGATCAGATGAATGCCATGCTGCAGATGAGCCGGCTGCTCGGCCTGCAAGCGCGCCCGAAGGGCTGCCGACTCCGGGAGTTCGGCGTAGCCAAGATAGCGCACAAGGCCCAGGTCGGACATCACAGCCGACGGCAGCCGCCAGCCCGGATCAGCCAGGCGCATCATCTGCAGCTTGCACCGCGTGACCTCGGCCTTGGCAAAATGATCGGGAAACAGGGTAACCAGGTCGTCGCCAGGGCAAACCACCACACTATCGGCGCGCAAAGCTCCGGCCGAGGTTTCCACCCGACCAGTTTCGACGGCCAATACAGCGACGCTGCGCAGGAAGCTCACCCCATAGGCGGCCTGCAACCAGGCACTCAGGCGCGGGACGGCGCTACGCGAGTCAACCCGAAGATCGACGGAACTGGTCAGGGCCCCGAGCACCTCACCCTGCCCCGGCAGACGGTTAGCCAACTGGCCAGCCTCATGCCAGGTGCAGCCTTCCGCCATCTCGGTCTCGAGAAAGGCCTGTAAAAGGGTTCGGGCTTCAGGTCGGCGAGCGACCAGGGTCAGGCCGCGTTGCACGATTTCGATACCTGCGGGACCCGCGATCTCGTTCCAAACCGCAGCGGATCGGCGGGCCCGCCGCCAGACCTCGCCCCGGGCCTGGCCCGTAACGGTGACAAAGCCAAAATTGCGGACCGAAGCGCCATTGGCCTGGGCGTCACGGTCGACGACTACGACCCGCTTACCAAGGCGGGCAGCGACCAGAGCGTGGGCCAGGCCAACAATGCCCGCCCCCACCACGACCAGATCGAAGTGCTGTTCCAAATTCGTCGTCCCTCACCGCCGAGGCAGCTCAAGACTCTAGATGACAATATGCCGTGACGACGGCCAAGGAGAATGTAGTCGCCTTAGCGACCTAGTTTATGGCCGCAATTCTTCTACAGGGCGCAGAACCAAATATTCGTGAGGCTACGGCCGGCTTTCTGTAGAGCGGAGTCACAACCCGGCAGAAGCGACACCGTCACTGAGCCTATGAAACAGCAGAATCCGAACTTACCAATGCCGCGCGCCATCACAGGACAAATGGGTTGCAAGGCGCAGGACGCCACCGGTCCCCTTAGTAACGATCGTTCCCATACGTCGCCCAGGAAAGCTCGCTGACGTTTTCGCCGGAGCGTTGCGGATCAGTAGTTCGCAGTCGACATACGATCAACGGCAACCATGGAAGCCTCGAAGATCGCATTACCTATCAGCCAGGTCGCACCAGACAATACGCCACCCATAGTCGCATATTCGACGCTGCTCAAACCACGCTCATCTTGAGCCAATGCCTTGAGCCCCGAGAATGTCGACATCAGAGCAGCAACAAATGATCTGACCTGCACGTCGCCTCCTCCCGGTACGTTTACTTTCAACGTAGCGGGAGGATGGCCAGTCTAGATTAAATAGGCTGGAATTAACGTGGTTGAATGATCATAACGCTTTGCAGTTACTGGCAGATTAATCTTGAATACGGAGTTAATGCGAAGCCGTTAGCGCCCAATCTAATGGACTGACAGATTTCTGATCAGTGCACCCGGCAGGTTCATGTAGTCATCAGTCCAGGCGCGCGCCTTATAGGGTTCTTGGCTGAGCCATTGAGGCTGCTTGGCAAAATGCTCGAGTGCGCCCTTCGACTTGGACCCGATCACCAGCATGGTGGGTGGCTCGTGCATGCCCTCATCAGCCCCGGGACTCGACTGGATCAAACCAAATCCACCCGCCGCCCTTAGCCCCGCCATGGCGGGGCCGCCAAGTTCGAGATGACGATTGCTGATATGCATCACCAGCACACCGTCCGGCTTGAGCTTGGACAGATACATGCGGATGGCTTCAGTCGTCATTAGGTGGGCTGGAATGGAGTCAGACGTGAACGCATCGACCATGAGCAGGTCAAACTGGCCATTGTCCCTTCCGGCGAGGGTCAACCGGGCATCCCCCAAAACCACATCAACCTTGCCTTTGGCGCAAGTGCTTGTGTAGCTGAAGATTTCCGGATCCATCGCCAAGTCGACGACCATCGGATTGATCTCGAAATAGGTCAAACGATCGCCAGGCTTTGTAAATGCCGCGATGGTTCCCGTTCCCAGGCCGATAACTGCAGCATGCATTGTTTTTGGCTGCTGGAACTCATAGCGCAGAACCTGGCCGATCGGCGTACGATTAGAGTAATAGTACAGTGGCGTACAGAGATTTTCAGGTGACGTGGCTTGGATGCCGTGAATAGTGGTTCCATAAGTCATGAGTTTGGTTTCTCCAAACTCGTCATCTTCATCAAGGCTTACGGAAATCACGCCATAGAAGTTGCGAACACTGGCACCATCATCACGACGATCGCCAACATATTCTGCGCACACCGCCAGGAGCCCGATCAGCAGCACATACATAAGCACACGATGCTGGACGAACACTGCAAATGCAGCCGCAACCAGCAGCACCAACAAGCGCGCCGTGTCCAGGGCATCGGTTTCATAGCCCCAGATCAAGAGGGCAGCTGGCGCCATCAATGCCATCACGACGCCCGTCGCCAGGATTACCCAGTCCTTCTGATCCAGGCGTCCCAAATTTGGTCGGGCGAGACACGCCAGCACCATCATGGCCTGGTACTCGTAGGTGTTGTCCAGCAGCACCGGGGCAAGGAAGGCATTGATGCTGCCACCAAGAACCCCGCCCAGCGACAAACAGAAATAGAAGGCCGTCAGGTGCTCCGCACTTGGCCTGAGGTCAACGAGTCGCTGATGGCAGATCAGAGCGGTCAGGAAGAATGCCGCCAGATGGAGAAACAGCTGGCCGAAGATCGGCACACCCAGGAAGGGCGCAAGGACGATGCAAACAACGGTGATGACCGCTTGGACCGCCAGGATAACGTTTCGCGGTGCGATCGGGCGGTCACTGAAAGCAATGATGAAGGTCAGGAGGTAGAGAGCCAGCGGCAAGACCCAAAGGAAGGGAGCCGAAGCGATATCGGTCGTGATGTGGGTCGTTACCCCAAGCATCAGGCTGGACGGTGCCGCGGCCAGAGCAACCCAGGCCAGCACCCGTTTCCACCCGATGGCCTCTCGCTTCCCGATTTCGGAAGGCACTGCCTTTTCGGCCGCACCAATGCGGAACATGCTGGCTGCCAGGGCCGCCATCAGCAGCGCAAAGAGGCCATAGCCAAAGCTCCACGACCAGCTCTGGGCCCCCACCGTCGCGAGCGGCTCAAAAATGATAGGATAGGCCAGAAGTGAGGCCAGGCTGCCAAGGTTGCTGGCCGCATAGAGCTTGTAGGGCTCAGCGCCGAGCTGCTGGCTAAACGCCCGGGCATGCCAAGCCTGAACCAGCGGGGCGGTCGCCGACAGAACGGCAAACGGCGCGCCGACGGAAAGGCTGAGGACGCCCAGGAGCCAGAGAACCGGTTGCGACGGTGTAGGCGGACCGAAAGGCTGGTGAATAGCCAGGGGCAGCGCCAGCGCAGCCACGATCAGCAACGCTATGTGTATTGAGGCCTGAAGCTTCAGCGACCTGAGGCGCTGCAGAAGGTGGGCGTAGCCATAGCCGACCAGCAGCACCGCCTGAAAGAACACCATGCTGGTGTTCCAGATCGATGGACCGCCCCCCAACAGGGGCAGAACCATCTTGGCGATCATCGGCTGAACACTGAAGACCAGCACCGCCGAACAAAAAACGGTAGCAGTAAAAATGGCCTGAGACGGATTTGTGAACTTAGCAAATAAAGAAGTCGGACGGCTCACAATATCCCCCTCGCCTAAAACTTCGATTTTCCCCAAGTGAGTGGACTGACGAACCTAATTGATCGCAATCGGCCTCAAGCGGACCCACCTCCCCTAGGTGGCATTTACGCCTTAGCACGACATAAACAGATCGCTTCTGATCCCGAGCGCTCAATTTGAGCGGTCGACAGTTTGACGACGCAGGCCCCCATGGTTCAGGAATTAATTTGTGAGCAACCATGCTCAGGTGTCCTACGGGGAGCGGGCGACATGCTGCGTGAATTTTTCAATCAAGTTTCGGCGCTGATTCAAGACGAAGCCGGTCTGACCTCGACCGAATATTCGACCATGGGTGGCGCAATGGCTGGCGGCGTGTTCACGATGTCGGACGCCCTGACGCAAGCCTCGGGTACGGCTTTCGACAACGTCGTCAACGCCGTGTCCGGCGATGATGAAACGGCTGTCTAATTGATTGCTGGCGGCGCCCACTCGTTAAGCGTGGGCGCCACACCTTCATGTTACCAATCAATGACGTACTAAATGCCGCCCTGCTAGCCCTGCTGGCGGGGTGTATTTTTTCCGACGTATCGCGGCGTATCATCCCAAACATTCTTTGCCTGGCTGTGGCTGTGCTGGGCGTGATCTGGGTCCTCTACGATAATCCGCAAGGCTTGCTCTATGCGCTGATCGGCGGCGTTCTTTTCCTCTACGGGGGCTTGGCGCTCCATAAGAAGGGCATATTGGGCGGGGGGGATATCAAGCTGGCTGCCGCCTTGGTGGTATGGCTTTCTCCCATCGAGATTGGCCGATTTGTTCTGACGACGATGATAGCGGGGGGCTTAGTCGGCGTATTCTATCTGGCGATGGGTTTTGTCCGCAGGTTGCGTGACAAGTCTGCGCCTGCTGCCAGTTCCGTCCCTTACGCGCTCGCACTCGTTGGGGGCTTTTTGTTCTTGCGGCCAGATCACGTGCTTGATTTTTTCTAGCGCGAAGGCTGGCGACTAAAAGGGGGGCGATGTGAGCGACGAAGTTCAGAAAAAGGGCGGTCTTGGTCTGGTGATCAAGAACGTCTTGATGTTTGTGCTTGCTGCCCTCGGCGCTATCGTTCTGATTACCGTGGTCAAGCACGGCGTGTTGCCGATGCTTACAGGCAAGCCCGCCCAAGCCCAGTCGGAGTCAGCCGGATCATGAGCAGCGATCCTTTCGGACTGCGTGAAGGCAGCCAGCGCAAGTTGTCGCGCCCCATGCTGATGCTCAAGAACGTCGGCATGTTCCTATTGGCGCTCGTTGCAACCATGATGGTTGCCACCCTGTTCAAGGTGGCGACGGCGTCAGCGACTGGCGACAAGGAAAACGCGCGTTACTTCCTGCAAGCGACCGTGGCGTTGCGTCCGGGTGAGATCCTGTCCCCGGAAAACGCCACCTGGCGGTCCACTGTGGGTCGCAAGACGGCCAATCTGCTGACCGCAGACAACAAGAAGTCCGACCGTTTCTGGGGCAGCCAGATTACGGCCCCCGTGCGCGCAGGCCAGCCTGTCCAGTCCAGCGGTGTTTTGACCGTTAGCGCCGCCGACCAGGGAGTCCGGGTACCGCCCGGCATGGTTGGCTTCGTGCTCTCGGGAGATGAACTGGCCGCAACAGCCGAACTTCTGCGCATGGGCAGCCGGGTCAATGTCATTGCCGTGGCCGGTGGCCCGAGAAAAGAATTGTCGCCTTCCGTCGCCACCCTGATCCAAAGCGCGCGGGTTCTTCACGTGCGCGGTGGCTCCAAGCGGGTCCGGGGTATGGACCCGTCGGTGACCATTGCCGTTACGCCAGAAGACGCCGAAGACTTGGCGGCCTGGCGTCAGAACGGGAGTCTGGTTCTGGCCTTGGCGGGTGACGGCTTCCAGGATCCGAGTGTACTTGGCCAATGGCGGACCATTCTGGAAGACGACGTCCAGACCAGTGAGCCTGAGGATACGGTCGAATACTCCGCGGCTGAGGCTGTGGCACCGCAGCCGACAGGCCCGACCGTCTCCGTTATCTCGCCGAGCGGCACCCAGCAAAGGGAAGTCAAGTGAGCGTCCGCCTTCTGATCGCGGGCATAGTTTGCGCGCTTGCCACCACAGCCCAGGCCCAAGCCCAGGTTCAGGCCCCGGTTCTGGAGCGTTCAGTCATTAATGAAGGCGGCGTATCGATCCTGACGCCCAAGAGCGACGTCGACTCCATTGTCCTGTCCAATGATCAGATCATTGGCGTTGATGTGCAGGGCCTGCGCCAGATTCTGGTGTTTGGCCGCAAGGAAGGCTCAAGCGAGCTTTTGCTGCTGGATCGCAACAAGCGGCCGATCGCTCGTCATATGTTCGAGGTGGTCAGCGACGCCTCGGCTGTCAGCGATCTGATCAATCAGTCCGCTCCAGGTGCCAAAATCAAGGTGGCCAAAGCTGCCGGTGTTGTGGTGCTGAGCGGCACGGCGCTCAACTCGGCCCAGAGCCAGCTCGCCGCCAATATCGCCACCAGTGCAATGGCCGGTGCCAAGGTCATCAATCTGATCCAGAGCGCCTCCAGCGACCAGCTCGCCGTCTCGGTCCGCGTCATGGAGGTTCGCAAAACCCACCTGCGCGAGCTCGGCATTCGCTGGGCGGCCCAGAACCGATTCAATGATGGCGTAGGCTCCATTGGCAATCTCTTTGCCTCGGCGATTGGCGGCGCGGGCACGACAGACCTTTTTGCGTCGGCCCGATTTACGATTGACCGTCTGACCCTCGACAGTTTCATCAACTTCCTGCGGTCAGAAGGCGCAGCCACGATGTTGGCTGAACCAACCATGGTCGCCACGAGCGGGCAGAAGGCCAAGTTTTTGGCCGGCGGCGAAATCCCCGTTCCGACCCCGATTACCTACAACAGCGGGACCAACAACGCCCAGGGCTATACCTTCAAGCCCTACGGCATCACGCTGGAGTTCACGGCAGAGATCCTGGACGATACCCGCCTGAAGCTCATTCTGGCTCCGGAAGTGTCGTCGATTGACGACAGCCGGGTCGTCGAGTTTGCTGGTGCCAAGGTCCCTGGCATTGTGACCCGCAAAACCGAAACCACCGTGACCCTGAACTTTGGCGAGAGCGTCGCTATCGCCGGTCTTCGCGCGAGCGAGCAGCAAAAGGACCGCCGCGGCCTGCCTTTTGCGACCCCCTTTGGCCTGGGTGATGTCCTGGCTGGCAACAACAACTCCAGCCGGTCGGACACTGAACTGGTGCTGATCGTGACGCCCGAGCGGGTTGAAGACGCAGCGGCGCGCATGCCGACCGTAGAACAGGCGATCAAGGGACTCGTCGCTCAAAAATGACCGACGGATCTCGCAACGAGGCGCTGATTTCCGGACTGATCGACGAGGCCGCTCGAGCCTTTCCTCAGGTCAATGCCGCCAATCTTGCTGTCGACCGTCTGGCCTTGCAGGACTTCTGCCAGCAATTGCTGAAGAGCCAGAAGGCCTTGGATGAAGGCACCCGTGGCCTGATCGTCGACCAGGTGTGCGACGAGCTGCTCGGATTTGGCCCCATCCAGTCCCTGATGCAGGACCCTGGCGTCTCAGACATCCTGATCAATGGCTGGGACAAGATCCTCTATGAGAAAGCCGGCCGACTGCATCCTTTCGCTGGCACATTTCTAGGCCCGGAACACCTCCGCGCCTTTGTCTTCCGCCACGTCGCCCGGGCCGAGCGCTCGGTCAACCGCTCCAGACCCTGGGTGGACGTCGAGTTGAGTGACGGCTCGCGCATGCACGTAATCGCCGACCCGGTTGCACTCGGCGGACCGTTCGTCTCGATCCGGCGCTTTCCGGAGCGGCCTTTCAGCCTCGAGGATCTGGAGTCCTTTGGCGCGATCACGCCGCAGCAACGCCAGTGGCTCGAAGCGGCGGTAGACCGCCGGCTCAACATGATCATCGCGGGCGCACCGGGATCGGGAAAGACGACCCTGCTGGGTGCCCTTCTGGCTCGCGCTCCCGGCCATGAACGTATTGTTCTGGTTGAAGATGTCAGCGAACTGAAGGTCAACCACCCCCATTGCATCAAGCTGCAGACCCGCAATATCGCCCATGGCGATAGCGAGCAGGCGACGATTCGCAAACTTGTGCGGGAAACCCTGCGCATGCGACCTGACCGACTCGTGGTCGGCGAAGTCCGCGGCGAAGAAGTCTTTGATATGATCGCGGCCATGTCGATTGGCCTTTCCGGCTCGCTCAGCACGCTTCACGCTGGATCGGTGACCGGAGCCCTGCATCGCCTGGAAACCCTCTATGCCTCGGCCACCAGCGGACAGTCCGGCGTAGACCCTGCCCGCGCCCTGCGCGACGCAGTCAATGCGATCGTTTATCTGGAGCGTGACGCCGAAGGGCGCCGCCGCGTCGCCGACATCCATATGCTCGGCGAGGCCTGATGACCGGACTGCTGGAACGCCTTGGAGTTCAGCTACGTCTGGATGCCCTCGGCGTTGGCGTCCTGATCGGCTTGCTGGCGGGGCTGTGGTGCGGCTCCATTCCGCTTGGTGTCATTGTTGGGCTGGGGATCTTCGTCCTCTTTGGCCAGATCCTCGCTGCGCGTCGCAATACCCGCCTGGCTGAAGAGCGGCTCGAGGTGCGACGCCTGCTGGAGCGCGTGACGCCGCTGGCGCGAACCGGCATGCCGCTGGAAACGGCCTTTATCAATGCCTCGAAAGACGTGTCCTTTGCCGGCTGCCAGGCCCTGGCCTTTGCCTTGCGTGCCGGCATGGCCGGCAGGCTCGATTCGCGCGCCGGCCAGGCTTTGGAGCGTTGGCCCTACTGTGACCTGGTCTACCAACTGATTCTTATCCATCGCGAGAATGGCGGCGATCCGTCCCGTTTTCTCGAAGCCTATCGCGGCGCACTGGGTCTGGTGGATGATCTGGCCAAGAAGAAGCAGATCGCCCTCGTGCAGATCCGCTGGCAGGCCAATATCATCACCATTTTCTTTTTCTTGGTCGTGGCCTTCTCGTTCTCCCAGGCGGGCGTTTATCTTGCAGCGCTTGTTCAAACAGATTACGGCCGCAGCCTGACGATTGTGTCGGCTTCGCTGGTGGTTTGGGGACGCGTGGTTCTCAACGGCCTTGCCAGGACAATGGAATGACCAGCTGGACGACTCGCCCCGGGGATGATGAGGCCAGCGAGTTGGCGGCCGTGGCGGTTTTGGCTGCGGCTGAGGCCGGCGCGCCGCCCGCCGCTGCGTTGGAGCTGGGCCTCAAGCTGGCCGCCCGCAATCATCCCGCAACCGCCGACCTGCAAACCCTGTGGCGTCGCATGCGCTTTTCGCCTGACCCTGGCAAAGTCCTGGCCGACCCTGGCATTGGAAAGTCTGGTCAGGAGCTTGTCGCCCTGGTGGCAGATACAGAACGTAATGGCGATGATATCCGCGAACGCGTCGGCATTTTCCTCAAGAACAGCTTTGAGCGGCGTGATTTTGATCTGCGCCAGCGCATCGAAGTCGTTCCGGTTTACATGATCATTGTTTTGGTCCTGTTTTTTATGCCGGCCATCTTGGTTGTCTTGGTGGGTCCGTCATTCCTGGCTTTGCTGCGCGTTCTCTATGACGTGTAAGGCGCGCTCAATCTGAGCACTCTGCTTATAGAGATCGCCACGCGCGCCTCGTATGATGAATAGAATATTACCCTTGGGGTGATGAAAGCGGGGGCTTTGATGCTAAAACCAATTCGCGCGCTCATAATTGCGATCACCGCACTTTTTGCCGCTTCGATCTTCGTGCCGGCTGGTGTCAGCGTTGCTGAAGCCCAGACCACCACGACCACCGCCGCCAAGGTGAAGGGCAAGGTCCTCAACAAGAATAAGGCCAAGCCTACCAAGAAGAAGTCGAAGAAAAAGAAGGCTTCTGCGACTTCCAAGAAGAAGACGAAGAAGGGCAAGGCTTCGGCGACTTCCAAGAAGAAGTCCAAGAAGAAGAAGGCTTCGGCCACTTCCAAGAAGAAGGCCAAGTCCAAGAAGGCTTCCTCGACCGCCAAGAAGAAGGCCAAGTCCAAGAAGGCTTCTAACGTTACTAAGAAGAAGTCCAAGACGAAGGCAAAGGCGACCCCTGCTCCGGCGGCAACGCCTGATGAGGAACCTGCAGCGGCCTAAATGGCACCACAGCTCACGGGAGCTAGACTATGAGCTGTGTGAAGAAGTTTGGACTTACGGTTCGCGGGCTCCTGACAGATGTCAGGGGCCTTGCGTCCGTTGAGGCCACCATCTTGCTGGCCGTCCTGGGTGTAGGCATCGCCGCAGCCGGCTATACGGTTGGCCCGGCAGTGAAGTCCTATGCCGACAAGGTCACGGCGACGGTGCGAGAAGCCCGCTGCCTGGCAGCGGGAGATCCCGCAGCGCCCTTCCCCACCAACTGTCCGGTCGCCAACTAATATGCTCGGCGTTCAGGTCCTTCTCATCTGCCTTGGCATGTTCCTGGTCGGTGCCGAAGCCGCCGCACCGGGCTTTGTGAAAAGTCAGATTGTAGCGGCGGCGGAAGTTACCCGCGCACTCAATGAAGACACCCAAGCCAAGCTGTGCGCCCGTGTACAGGCCCATGGCGGGACATGCGGCGCGACCGTGACACCGCCGCCTTCAGAACTGCCGCCACCTGAAGCAGCCCAGCCCTGAAACCCAATTTGGGTCGGCCTAACAATGATACGCCATAGCCGCGCTTGAAATAATTTGGCAACCAAGGGGAAACATACGGATCCCTAAGCGCATGGCCTCGGTTGCTCCTGTCTCGGCTATACAAGAGCTAAAACCTCTAACCGGCGGGCTGAACGCATCCCGGCTCAATATTGCCTCGAAGGTCTTTGCCTATTTTGCACAACTGCGCACTGAATTTGAAATCGACATAGAGTCTTATCAAATTCTGTCAGCCTTTACGCTGGCGGGGCTTGCAGAATGCTCAAAGCTCTATGGCCCTGGAGCTTCGTTCCGTCCCGAACTCTTCAAGGCAAGCCTGACAGCAACCGCATTGTCTGAAATGTCGGGTGTTCCGCGCGAGACGGTCCGGCGAAAACTCAAGCACCTGCAGCATCAGGGATATCTGCAACGTGGCGACGACGGTGCCTACATTATGGATCGCTACTGGCCAGACTTCGATATCGTACTGGTGATCCAACGGGCTCTGCAGGTAGACTCAAGCTTGGCCTGAGGGGCCTGTCCGGTTGCCCATCAATCACCTTGCAGCCCCCTTCCCGGCGACCCGCGACAGACTGATGGCCTGGCCGCCGTAAAACGGGCGGTCATTTCTGATCCCTAGCCGTCAAGCGCCTTCTGGTGCTGAAATGCGTGCTTCAACTTGCGATACTTCGGAGCCGCGAAGTCAACCAGACAGGTCGGGATTGTGGCTGTCCTGGCTCAGCTGCTCAGCTGCTCAGCTGCTCAGCTGCTCAGCTGCTCAGGCTCGGTGTGCTGACCGACCACGCACAGTAATCAACTGGCATATTCACTCTCATCGCAAGCCGCCAATCGCGCCTTGGCCGGATCGAGCAGCAAATTGGCGATGGCGGCGCAAGCCAGGACCAGGGCAAGCCCTGTGGCCAGAACAAAGCCATAGACCGGTCCGCCCATGGCATCACTGACCGCCCCCATGGCCAGGGGTGAGATCACAGCACTGAGGCAGGTGAAGAACAGGATGACACCGGCGACGGCCCCATGTTCGGCCTTGGGGAAGACACTGATGCCTTTGGAGTTGAGGGTCGGATAGACGATCGACATGAACAGGCCCGAGGCCGGCAGCAGGAAGACGGCCGCCTGACGGCCGCCGACCAGAGCTCCGACAAAACAGGCCAGGATCGCAGCGGCGCAGATGGCCAGCACCAGGGTCCAGCGCAGTCGGGCCAGCATCCAGGCCCCCAGGAACCGGCCGGCGGCCCGCAGCACGAAGAAGATCGAGAGCGCATAGAGGGCCATGAAGGCACCTGGGCCCTCGTAACCGGCCAGCAGGGTCGGCATCCAGACATAGATGGCCGTCTCGACGCCGACATAGAGCATCGCACCCAGACTGAAGGCCAGGGCATACGGGTCCCGCGCTGCACGCAGCACGCTCTTGAAATCGACGCGGGCCGCCGCTTCGACCTTGGCACCCGGATAGCGGATGGCCAGGGCCGATCCAATCAGGCCGAGGCACATCACCCCGGCAATCACATAGAGCCACTTCCACGAGGCCCCGGAGGCCAGAAGATAGGCCACGATTGCGGGGCCGATGATCGCGCCGACGCCAAAGAAGCCCTCGACAGTGTTCATGGTGGCAGTGTGATTGCGGGTCGAGGTGGAGATATCGCCGATCAGGGCCAGTGCCCCGGTTTTGAATACCCCGATAGCAGCGCCGGACAAGAAGAGCAGGACCAGAAAGCCGACAAACTGGCTGGTGAACGCAAAGGCCAGGGCCGTAACGGCAAACACCGACAGGCCCAGGATGATGGTGAACTTGCGGCCCATGCGGTCGGCTAGGAACCCAAGCCCTACCCCGCCCAGAGCGATCCCGCTCATGGTAGCGTAGTGAAAGGATCCGGCGGCGGTCATGCCGAGATCGAAACTCTTGATGATCTGCGGGATGATCACCCCCACCGAGTCGGTGGTCATGGCGAACATCATGAACATCATGAAGGTCAGGCCCTTGATCAGGCCGATATTGCCGCCGCCCGGTGCCCGTTCCGACTCAGACATCGCTTTCCCCCCGCGCCGCTGCTTCTGTGACGATGGTACCGGTGCGCGTGCGGCGCGCCACCAGCTTGTCTCTGCCCAAACCGTCAAGCGCGGCCCGCACCGTTATGCGCGAGACCCCGCACCGGTGCGCCAGATCGCGCTCGGTGGGCAGCCGGTCACCCGGGCGCAGCCGTCCGTCACGAATGGACAGGGCAACAGCTTGATGCAGCGACCGATAGAGCGGCCTTGGCAGTTGGTCGGACTTGGGCAGGACGATCATGTCCCCACCTCCAGTCCCAGCGCTATCGCTCCCAGCAGTCCGGCCCGGTCGCCCAAAGCCGGGGCAACCAGATAGGGCGCCAAGGCTTCGGGTTCAGTCAGGGCTTCGATATAGCCACCCAGTCTTTGGGCGAGGGCCAGCCGGGCGCGTTGCAGCAAGGCTACATTGGCGACACCGCCGCCGACGATGATGCGTCTCGGCGATGTCGTCAGGGTCAGACTCAAGGCCAACTGGGCCAGATAGTCAGTCACCAGGTCCCAGACCGGGTCGTCTGGCGACAGGCATTCGCCGGGTCGTCCCGTCCGGGCGGCCAGGGCCGGCCCGCTGATCAAACCCTCAAGGCAGTCGCCATGAAACGGACAGCTGCCGGCGAACGGATCCCGGAGCGGATCGCGGCGTACCAGCAGGTGGCCGGCTTCGGGATGCATCAGGCCGTGCGCGGGACGACCGTTGACGACGACGCCAACCCCGACGCCTGTACCGATGGTGACATAGGCATAATCGGCCAGGCCCTTGGCCGCGCCCCAGCGGCCCTCTGCCAGGGCAGCACCGGCGACGTCGGTATCGAACAAGACCGGACGGCCAAAGGCTTCGGCCAGGGGCGCAGCAATCGAAGCGCCGGTCCATCCCGGCTTGGGCGTCTTGAGGACCGTGCCCCAGTCCCTGGCGGCGCGATCCAGGCGCACCGGACCAAAGCTGGCAACGCCGATGGAATCGAACTGACCACGTCGGGTCTCCAGGACCGCATGGACGGTCGCCAGGGTTTCGTCCGGCGTTGTCGTCGGTATCCGGACCGGCTCGGACAGGTCCTCTGGCCCCGATCCGAACCCGACCAAGACCTTGGTGCCGCCCAGTTCGATGCCGGCGACCCGGGCGCTCACGGTGTCACCAGCCAGACAAGACCATAGGCCGGCAATGACAGGCTCTCATCGCTTGTCCGACCTTGGCCGAGGAGGTCCGTAGCTCCGCTGGCAAAGGCTGCGGGAAGGTCCACGGTCACCGGCACCCCCGCCAGGTTGGCCAGGCACAGGAAGCCCCGTGTGCCCTCAGCCCGTTCAAAGGCCAGGACAGACGCGACACCGAGATCGAGGGGCTGGGCCGTGCCTGCCACGCCATGCTGGTCCAGCATCCGCGCCCGCTCAGTTAAGCCACGCATCCGCGAGAAAAGTACACCCTCAAGGCTGGAAGGATCGCTGCGACGGGCCGCAAGCGACCAGTCCATCGTCGGCCGGTGAAGCCAGCGCCCGTCGCCCGATCGAAGAGGATCCTCGGCATACAGATGATCATCGGCCAGACCGATCTCGTCACCCATATAGATCAGGGGCCAGCCATCCAGGCCGTAGATGATCCCATAGAGCAAGGCCAGGCGCGCCGCCCCGGCGGACGCCCCGCCCTCGCCCGGCCCTATCCCCGCCAAGGATGCAGCCATGCCATTGGTTGAAGGCTCGCCGCCCGCCGCCGTCTGGAAGGCCTTGCCGAGAGAAAAACTCTCTGTCTGACCGGCATAGAACCGCGACCAGCGCGCCAGATCTTCGCGCGGCGCATAGGTCGCCAGGGCATTCCAGATTACATCGTCATGGCAGCGGACATAGTTGAGCCAGGCGGCCCTGCCGGGCTTACCGCTCGACGCCGCGAGGCAGCGGCGAAAGATTGCCGCGTCCTGATCGGCGAGCGCCGCCCAGAGGGCGGTCATCACGCCATTATTGTAGGCCAGGTCGCACCCGCCGGCGTCATCCCCAAAGAAGGGCAGGACATCCTCCAGGCTTTCGATGGCCTCGGCGACCAGAACCACGCCGGGGGCCACGATCGACAGGGCGGCTCGCCAGGCTTCGACCAGGGCATAGGTTTGAGGCAGGTTTCGGCAGGTGGTGCCGGCCTGTTTCCAGAGGAACGGCGCGCTATCCAGCCGGAAACCCTGCACCCCTTGGGCGGCCAGGAACACCAGCACATCCAGCATCTCTGCAAACACAGCCGGGTTGGCGTAGTTGAGGTCCCACTGGAACGGATAGAAGGTGGTCCAGACGTGCCCGCCCATTTCAGGACAGGGCGTGAAGCTGCCTGGGGCCGTGTCCGGAAAAACATCAATCAGCTCAAGGTCGCGACAGGCCGCCTCTTCGGCTGAGACCACAATGAAGTAGTCGCGATAGGTAGGGTCGCCGGCACGGGCGGCGACTGCCCAGGCGTGCTCGCGCGCCGTATGATTGCAGACCACATCCAGGATCAGGCCCATGCCCTTGCCGCGCAGGTCGCCGGCCAGAGCCGCGAGATCCTGCAGGCACCCCAGCTTCGGATCGACCTGGCGATAGTCCTTGACCGCAAAGCCCCCGTCACTGTCGCCTTCGCGAGGCTCCAGAAGCGGCAGTGGGTGCAGCCAGCGCACACCAAGTTCGGTCAGGTAGTCCAGCTTGCGACGGACGCCGTTCAGATCTCCGGCGAAACGATCGACATAGAAGCTATAGGTGGTTTGGCCTGGGGCCGACAGCCAGTCAGGGCTGGCCTCACGTTCTGCATCCAGCGCTTGCAGGGCCAATGGCCGAGCCTTGGCCGCATCCAGAACGGACTCTCTCAATCTGGCAATAAAGTCTGGCCAACGCTGATCCTCGCCGTAGACGCTGGCCAGCTTGGCCTCAACCGTCGGCCAATAGGTCCCAAAACGGCGGGCGACGGCCAGGTCGTGCACGGCCGGACCGGACGAAACTGTCGCTGTCTGAGAAGTCATGAACCCACTCACAGAAAAAGCCGCCGGACGCTTTAAGGCGTCCGGCGTAGCCCGCAGGGTTGGTCTTAGAAGCTGTAGCGAAGGGTCGCGGTTACGGTCCGGCCATTGATCGACCGTGCACGGATCGCATTGATCGTTCCGGCGGTGATCGCGCCCTCTTCAGCCTCGGTCAGGCCAACTTCGTCGAAGAGGTTGTTGGCATTGAGCGACAGGCTGAGGCCTTCCGACACCTTGTATTCGGCGAAGGCATTGACCTGGGCGAAGGCCGGGAAGACCAGCTGGTTGTCGTCCTGGGCATAGGCCCTGGCGGTCCCGATCACACTGGCACCGACCGTGACCTTGTCCCAGACATAGGTCGGGGCAACCTGGTAGATCCACTTGGCCTGACGGCGCGGCGTGTTACCGACGACGGCGGGGCTGAGTGCATCCTTGTCGATCGAGGCGTCGGTATAGGTGGCACCGCCAGTCACCGAGAAGCCACCGTTACGGTAGCTGGCTTCCAGTTCGATACCCTTGGCCAGGTAGGTCCGATCAAAGAACTTCTGGCTGGTGGCTTCGAAGTTCTGCTCTTCGGTCTTGGCCCAGAAGGCCGTGGCGAACAGACCGAAGCCGTCGCGGCGATACTTCACGCCGACTTCCATCTGGTCGACCATGTCCACGGCGTCGGCCTTGGCCACCGAACCATCTGCTGCCACCTTGCCGAACAGAAGGCGGTCGGCATTGGCGCGTCCACCGCGGCTCGCGCGGGCAAAGGCGGCGAGGTCGGGGTTGAACTGGTAGTTCGCACCAACCGACCAAGAGGTGTAGTTCCACTCATAGTCCACCGGTGAGGCGTTGGCATTGACGATGACCGACACGCTGGCCTCAGTCCGCTGGATCACGCCGTCGCCATTGACGTCGAGGTTGGTCGCCTGCTTGGCGCCGGCATATCGACCACGGGCCTTGCCGCTGTCATGGCGCAGGCTGGCATCGAGAGTCAGGGCCCCGACCTTGGTGCCCAGGCTCAGATACGGGGCGTCGATGTCATAGGTGACGTCGTAGCGGCGGGTGCAGCAGTTACCCCAGAACGGCACGCCGTACGCGACGAGGCCGCCTTGGGTCAGCAGCGATCCAGCGCTGTTATAGACGTTCAGCAGGGCGGCATTGTCGCCCTTCACTTCCATCAGGAAGGTGTTCCACAGCCAGTCCATGGCGATGGTCTGGCTCGACTTGTAGTAGCCGACCGTCACGTCGACCGGCGACAGGTCGGCGAACTCGAAGCTGCGCGAAAGCTTCAGGTCGTTCATCGCATTGCCGAAATCATTGATCTCGACGTCGAACATGTGAACCCGCATCGCCAGACCGTTGCCGTTCAGGCTGGATGGTGTGGTGATCGACTGACCGGCCTTGGGACCGTTGGCGTAGCGCAGGGTCGCGCCGGTGCCACCGATCGAGGTCGTCAGGCTCGAAGCCGTGGCCACTTCGGCCGGGAACGGCGAGACGAAACGTCCCGAGGTCCTGGCGACCTTGAAGCGGTTCTCCAGCGACCAGCCGCCACCGACGTCGAACCTTGCTTCCAGGCCGAACTGCAGGCTGTCGGGGTGCATGCCGTCCGAGACCTTGCTGATCCGGCGGTTGCCATCACCGTCCAGGCCGGGGTTGCTCGACAGGTAGATCGACTGGATGTCGTCATGGCCGATGTCAAAGCCGGCGAAGGACCCGATGCTGGCATCGCCATTGGTGCCCGACGCCCGGACCGGCATCGGCAGATAGCCGACCGCGCGGTCATTCAGATACTTGGCGTTCAGGCGGATATAGCCGTTCTCGAAGTCCTTGGTCAGGTTGGCCTTGATCTGGCCGCCCTTCTCGGAGGTATAGCCCGACTGACGCGGACCTTCGCCCTCGCGGTAGAAGCCCCCGAGGTGGAAACGCAGGGTGTCGCTGATCGGCGCGCCGTAGTCGAAGTCGAGGCGGGTGTGGTCATAGCCCAGCCCCTTGGTCAGGGCGACAGCACCACCTTCGGTTTCGCCGGTCTTGCTGATGAAGTTGATCACGCCGCCCGGTGAATTGGAGGCGAAGGTCGAGGACGAGCCGCCACGAACCGACTCGATGCGGCTGACATTGGCGTCGGCGCGGAGGAAAATGTCGGCATTTCCGAAGGCGATGTCGCCAAATTCCATGACCGGCAGGCCGTCTTCCTGCAGCTGCAGGAACTTGGCACCGCCCGAGGCGACCGGCAGGCCGCGCACGGCGATGTTGGCATTGCCTTCGCCGCCGGTCGATTCCGAGCGGATGCCGGGCAGGCCGCGGAAGATTTCAGCGGTCGAGCGCGGGGCCTGGGCCGCGATCTGTTCGGACGACAGCGAACTGACCGAAACCGACGACGTCATCTTGGTCACCCCGGCCCGCGACGCGGTAACGATCACGCCGTCAAGGGCCAGGACGTCGTCCCTACTCGCTTCGGCCGTTTGGGCCTGAGCCGATCCGGCCGCCAGCAGCACCAGAGCTGCGCTGGCCATCAGGATTGATTTGGTCCCCATCGTGTTTCCTCCCGCACGCGCTCATTGGCGCCAACTGCCGCATCCTGGGATCGTTCCCGGATGTCTGAGACAGGAGAATGACGACTCTGCAATCGATTGCAAGCGCAATTCTTCGGCGGTTTTGGGGCTGCCCGGCGTTTTCCTTACGCCAGAAGGGAAAAATTCATCGAGAGCGCCAAGGCCTTCAAGTCTGGCGGACGACCAATTCCGGAGCCATGAATACCGAGTCTGTGGCCTGGCCATTGATCCGGGCAAACAGAAGATTGACCATTTCCCGTGCCCCACGCCCGAGGTCCTGACGGATGGTTGTCAGGGGCGGCCAGCTGTAACGCGCAACGGTCACGTCATCGAATCCTACGACCGAGACGTCCTCCGGGACCCTCAGGCCGGCCTCGGCCAGGGCGCGAATGGCACCCAGTGCAATCACATCAGAGGCTGCGAAAACGGCATCGAGCGACACGCCCGCCGATAGAAGGTACTGGATACCTTCCAGTTCAGGCTCGCCGCTGAAATGGGCCGGCACCGTCAGCGCCGGATCCACTGCAATCCCGCCCGCCTCTAAAGCCCCAAGATAGCCCTGGCGCCGCAAGCCAACTTCAGGAGCCTCGGGAAGACCCAGGAAAGCGATGCGCCGACGGCCCAGCCCGATCAAATGCTCCACCGCCAGACGCGCGCCTGCGACATTGTCGACGCCGACCGTGCAATAGCGCCGGTCGGGCAAGTCACCGCCCCAGACCACCAAGGGGCCATAGGCATCGGCCACGGCGTTCAAGGCCTGGTGCTGATTGCTCTGCCCAATGATCAGCAGACCGTCAGATCGATTGAGCTGAATGATCCGGTCAAGCCAGCCCTGGGTCGGTGCCAGGACCTTGGTCAGCAGCACTTCGTAACCGCGCAGGGTAATTTCATCGGCGAGGCGTCCGACCATCTCCAGAAAGAATGGATCAGAGATCATCTGATCGGCATCATGCCCGAGGGGAATGACCACATTGATCGTCTGGGTACGCTGCAGCCGAAGACCCCGGGCCTGCTGATTGACGACGTAACCCTCCGCAAGGGCCAGAGCGACGATCCGCTCCCGAAGGGGCTGGGGAATCAGGGTGTTACCAGCCAGAGCACGCGAAACGGTCGAGGTCGAAACGCCAGCCATGCGGGCGATGTCTGCCATCTTCAGGCGCGGCTTGGCGGTCATGGCTTTGGACGTCATGGCGGCAACATAAGACAGCCCGCGCCGTCGAGACCACCCCTTAAGCTTTGGAAAGGCCAACCGGATTGTCAGGCCCGCTGAGGGCCTGAGGTTTCATGCGCGCACGCCATGCTCTGCCAGACCTCCCATTCGCCAGACCCTTCACCGGCTGGCAAAGTCCCCGGCGAAGCCCTCTCTGTCCCACTCTGGCCGCTGGCTAAACTCCTGGCTGGGAGGCCCCGTGCTAATCCAGCGCCCCATCTCACTCGCCTGACCGGACCTCAAACTCAACGGCGATCAAGGCTCGGCTTGTGACGCCCGTAGCTTCGGCTCGACAGCGAAGGCGGATAGTAGTCGACATCGAAATGGCAGGCCTCGCCATAGGTTGCCACAGCCGAGGCGCAAAGGGACGCCAACGCGGCAGGCGATGGCTTTGCCCCCTGCTCTATCCAGGCCGTCATGGCGCGCAGCAGGGCCGCATACTCCGGCGTGGCCAGTTTGCTATGCTCGTGTTCAGAGGTGAAGGCCTGGACGAGCCGGTCAGAGGCCCCGGCTGCTGCGACGGTGTCGCGAAAGGCATGTTCCAGTTCGACGAATGCGGTCGGATCATGGATGGCGTGCAAGGTCAGGGTCGGCACGGTCAGCTTGCCGGTCATGTCACTGTCCTCGGCAAGATTCCGGAAGCCCTCGGGGTCAGCGCCGAAACGCTGGACATCGCGATTGAGCGCAGCGTCATCGTCCGAGCCGCTGTACTTGACCCCGATATTTGAGAACGGGCTCTTTCCGCCAAGGCGCAGATTGACGATGTCGGCAAAGGTGAAGGTGGCAAAGGTAAGGTGGCTGCCCAGCGTCCGCTCGGGAATGCGGGTGACGGCCAGAATGTTCCTCAAGGCCGTTGCCTGCTGTGGCGTCCGCTCACCGATGGGTTTGTCAAGGCCCGTACAGGCATTGAGGCGCTCATCCAGATCCTTGTTCTTCAAGGTTGAACCCACTGGCAAGCCCTGGAAAAGCGGATAGGCAGGCTCTCCTGCCGCCGGATGGTTGCCGCAGTAGTATTGATAGACCGCCCGAAGATCGGCGCGAAAATCGTAGGATCGTGTGCCGCCGCCCAGCACGCCATTGGTCAGAATGACGCCGTCATAGACCGGCCGACCATCCGCACCCTGGCCATACAGCTCAGCCGCGCGGGCCGCGACATTGGCACCCCAGGACTGGCCATGCAGGAGGGTGCGCTTTGGGCGGCCAAACTTTTCCCAGAAGATCTTGCGCAGATTGTCACTGTCTTCGGCGGCGCTGCGTGTGCCGAAGCCGGAGCGGCGATAATTGGAGCCGGCCCAGGCAAACCCCTCGGCCACAGTGACCGAAAAGCGCTGCAGGTCCTCAATGGCGTCGTCGGGCGTTGGTGCCTTCAGGCGCGGACCACCATGGGTGTGCAGAACCAGTGAGCCGTTCCAGGACTTGGGAATGGCAATCCAGTACCAGGCACCATTGGCGTCCTGGCCGGACAGACAACGCGTCTCGGCGGGCAGACCTTCAGGACAGGTCCTGGCTTCCTGGGCCCGTACACCGTTGGCCACAAGCGTGAGGGCAAGGGCCAGAGTGGCTCGGCGTACAGTCCGGAACATCGGCGTCATCGGATCGAACTCACACTTGAAGGACAGTGCGACCGGTCGCTCAGCCTGGAAGGCAGACGACCGGTCGCACCTCAAGCCTTAAAACGACTTGCTGACGTTGAGATACCAGTAGCGAGCATAGGGGTTGTAGATCGATCCAATATAGCCGCTAGACGACAGGGGAGGATCCTTGTCGAAGATGTTGCGGGCACCCAAGCGCAGACGGGTCTCCGAAAGCAGCCCTTCGGACTGGAAGCGATACTGGGCATAGAGGTTGGCCGTCGTCAGGGACTTGACCCTCCAGGGCGTGCCGTCAACCGCCAGCAGATCGGTGTCCTGCATCGAGCTGGTGTAGAGGACCGAAGCGCCGATCTGATAGGGACCGTCGCGCCAGGTCATCGTGCTCGACCCCTTCCATTCCGGCTTGCCGTTCTTGCGCAGCAGGTCGCTCGGATCGGACAGCGGCGTGGCCGGGTTGATCTTTCCAGCCGCGCGCGCGTCAAAAAGAGCCTGGATCGGCGGGGCCAGTTCCTGGCTGAACTTGTCCATATAGCTGGCGTCGATATTGACCGAGAAGCGACCGTAAGACTTGGTGCGCAGGTTCCAGTCCAGGCCAAGATCAACACCACTGACCGTCTGGGGCTGAAGGTTCTTGAACTGGTCGCGGATCTCGAGGATCTGGCCGACCGGGGCCAGGCCCGTACCCGCAAAGAAGGCGACATCATCAACCGTCGGCGCCGCGCGGATGACATTCTCGTTGCTGGCTCCACTCAGGCGGGCCAGGTAGTCCTGCACGGCGATGTTGCGCGAACCCAGGGTTCCGACAATGCCCTCCTGCTCGATCTGCCACCGATCCGCCGTGAAGGTGAAGCGTCCAAAGCGTTCAGGAATAAAGGTCGGCTGCAACACGAGCCCCACCGAATAGCTCTCGCTTTCCTCGGCCTTGAGCTTGGGATTGCCCGCCGTCGTAAAGCGAATGCCGACGCCGCGCGAGCAGGCACCGAAGGTGGCGATCCGGCCTGCCTTCAGGTCGGCTTCGCAACGATAGTAGTCGGTGACGGTATTGGTCCGCGCATAGCTGAAGGGGTTGGTGGTCTCAAGATTTGGCGCTCTGAAACCCTGCTGCCAGGAGCCCCGCACCCTCAGGCCGTCGACGACATCCCAGGCGAAGGCAACCTTCGGTTTGGCGACGGAACCAAAGTCGCTGTACTCTTCCATGCGCCCAGCCAGTTGCACGTCGATGCGACGCACAAGCGGGATGTTCATCTCGGGCGAGACCAGCGGCAGGGCGAACTCGATGAAGGCCGAGCCGACATCGCGCGAGCCCTTGGTGCTGGGTGTGTCGTTGACGCCCGTGACATTGCTGTTGCTGGTCAGACCTGTGACCGGATCGGTAAAGGGCGTCCGACCATCCACCTGCGGATCTCGGCGATCCTGCTGGGTTTCGTGACGGAACTCCACACCTGCGGCGACACCGACATCACCGGCCCAAATGGTCAGCAAGTCAGGCTTGGAAACCTTGAAATCGGCCAGGGTCAGGGTCGTGGTCGAATGACGCTTCAGACGGAAGCGAATGGCATCCAAAGCGGCCTTGGAGCTGGGCGTACAGTCGCGCCCGCCCTCCCCGTCAAGGCAACCGCCGTTGAAGGGATTGTAGGCATCGGGCGTCGAGAGCGCCAGTTGGGCGGCGAGCTGCTTGCTATCGATCCCATCGGACTCGTCCTTGGCATCGGCCTTGGAATAGAGGATCGCAGAATCCCAATTGAACCCGGACTTCTCCCCCTTCAGGCCAGCCAGGAAGCGGGTCTGATAGTTCTCGACCTCAACCTTGTTGGGACCCAGATCATTGAAGCGATAGTTGGTGAAGGTCACCGCCCGGCCTGTTGCGGGCACATTGGTCGACAGATTGGCGAGCCGGTTCGGATTGACCTGTCCATTGGCGAACACAGCAATGCCAAAGGGGTTGAAGTAGTTACTGGCCGGCACACCGATCGCCACCAGGCTCGTGCCCTGGGTCGTGAGAGCTTCGGACTGCGCATGGTAGTAACCAAGCTCGCCATAGGCGGTCAGGGTCTCGCTGATGTCGAAATGGCCGTTGAAGAAGACGTTCTGGCGGCTGATCTTCGGTGCGACAGTGATGGCGTCGTTCTGCGGCGCGTTATAGCGCAGGAAGTTGGCCGTGCTTGCGGTGGCCAGATTGCCTGACCCCAGGCAAAGGCCGTTGCTCAGTTGGGCCCCACAGCCAACAATGTTGTTCGGCTGGATGTGACCTGCGCCGGCCGCCGTCGTGAGCGCCGTCGTGCCCTGCCTGACTATGCCGCCAGCGCCGACCACGGTGAAATTGGCAAACGAGTTCTGGTTGCCCCGGTTATCGGGCGCTGCGCTGCCCGCAAAAGCCGTAAAGCCGGCAAACAGCGGCCGCAGATCCTGGTTGGCGGTATAGGGCCGGTCGCTGGGCCGTTGAGCCGTGCGCTCGGTGAAATTGGCGTTGATCGAGATGTTGCCGCGGCCATCGGCGAAGTTCTTTCCGCCGTAGATGTTGCTGCTGTACTCCTTGCGGTGGGTTCCTTCGGCCCAGCCATACTGCGCGTCGACCGTCAGGCCGTCGAAGTCACTTTGCAGCACGGTGTTGACCACACCGGCGACCGCGTCGGCACCATAGATGGCCGCAGCGCCATCGCGCAGGATCTCAAGGCGTTCTAGATTGGCGGTAGGGATGGCGTTGGCATTGTAGCCCAGGAGCGGGACAGTGCCCGACGACTGGCTGGTCGGATGTGACACCAGGCGACGGCCGTTGAGCAGCACCAGAGTGTTGCCGACGCCCAGGCTGCGCAGATTGATCGAATTGACATCGCCCCGCGTCGAATTGCTCGTCTGGGCCGCGTTGCTGGGGTTGATGAACACATCGCCCATGATCGGAATGGACCGGAACAGGTCATCGCCCGACACCGCGCCCGTGGCGATGATCTGACTATTGTCCATCACCGTGACCGGCAGCGAGGCGGTCGTCTTGGCACCCTTGATCTGGCTGCCAACGACGACGATCTCCTCGACCTTGACGGCGTCTTCGCCGGATGTGGCCGGCTGAGCGTAGGCGGCGGTCGACAGCAGGGCAGCGAATGCGACGCCCTGGATCAAGCTGTTACGAAACTTGGTTTGCATAGAAACTCCCCTACATTCTTGTTTTTATTGTTGAAATCTAAGGTGCTGGCGCCGCGTCAGGACCCGCTTGCGCGGAAGGCAACACATCGCCGGACCCGCTCAGGGCGATCTTCAATTGTTCGGTGTCGAGGGCCTTTTCCCAGCGCGAGACCACAACGGTAGCGACGGCATTGCCGATGAAATTGGTCAGGGCCCGGCACTCGGACATGAACCGGTCAACGCCCAGGATCAGGGCCATTCCGGCCACGGGCACCGAGGGCACCACCGACAGCGTGGCCGCGAGTGTAATGAACCCGGCACCGGTGACGCCGGCCGCGCCCTTGGAGCTGATCATGGCCACACCCAGCAGCAACAGTTGGTCGCCAATCGTCAGGGGCACATTGCAGGCCTGCGCAATGAACAGCGCCGCCAGGGTCATATAGATATTGGTGCCGTCCAGATTGAACGAATAGCCGGTGGGCACCACAAGCCCGACCACGGACTTGGCACAGCCGGCCTTTTCCAGTTTCTCGATCAGACTGGGCAGGGCGGCCTCTGACGAACTGGTTCCCAGCACCAGGAGGATCTCAGCGCGAAGGTAGCGGATGAGGCGGAAAATCGAGAAGCCGTTGGCCGAGGCCACCAGGCCCAGCACCACGACAACAAACAGGAACGAGGTCAGGTAGAAGGTCGCCACCAGGCCGGCCAGATTGGCGATGGAGCCAAGACCAAACTTGCCGATGGTGAAAGCGAAGGCACCGAAGGCCCCGATCGGCGCGGCCTGCATGACGATGTGGACGAGCTTGAAAAAGGCCTGGGCAACGCTTTCCAGGAAATCGACCACCGGCTTGGCCGGCTCACCAACCATGGCCAGGGACAGGCCAAAGAGGATCGAGACGAACAGCACCTGCAGGATCTCGCCGTCGGCGAAGGCGCTGACCACGGTGTCGGGGATGATGTGCATCAGGAAGCCGACGATCGACTGATCGTGTGCCTTGGACGCATAGCTGGCGACCTTACCGGCATCGAGGCTGGCTGGATCGATGTTCATTCCGGCGCCAGGATGCACCAGGTTGGCGACGACCATCCCCAGGATCAGGGCGAGGGTCGAGAAGAAGAAGAAATAGGTGAAGGCCTTGGCGGCCACCCGGCCGACCTTGTCCAGATCGCGCATTCCGGCGATGCCGGTCACCACCGTCAGGAAGATCACCGGCGCAATGACCATCTTCACCAACTTGATGAAGGCATCGCCAAGGGGCTTCAGACTCTCGCCGATCTGAGGCCAGAAATGGCCGATCGCGGCACCGAGGACGATCGCGACAAGCACCTGGGCATAGAGCTGCCGATGGAGGCCCTTTCGTGGAGCCGGCATGGTCGAGTCGATACGCATGTTTGCTTTGCCCTGCGACCCAATGCGGTCGCGCTTCCGTCCCTTGAAGCCCCTTGGTACCGGAGCCTTAAAGGACGATCATTTGTCGCCAGCCTTGGCGCAAGCAAATCACGCGAGTTTCGTATTCCATTGTCCGCAAAAGATTTTTCGGCAAAAACCCCGGAAACGGGCCCTATGGAGCGAGCGCATTTCCGCCTCAAGCTTCATGGTTTTGTGCGAAAATCCGCACAAAACAGGACCAAGGCGTCTCCGGGAGTCTTGAGGGGCCGGCTAAAAGATCCGGTAGTCCGACGCTGGATGCTCTTCCTGGCAGCCGCGGCCGCCATGACCATCATCGCAACCCTGTCGTCCGGACAACTGGCCGGCCGGCGTGTCAGTCAGGATCTGGCGCGGCAGGCCCATTCTTCGGCCGTATTGCACGCGGCGGTCCTTCGCAGCGAGCTGGCGAAGTACCGCTCCCTGCCCTTCGTGCTGGCCCAGGACCCCGACGTCGCCTCGACCCTGCGCAATTTGGAACCCGCTCGCATCGACGCCCTCAATCGCAAACTGGAGACCCTGAGCCAGGGCACAGGGGCCGCAGTGATCTATGTGCTGGACGACAAGGGCATGACCATTGCCGCCAGCAATTGGCGCAGACCGACCAGCTTCGTCGGCTCTCACTATGGCTTTCGACCCTATTACCAGGACGCCATGCGCTCAGGCGTTGCCGAGCTCTTTGCCCTGGGCACGGTCAGTCGGCGGCCGGGTCTTTTCATGTCGCGCCGGGTCAATGACGCGGTGGGGGTCGCCGGCGTGGTCGTGGTGAAAGTTGAGTTTGAGGCCCTGGAGCAGGACTGGTCGGCCTCGGAGCCTGCTTTCGTCGCAGACCCGGACGGTGTGGTGCTGGTGACCAGCGTGCCAGACTGGCGGTTTGCCATGCTTGCCCCCCTTTCCGCCAAGACCAAGGACGCCTTGCGCGCCAGTCACCAGTTTGGCGAAGCAGCTTTCTCCTCGCTGCCCCTGAGCGACAACCTGGTGGCAGGGGGCAAGCCCACCCTGGTGAACGGGAGCGCGCCAAGGATGTCATCCACGCGCTTCATGGCGGCAAGTACACCAGTGGGAGCCTCGGGATGGACGGTGTTCACCTTGACCCCGACCGGTCCTGCGCTGCAGACGGCGATGACGGCGGCGCGAGTATTGGCCTTCACCATGGCCGTGGTGCTGACCGGGATCTGCGCGGCCCTCTTGCGCTGGAGGGGCCTATCGGCTGCCCGGACTGCGCGGCAGGAGGCAGCCCGCATCGAACTGGAAGGCCGGGTGGAGGATCGCACCGCCGAGCTTCGTCGGGCCAATGACCAGCTGCTCGTCGAAATGGATGAGCGACACCGTGCGCAGGCCCACGTCCAGCTGATGCAGGATGAGCTGGTGCAGTCCAACAAGCTGGCGACGCTGGGCCAGATCGCTGCAGGCGTGGCCCACGAAATCAACCAGCCCGTCGCCGCCATCCGCGCCTATGCCGACAATGCCGCCGTCTTCCTGGATCGCCAGCAGCCGGGTCCCGCGCGCGAAAACCTTGGCCAGATCTCGTCCCTGACCGAACGCATCGGCGTGATCACCAACGAGCTGCGCTCCTTTGCCCGCAAAACCAACGCACCGCCTCAGTCCATGCGCCTGGGCGACGCCATTGATGGGGCCTTGTTGTTGATGGGGGCACGCCTGCGCCAACACGGGGTCACGATTGATCGTCTCGGCGACCTGGAAGACCAGCGCGTTTTGGCCGAGCGCTTTCGACTCGAACAGGTACTGGTCAATCTGCTGCAGAATGCCGTTGAGGCCCTGGAAGGTACCGCAACCCCGCGCATCACGCTCAGGGTCGTCTTGCGGCGCGGTCTGGTCCGTTTGCTGGTGTCCGATAACGGCCCCGGGGTCAGTCAGGGCACTGCGGCGACCCTGTTTATTCCGTTCGCCACCACAAAGCTTCGAGGCCTGGGCCTTGGCCTTGTGATCTCGCGCGACATTGTGGCCGAGTTTGGCGGCGAGCTGACCCTGGAGCCCGCGAATTCACCCGGCGCGGTCTTCGCCATCACGCTTCGGAAAGCCAAATGATCCCTGATGTCCCCGTCAACAAGGTAGCCTTCATTGACGACGACAACGACTTGCGCGCCGCCAATGTCCAGGCGCTGCAACTGGCCGGCTTCGAGGTCCTGGCCTTCAGCTCGGCCGAGGCCGCGCTGCGAGTTCTGGGGCGCGACTTCCCGGGCGCGGTCGTCAGCGATATCCGGATGCCGCGCATGGATGGCCGGCAGCTTTTTCAGAAGCTCAAGGATGAAGACCCCGACCTTCCCGTGATCCTTGTGACCGGCCATGGCGACATCGCCGAAGCGGTCGAGGCCCTGCAGGCAGGGGTCTATGACTTCGTAGCCAAGCCCTATGGTCCAGAACGACTGGTAGCCAGCATCCGCCGCGCTCTGGAGAAGCGTCGGCTGGTTCTGGACAATCGTCTTCTTCGCAGCACTGCCGAGAGTGCCAAGACCGACTGGCCACTGATCGGCCAGACGCCGATCATGGACCGCCTTCGCGCCACCCTCCGTCAGCTGGCCAATGCCGATGTCGACGTCTTGCTCGAGGGCGAGACCGGCGTTGGCAAGGAACTGGCCGCCCGCGCCCTGCACAACTGGGGACGCCGGTGCCATCGCGCTTTTGTCGCTGTCGACTGCGCAGCCCTCCCCTCCGCCGCGCTCAATAGCGAGCTTTTCGGTCACGAACTGGGCGCTTTTGACGGGGCGGTTCGGCAACGGGTCGGCCGCATCCAGCAGGCCGACCGGGGTACGCTCTTTCTCGACGAAATCGAGACCCTGCCCCTCGAAGCTCAGGGCAAGTTCCTGCGGGTTCTGGAAGAACGCGAGATCACGCCGCTGGGCTCCAACCAGGTCCAGACCCTGGACCTGCGCGTCGTGGCATCCGTCAAGTCAGACCTCTCCGAGGCCGTATCAGGCGGGCTGTTTCGGGCGGACCTTTTCCATCGCCTCGATGTCGTGCGCCTGCGCATCCCGCCCCTCCGCGAGCGGCGCGACGATATTCCCTTGCTGTTTGCCCATTTTCTGGCCCGAGCCTGTGAGCGACTGGACGGTCCTCAGCCGGTTGTCACCGACCAGATGCGCTGGCGGCTGCACAATCACAGCTGGCCCGGAAATATCCGGGAACTGGCGCATTATGCCCAGCGCGTGGCACTGGGACTGGCTGACGAGGCTGACTCCAGCACTATGGCGGAGCATCCGCCCCTGCCCGAGCGCGTAGCCTCCTATGAGGCGCGTGTGATCGAGGACACCCTGACCGCAACGGCAGGCGATATCCGCGCGACCCTCGAAGTGCTGCGCATCCCGCGCAAGACCTTCTATGACAAGGTCGATCGTCACGGGATCGACCTTGCCCTTTACCGCCAACGATAGTGGAAAGTCGCATTGGGCGGCCTTGCCCAGCGCAGGACGAACTGCCCTTCACCGGCTGGGGTCTACATGGGTCGAGAAAGGCTGGCGCACCGGCCATGCAGGCGGCCGCCTCGGGGTCAAGTCGAATTGTCGACGGCTTGCAGACTGGTCAGCCGCGGCGCGGCGGCGGCATGGACAAGGTAGATCTCGCCATCCGCGTTACTCCGCCTTTGATACTTGTTCAGAACCGCGTTCAGCTCCTGCTGCAAGGTGCCTAGATCAAGGGCCGACAGCCGCAGGACACGCCACGCCTCAAAGGCGCTGCCCGTCTCACCCCGGCTGCGGACAATGCGTCCTCGGGCCGACCCAGCCGCCGTGGCCCTGAACAGAATTCCGCCTCCGCTCCGGCTCACCTGTTCACCAAGGCTACTGCGCAGTTCCGTGGCGAGGTCGTCACCGAAGCCCTTCACCACAACCTCGTGCGAGATAAAGAAGCTGTCACCGGCCGCCCGGTATAGTTTGATCGGCCTGCCCGCGCGCCGTATCTGGCCAACCTCGCGCATCAGTCCCAGCGTCTTCATCCGGCCGAGATGATAATGCAGCCGCCGAAGATCCATGCCTAGCGCTACAGCAGCTTCGCCTGCTGACCTCGCCCTGCCGGTGAACCACAGCAGGATGCGCCGCTGATTGGGGTTGGTGAACACGGCCGCCATCCGCGGATCGGTGACCACCAGTCTACTCAGCTTCTGATCTTTCATGAGGAGTAGCTATCCGGGTATCTCGGCATCACAACAAGAAGGAATGGAACGAACATGGCGATGGGGCGCAGAACTTTTGGCGGTGGTGCCCTTGGCTTGATCGCCTTAGCCAACTCCGCCTCGACGGCACTTGCCGCCGATCCCCCGTCCGGCAGCGAGGCCTTTGCCGCGCTCCCGGCCTGTTTCACCGCGCAGGCATCAGCTACGCCCTTTGCCGGAATCGTCATGGCCGCCGACGGCGAGAACCGCTTCACGCGCGTGGCAGGCACAACGGACGGCATCAGGGAGCCAACGACCAATCAGCGTTATCACCTCGCCTCCGTCAGCAAGGTGCTCACCCAGGTCGCCATCGCACGACTGGTCGACCAAGGGCGGATCCAGCTCGACGCGCCGATTTCTACCTATCTGCCGGAACTTCCGGCGGAGTTTGGTGTGATCACCGTCAATCAACTGCTTCAGCATCGCGCCGGTGTTTTCTCGGCGACCATGATGACTCCCGATCTCGTGGAGGCCGTTCTGGGGGCGCGCAGCCACCGCGATCTTTTGCCGACGGTCCTCAGCCGGCCGCTAGCCTTCGTGCCAGGCACCCAGTCGCAATACTCAAACGGTGGCTATTTCGTCCTCGGCGCGATCATCGAAGCCGTTTCCGGCCGCAGCTATTCCGGCCTGGTTGACGCCGAGGTTCTCCGCCCCCTTGGCATGACCCGCACCGCACTCGAGCCGACCGGAGACACGGCAGAGCCTCTGACCCGCATGGCCGGTCCCGGCGAGCCTCCACGCGCGACACCGGCACCCATGAAGGGATTTCCGCCCCTCCCCGCAACGGCCGCTGGAGATGGGGTCAGCACCGCTGAGGACCTGCTCAAACTGGCCCGCGCACTTGCCGGCAGCAGCTTTGTTTCCACCGTGACAAAGGCGGCTGTCTTTCCTCAGCGAGGTCCAGTCTGGCGCATCGGGCAAGGTGGTGGCCGCCCCGGCGCAAACGCCTATTTCATGGTCTATCCCGAGCGCGATGCCGCCGTGGTCGTCCTGACCAACAATGATCCGCCCGCAGGCGAACTCATGGGTGAGGTGCTGGGCACCATGATGTCCGGCCAACCCTGTCGCCCCCTGACCGAGGCCGACCGGCCATCGCCGATGCGCATCATCCGCCCGCCTCCGCAGCCTTCCTAGTGCGTTCATTGGCCTTGCCCTCTCAGGGCGGGTCACAAGAGGGCGGTGGCCGTGGCTCGCGATTATTGTCGGCTTACAATGCGTCCCCTGATCTTCAGGGGCCGTCCATGCTATGCGCGGTCGTCCCTGCCATAGAGTCCCGCCGTGAACGCCCCTCGACCGCCCGTGATCTTCATTGACGCCGACGCCTGCCCGGTGAAGGATGAGGTCTACAAGGTCGCCGCACGTTACGGCCTGAAGACCTATGTCGTCTCCAACAGCTGGATCCGGGTTCCGGTGACCCCAGCAGTCGAACAGGTCGTGGTCGATGCCGGCCCTGACATTGCCGACGACTGGATTGCTGAACGCGCTCAGCCGGGGGACGTCGCGGTCACAAATGACATTCCGCTGGCCGATCGAGTGCTTAAGGCTGGCGCGGCTGCCTTGGCTCCCAATGGCCGGATCTTCACTCTGGACATGATCGGTTCAGCCTTGGCCTCGCGGTCGATCGGCGAGCATCTGCGCTCAATGGGCGAAGTCACCAGTGGCCCCAAGGCCTTCGGTCCCCAGGACCGCAGCAAGTTCCTCCAGGCTCTCGACACGGTGGTCGTGAAGGCCATACGAGGTCGCCGATGATCGAGATCACCAGCTGGCTTCGGATCGACGACGATGAGCTTGTCGAGCGGGCCGCTCGCGCGTCCGGCCCGGGCGGACAACATGTCAACAAGACCTCCACGGCCATCGAACTGCGCTTCGACGTCCGCAACTCCCCAGCCCTACCCGAAGACGTCAAGGTGAGACTTGAAAGCCTGGGCGGCAGCCGAATGACCCAGGACGGCGTTCTCGTCCTGTTTGCACAGGGCAGCCGCTCGCAGGAAATGAACCGGCAGGAGGCGCGGGAGCGCCTTATCGAGCTGATCCGACGGGCCACGGAGAAACCCAAGCCCCGAAGACCGACCAAACCCACCTATTCCAGCAAGCTCAAGCGACTGGAGACCAAAGGAAAACGGGCCGGCATCAAAAGCCTTCGCGGCAAGCCGAGAGGCGACGACTAGGCCGACAACTCCTGGGCGGTTAGGGCTTCAAGAGGCGTATTGAATGCCAGAACGTCCTGCTTCCACTCGGGCTCTTCGATCAAACCGCCCAGCATCTTCCGCAAATAGCCAGTCATCACGGCCTGCTCTTCGGCGGTCAGATCTCGGCAGACTTCGGCGTTGAGGGGGCGAATATCGGCGCGAATTCGGGTGAGCAGGGCCTCGCCTGACTGCGTCAGACTGATCACGACGATGCGACGGTCAGAAGGTGACGTCTTGCGCTCAACCAGACCATCGCGGATCAAGCCATCAATCGATCGGGTCAGGGTGGTACGATCGCTGGCCGAGAGTTTTGCCAGGCGGGTCATGGAGCATTCGCCAAACCGCCTCAGGGCAATCATGGCGATCCATTTGGAGAAGGTCAGGCCATGCCGGGCAATGCAGTCGGATGCCAGGGCGCGCCGGTGCTGTTCGGTCTGATAAAGCAGGTATCCGAGATAGCTCGGCAGCGGCAGGGCATGATCTTCACCAACGTCCTGCACCACCATGTCGTCCCCCCGGATCGCGTGGGCGACTTCATGTCATGTGACCCGGCTCCACGCAACCAAGGTCGGGCCCTCGCGACGTAAAATTGAGCGCGATCGCACTGGTTCGGATCAGAAGCCACCTGGATTCGAAAAAGGCCCCGCGAGGCAGGCTCGCGGGGCCAGGTCAGGGCCGGGGATGAAACGGCTTCAGGCGTTGGCGGCGGCCCGGTTACGGGCCCGTCCGCGGCTAAGCCAGTCGTCTGGATAGGTCTCTCGGACCGTGATCGACTTGAATTGGCTGACCGGAATTCGCGCCGCGTCCCCGGGATTGAGATCGCGCGATACAGAATGGCCGGCGAATTCCTCGATGATGGTGATCACCTGGCTGCTGCCGGCGGTGTTCTCGATGAGGACCATGTTCATGGGGATCTACTCAAAGCAGGCTGTGAAAATTCTGGAGCGGACGGGTCGACCTCAACCGAGGCGCTGTTGGACCCGTTTTTCCGGGACTCCCCGACGCGTCCAGGCCTCGATCTCGCCGGCGGACTGAAAGCGCCGGAAAGCCCCCTGGGCATGCAGATCGCAATAGGATCCGCGCTTCGGCTTCTCGCGTCCGCAGAAGCCGAAATCCGTCTGGTCCGGATTGCCAATCGGCCAGCGACAGGAGTGTGTCTCGAGGCCAAGAATGCCCGAGGTGGGCTCGAGGTCGACGATGGTCGGAGCCACCCGGATGACCGGGTTTCGGACCGGTGCGATCGGCGTGGTGGAACGCGCACGGACCTGGACCCGGTTCGACACGCGCGCGGACGATGCCCGGGGGCGTACCGGCATCTCTCGAGCGGTGATGCCAAGGCGATGAACCTTGCCGATGACAGCGCTCCGGCTGACGCCGCCCAGCTGTCGGGCCACCTGGCTTGCGCTCATGCCTTCAAGCCAGAGCTTCTTCAGAACCGCAGTACGTTCCTCGTTCCAATCCATCTTACTTTTTCCCAACCCGAGGCGGGGCAGCCCCCCCGCCGCTTTTGGGTAGGATCATGGTTAACGGCCGTCAAATATATATGTGCATAACCACGGTTCGCGATTTCACCTTTCGTGTGTGGAATCATAAACCTACCGATCATTGTCGCAGGGGTGCTGCTGGAACCGTTACGGAAGCTTGACGGCATAACGCCGGTATACGAGAAAATGTGGTCCAGAACCGGGGCTTTATTTGAATGTGGCGCGGCGTCGCATAGTTTGCGTCCAAGTGTCGCTCGGAGAGTTTCATGCGCCTTTTTCCAATCGCCGCTATCGCGGCACTCAGCGTGTCCCTGGTTGCTTGCTCAAAGACCGAAAACGGGTCCGAGGCTAAAACCGCGCCCGCTCCGACTGCCACAGCGGGTCCGAGCGACGCTGAAAAGGCCGCACTGCTCGCCACCCTTCCCGCCCCTTACAATGGCGGCGACCTGGCCAATGGTCAGCGGAAGTTCGCCCTTTGCCGCTCGTGCCACACTATCGCAGAGGGCGGCCCTGCCCTGACGGGTCCGAACCTCTACGGCGTGTTCGGAAGACAGGCCGGTGCGCTTGCGGACTTCGCCTACTCCCCCGCCGTCAAGGCGGCCGGCTTTGTCTGGGACGGTGAACACCTGGACAAGTGGCTTGCAGATCCGCGCGGTTTCATGCCCGGCACCAAGATGTCGTTCGCCGGTCTGAAGGACCCGAAGGATCGTATCGATCTGATCGCCTATCTGAAGGTCGAGACGGGCTACAAGCCTGCAACATGATCGCAGGCAGAGCTCAACCCTCAGCAGGCCAGGATCAGACCCTCCTTGAGGTGGGGCTGATCCTGGCCTGTAAGGGCTCACATGAGCGACGGCTGAGCCGGTGGCAGCCTGAACCGATTGATCAGGCAACATGACATCCCGCGAAGCCCAGATTCTCGAACTCTACGAAGCGTTCAACAACCGGGCGTTCGATGATTTCTTCGCCAGGGTGACAGCCGATGTCGACTGGACCAACGACATCGACGACAGCCGACTGATCGGCAAGGCGGCTCTCCGCCACTACACGCTCGATGAGACCACGGCCTTACGCGCGGAATTCGCGCCGATCCACGTCCAGGTTCTCGGGAATAGTCGAGTTGCGGTCCTGGCCCACCAGACCATTCGCAGCGCATCCGACGGCTCTGTGTGGTCTGAAACACGAGTGCGGCACATCTTCACGCTCGAAGATGGTCTGGTCACACGTATGGACTCCCAGCGCGACGAAGCCAGCCAGGACAAGGCCGTCACCCTTGTCCTTAGTGCGTTGCATAGAGCCATTGAGGACCACGATATTGAGGCTGTGGTCGCCCTGTTCCATCCAGAGGCCCGTATCCCGGAGAGTCTGGACCAAGGCCTTCTGGTGGGCCACGAGCAGATCCGAGCCTATTTTCTCCGGCAGTTTGTGGAGATCCAGGTCAGTACGAGACTGCTGTGGGTGCACCCCCTTCCTGACGACCGTGCAGACGCGATCGTCCATGTGACCGTCCACGACCCCCGGGGTGACTTACAGTGGGAGGGACAGGTTTCGGCAAGCTATCGGCTTGACCAGGGCCTCATCGCCGAAATGACCTTTGCACTGCTCTCAGGAAGCTGATTTGCGACAAGAACGCGCCCTTCTGGCCAAGGCCTATGACGCTTTCAATGCTCGGGATGCCGCTGCCCTCGGCGCGGTCCTGCATGACGAAGCGCAATGGCCCGACAGTCTTGAAGGGGGCCAGGTTCAGGGGCGTCAGGCCGTAATCGACTATTTCGCCCGGCAGTTCGACCTCATGCAATTGGACGCCCGGCTTGTGACGGTTCGTGAAGAACCGCCGGCCCGGATCGTACTTGAAATCCAGTACGCCGTCAGAAGCCGCGAAGGGCAGCTGTGGTCCGACACCCGAGCTGTTCTGGCCTATGACTTTGCTGACGGCTTGATCCGGCGAATGACCGTGCTGGAAGGCCTCTAGGCCAACAGGTCTGCGCAGGCGTCGAGCACGGCGTCGGCATCCAGTCGATACTTGCCATAGAGGTCAGGCAGGTCCCCGGACTGCCCAAAGGTTTCCAGGCCCAACGCCCGCAAGCGTTGGCCACGAACCGATCCAAGCCACGAGAGCGCCAGGGGCGAGCCGTCGGTCAAGGTGACCAGGCCTGCATTGCGGTCCAGGTCCGACAGCAGGGTCTCGATGGTCGAACCCTGCGCACCCTCGCCTGACCAGCGCGCGCGTCCACTCCGGGTCCAGTCCCGATGCAAAACATCAGCGGACGTCACGGCCAGAAGACCGGCCTCGGGCATGTCCTCCTTCAGGGCTTCAAAGGCGGCCAGGGCCTCCGGGGCCAGAGCCCCGCTAAAGACCAGCGCGAGGCGGGCACCCGGCAGGGGCGGCCTGAGCCAATAGGCCCCGTCGATGGTGCCTTTTCGCCAGGAATCATCTGTACGCTCTGGCTGGACAAGAGCCCGGGTCGAAAGCCGCAAATAGGTCGAGGACCCCGTCGGATCCTGAATGCGCTCGAAGGCACGGGCCATAAGCACCGCCGTCTCGTCAGCGAAGGCCGGCTCATAGGTGTCGAGCCCCGGCTGGGCCATGCCGATCACAGGGCTGTTGATCGACTGGTGCGCGCCCCCCTCCGGTGCGAGCGTCAGGCCACTGGGCGTAGCGACCAGCAGGAAACGCGCATCCTGATAGCAGGCATAGTTCAGGGCATCGAGACCGCGGGCGATAAAGGGATCGTACAACGTCCCCACGGGAAACAGACGTTCGCCAAACAGCGGCGCTGTCAGCCCCAGGGCCGCCAGAGCAATGAACAGGTTGTTCTCGGCAATGCCGAGTTCGACATGTTGACCGGTCTCGGCCATCGACCACACCTGGGCCGATGGGATACGGCGGCGCTTGAAGACATCGTCATGCGCCCGCCGATGGAAGACGCCGCGTCGATTGACGAACCCGCCCAGATTGGTCGAGACGGTGACGTCGGGCGAGGTGGTCACCACCCGGCCCGAGAACTCGTCGCTGCGGCGCGAAATCTCGAACATCACCTTGCCGAACGCCGACTGGGTAGACTGCTCCCCACCTCCGGCCACGGCCGCCAACAGCTCGTCGGCGCTGGGCGTTGCGATAGACGGGGCCTGATGCTGGCGCACAACATCTGCGGCAAAGGGCGCACGGGCCAGCAGACCCTTGATTGCGGTGCGTTCGGCGCTGGACAGGCCAGACAGAGGATCCCACTCCTCGCCCGCGACAACGCCCAGACGCTGCCGCAGCTCGGCGATCTGTGTCGGGGTCATCAGGCCTGCGTGGTTGTCCTTGTGCCCCTGGAACGGTAGCCGCAAGCCCTTGACCGTATAGGCGATGAAGAACCTTGGAGCATCGTCGTGACTGGCGCGTTCGAAAGCCTCGAGCAGGGTCTCAAGACAATGCCCGCCCAGTTCGGTCATCAGCTCACCGAGGTCTGCGTCCTTGTAGGACGCGATCAGGGCCAGTGCCGCGAGGTCTTCAGCCAGATCGGCATTAAGACGCTCGCGCCAGGCCGATCCCCCTTGGTATGTCAGGGCCGAATAGAGATCATTGGGGGCGGTTTCGATCCAGGACCGCAAGGCTTCTCCGCCCGGTTTGGCGAAGGCATCGCGCTGACGACGGGACCATTTGAGGGTTTCCACAGTCCAGCCAGCGGCCTCGAAGATCTCACCATACCGCGTGAACATGCGGTCCTGGGTCGTCGCGTCCAGGCTCTGGCGATTGTAATCGACGATCCACCAGGTGTTGCGAACGTCATGTTTGCAGGCCTCGATCAGGGCCTCATAGATGTTGCCTTCATCCAGCTCGGCATCGCCAAGTAGCGATATCATCCGCCCCATGGATTCCGGTTTTACGGCCCCGCGTGCCGCCAGATAGTCCTGGGCCAGGGAGGCAAAGGCCGTCATGGCCACGCCAAGGCCCACCGACCCGGTCGAGAAGTCGACGTCATCGACATCCTTGGTACGGGACGGATAGGACTGCGCCCCGCCTAGCGACCGGAAACGCTTGAGATTGTCCAGGCTCTGACGGCCGAACAGATGCTGGATGGCGTGGAAAACCGGACTGGCGTGCGGCTTGACTGCCACCCGATCCTGCGGCCGCAGCGCCTTCATGTAGAGCGCGGTCATCAGGGTGGTCATCGATGCGCAGGACGCCTGGTGCCCCCCGACTTTCAGTCCGTCACGACTCTCCCGCAGGTGATTGGCGTTGTGGATCGTCCAGGACGCCAACCAGAGAATGCGTTCCTCTATACGGCGCAGGAGCGCAATCTCCTGCCGCTTGGCGGTCATTGAGCCGTCAGGCATGCTTCCTCACCGGTTTATGCCGGTGAGGATTGCCCCTCACCGCTTTGTTCCCGGGCTTCATAGTCCTCGATCTGCCGCGCCGTCCACTCCGGAGACTTCGTAAAGCGCGCCAGAAGGTTGTAGAACACCGGCACAACGAACAGGGTCAGAAGGGTGGCGAAGATCGCGCCCATGAAGATCACGGCTCCGATCGTCTGCCGGCTGCCGGCCCCGGCCCCCGTCCACAGGACCAGAGGCAGGGCCCCCATGGCGGTAGCAATAGAGGTCATGATGATCGGGCGCAACCGCAGGGCGGCGGCTTCGATCACCGCCTCCTTCACCTTGAGACCCTCGTCACGAAGCTGGTTGGCGAACTCGACAATCAGAATGCCGTTCTTGGCGGCAATGCCGACCAGGATGATCAGACCGATCTGGCTGTAGGTGTTGATCGTCGATCCTGTCATCAGCAGACCAAACAGCCCGCCGAGCACCGCCAGCGGAACGGTCGTCATGATCACGGCCGGATGGATCCAGCTTTCGAACTGTGCGGCCAGAACGAGGAAAACCAGCAGCAGGGCCAAGCCAAAAGCGACGCCCACTGCGCCGGACGCTTCCAGATAGTCCTTGGCCTGTCCGCCCCATTTGATGCTGACGCCTGGCGTGGGTCGGGCAGCCGCCTGTTCCTGCAGGAACTTGACGGCATCTTCGACAGTATAGCCGGGTGCGAGTTGTGCAGTGAGGGTCACCGACCGCAGACGGTCAACGCGCGGACGGTCAGGCGTGTCGCCTCGCAGCTGGGTCGTGACCACGGTCGAGAGGGGCACCAGTGTGCCCGACTGGGTCCGGACCTGAAGCTGGTCAAGGTCAGCCACACTACGGCGTTGCTCCAGTGAGGACTGGAGGATCACATCGTACTCTTGGCCGTTCTTGATGTAGGTGGTCGCCCGGCGCGATCCGAACATGGTCTCCAGGGCCCGGCCTATGGACTGGGCCGAGATCCCGAGGCTCGCGGCCTTGTCGCGGTCGATCTGCACTGAAAGGCGTGGCGATGTCGGCTCATAGTCGATGCGCGGCCGCGAGAGGCCGGGATTGTCCTGCGCGGCCTCCAGCATGGGCTTGAGCCAATTGGCCAGTTCCACATAGTCATTGCCGACGGCGATCAGATCGACATTGGTACCGCCGCCACCACCGCCGCCGCCGCCGCGCTGGAAGGCACCGCGCACACTGGCCACGGCCCGCACGCCGGTGATCTTGTTGAGGCTCTTGTTAAGCTCGGCGGCGACTTCATCGGCCGTCTTGTCCCGCTCGCCCCAGCCTTTCAAAACCAGAACGCCGTTGCCGGTATTGAACTGGCTCTGCCCAAAGCGCGGCACCGAAATGATCGTTCGATCTGCAATGCCGTCAGCACGGTACTTTTCGAGAAGGCGCTCAACCTCATTGGCCGCCTTGACGGTGTAGTCGAAGCCGGCCCCTTCAGGGCCATTGATCGAGATATCCACACGGCCGCGGTCTTCAGCCGGCACCATTTCCTTCGGCAACAGGACAAAGAGGCCGCCGGCCGCCAGGGCCAGAACAATGACCACCGCGCCTGTCGCCCAGTTCGCTGCGCGCGCGGCCAGCAAGCTTTCCAGCGAATGACGATAGCTATCCTTCAACCTGTCCATCGCCCAGTCGACCTTGCGGGCCAACCACCCGCTGCTGCCGGCTGGTCGCAGAAGCTTTGAGGCCAGCATCGGCGACAGGGTGAAAGCCAGCAGGGCCGAAAACCCGACCGCTGCGGCGATGGCCACTGCCAGTTCGACAAACAGACGTCCGGTATAGCCCGGCAGGAACATCAGGGGCGCAAAGACAGAGATCAGCACGACAGTCGTGGCGACAACAGCGAAGAACACCTGACGCGTGCCGCGCAAGGCGGCGACGGGTGCCGGCTCGCCCTCATCGACCCGCCTCTGGATGTTTTCGACCACCACGATCGCGTCATCGACGACCAGGCCGACGGCCAGAACCAGCGCCAGAAGGGTCAGCAGATTGAGCGAAAAGCCGAGCGGCGCCAGCACGATAAAGGTCGACAGGATGCAGATCGGCGCGACGATTGATGGGATCAGCGCTGCCCGCCAACTGCCCAGGAAAAGCAGGTTCACCATCGCCACCAGTCCGATGGCAATTCCCATGGTGACCCAGACTTCATGGATCGCCTCGGCCGTGAAGACTGAGTTGTCGACGGCCTTGATCAGTTGCGTGCCCGGCGGCAGGGTCTTGTTGATATCCTCGATTTCGCGGTCGACAACTTCGGAGATGGCCACATCATTGGCCTGCGACTGACGCGTCAGGAAAATGCCGACCTGATTGACGGTATTGCCCCGGAAGAGCTTGCGGCGCTCGTTCGAGCCCTCTTCGACCCGGGCCACATCGCCGAGCCTGATGACGAAACCGCTGGCATTGGCAGGCCGGAGCGGCAGCTTCGCGAAGTCTTCGGGCTTGGAATAGCTCCGCGTAACGCGGATCGTGAAGTCCTTGCTGTCGCTCTCGAGCGAGCCGGCAGGAAGCTCGACATTCTGACTGTTTAGGGCGTTCTCGATGTCATCCACGGTGACGCCACGCGCGGCCATGGCGTCGGGATTCAGCCAGATCCGCATGGCGTAGAGTTGGCCATTCAGCCCGGCCTGGGCGACACCCGGAACTGTCGACATTCGCTCGACGAGATAGCGGTCTGCATAGTCTGCCAGCTCCAGCGGGGAGAGCGAGCTCGACGTCAGGTTCAGGATGATGATCGGCGAACTATCGGCCGTGGCCTTGGCGATCTGGGGCGGGTCGGCCTGGTCCGGCAGATTGGCCGACACCCGGCTGACCGCGTCACGCACATCGTTCGCGGCGTCGTCCAGGTCGCGGTCCAGGGTGAACGTGATGCTGATCTGCGAGCGGCCGTCGCGCGAGGAGGAGTTGACGCGATCGATGCCCTGAATGCCCGAAACCTGGCGTTCGATGACCTGGGTGATCCGTTCCTCAATGACCTCCGCAGACGCGCCACGATAGGCCGTGGAAACCGATACCACCGGCGGGTCGACATTGGGCAGTTCGCGGATCGGCAGACCCGTGAAGGCCGCCAGGCCGATCACACAGAGGAGGATCGCCGCAACGGCGGCAAAAACCGGACGGCGGACGGAAAGATCCGAGATCATCAGTGCGCCTTTTGCCTGGCTTCGCCCGCGCCCTTGCCTGGTCCCTTACCACCCTGACCGCCGCCAATCGCAGCGCCATCCTGCACGCGGTTGAGACCATCGGCGACAATTGAGTCGCCCGGCTTCACGCCGGCGCTGATCTCGACAAACCCACCTGTGGAAAGACCCGTTTCAACATCCGTTCGTCGCGCCACCTTGCCCTTGGGCCCCTTGGCAATGAGGAAAACCGAGGCTTGCGTACCCTGGAACTGCACCGCAGCTTCCGGCACCGCAGGAGCCATCCTCATGCCCTGGTCAATGGCAACCTTGACCAGCATGCCCGGCTTGAGGCGACCGCCCGGGTTCGGGAACTCGGCACGCGCCTTGACGGCGCGCGTAGTAGGATCAATCCGGGTGTCGATCTGAGCAATACGCCCCTGAAAGACTTCTCCTGCCAGGGCGTCGGGGCTTGCCGAAATCGGCAATCCTTCACGCAGGGTCGTGAGATATCGATCCGGAACCGAAAAATCGACCCGGATCACCGACACGTCGTCAAGGCTGACGATGGCCGTACCGGGACTGATCAGCGCGCCCGGCGCGACATCCGAAATCCCGACGCGCCCGGAGAATGGCGCCCGGATAACGCGGTCCAGTTTCTGCGCCTGTGCTGACGCGACAGCGGCCCGCGCGGTCTCGACAGAAGCAAGATACTGCTCTGCGGCCGCCCGCGGCGCGACACCGCGATCCGCAAGGGTCTTCCAGCGGTCATAGTCCCGCTCCGCCTGGGCGAGGCGTACCTTGGCTTCGGCGATACCGGCGTCTTCACTGGCAGACTTGAGATCGACCAGGACCTGCCCCCGCGCCACGGCCTGACCATCCTTGAAATGTACAGCTGTGACCATCTCCGCTGTGTTCGAAGTGATCGTCACCGACTGCAGGCCCTTGGCGACACCAAGGACTTCAATACGGTCGACAAAAGGCTTCATCGCGACCACCGTCTGCGAGACGTTGGTCGCGCGGCCACCACCGCCCGGTCCACCTGGCCCTGAGGCCTTCTGCCCAAACGCCAGCTTCATGCCGCCGACGACGAGCATGAGCACAACAGCGGCCAGCGCCGCCAAAAGGAAGAAATGCCTGCGGATCAACGAACGGACTCCGATCGCCGACGGAGTCGGCGGTAGGGACAAGGTGCGGGGACATATGCCGCCACCCTAGACCCGCGTCCAGTGACAGCAGGATGACGGAGCATTTCAGGCCTGAAACACTTAGAAGTGCCGCCAAATTCCAACGACTGCGCCTCGATCTGCGGCGGTCTCGCGACCGTCGAGTGTCTCCCGCCATCCGGCCTGCAGGCTCCAGGGCCCAAAATGGCGAACGACCGAGACCTCGGCCTTGAGCCAGCGCGATTTTACGGGGCTTGACTGGGCTTCTCCCGCATAGGTTTGCGCCAGAAGGAGCCAGTTTCGGGTAGGACGAAATCCGAGTGTCGCATCGACCCGCGTTTCGTTGGCGAGTCCTGCACGGCGCAGATAGGCGATCTGAACATCCGAAAAAAAACTTCCGAAACGGGTGGCTTTTGATCGCCCCAGTAGCAGCCGCGCCTCAAGATCGAGTCCGCCTTCACCGGGCACCGCATAGCCTGCATTGCGGCCAGCGCCTGCCTCGCCCGCACCCAGATAGAAGGCGGCAATCGTTTGGGGACGTTGCACGAAGGCGTAGCGAAGGCCCACCTCAACCGGGCCACGCCCCTCATAGTCGACGAAGGGATCACGGCCTCTGGTCAGCCCGCCTCTCGCCTGAAGTGTAAGTCTCTCACTCAGTCCATATTCCACATGGATCGAAGCCGTCTCGTCCTTGCGGCCTCCAATCCCGACCAGCCTCCCCTCGGGACTGAAGCCCTTGCTCGCAGACTGAAGCTCGACCTTGGTGATGATCTGGGTTCGCCCGCTTTCCATGGGCAAGGCCCCCGCCACAGCCTGACCACCCGTCGCCCAAAACAAAGCCGCCGTGATCCCCAGGATCACGACGGCTGATTCAGGTCGACTTCTGGCTGTTAGTCGGCGTAGCCGGGTGACTCCCGATCCAGTTTCCGCAAGCATCCACCCCAGGCCAGACCGGCGATCATGCCAAGTCCGCCGCCGGTTTGGCTGCGCACCTCGTTCTGAGCATGGTCGGGAGCCATCAGGACATTGTCCCGCCCTGCAGAGAGGGCCATCACCTGCTGCTTGCATGCGCGCTCCAGGAAGAACATCCCCATCCAGCACTCAGCCGCGGTCGTCCCAACGGACAGGGTGCCGTGGTTTCGAAGCATCATCAGCTTCTTGTCACCAAGATCGGCGACCAGCCGCTCACGCTCGTCAAGATTGAGCGCAATACCTTCATAGTCGTGATAGGCGAGTTGAGGCAAGACAATTAGTGCTTGCTGCGCCAGAGGCATCAACCCTTCCTTGTGAGTTGAGACGGCGACGCCCTGGTCGGTATGCAGATGCATCACGTAGTGCGCGTCCTCACGCGCGGCATGAACCGCAGAATGGATCGTAAAGCCCGCCGGATTGATGAAATAGGGCGTCTTGTCGATGACATTGCCGTCCAGATCGACCTTGACCAGCGCCGAGGCGGTCATTTCGCCGAAGAACAGACCATAGGGGTTGATCAGGAAATGATGCTCCGGCCCCGGAATACGGGCGGAGATATGGGTAAAGATCATGTCGTCCCAGCCATGCAGGGCGACAAGTCGATAGAGTGCGGCGAGATCGACCCGCGCCTGCCATTCGGCGTCGCTGACCTTGCCTTTCAGAGACGTGGTGATCGTCGTGGCTCCGTCGGCCATGGTAGGCCTCCCTAGGTTATCATTGTTGAGTTGAAGGTCGCGCCGGGTGCGCCAACCGTCAAGTCGCGTCTTTCAAGCACCAAGGCTTGCAAGCGGCCGCCGTACGCCCGAGGCTCGCCGGGAATCGTCAGGCCGGAGATCATGAACATGCTGACCCTTTTGGGCGTGGCGGTAGTCGTTCTGGGCTTCGCAATGCGGTTCAATCCCCTGCTTGTGGTGGTTGTCGCGGCGCTCACCGCGGGCCTGGCAGCCGGCCTGCCGCCGCTTGAAGTGCTGGCCGCCTTCGGCAAGGCCTTCAATACCAACCGCTATGTGACCATCGCCTGGCTCGTATTGCCGGCCGTCGGCGTACTCGAGAGGTCCGGTTTGCAGGAACGCGCCCGCATGACGATCCAGGCGCTAAAGGGTGCCAGCGCAGGGCGACTCCTGCTGGCCTATCTGGCGCTGCGACAGGTAACTTCTGCCCTCGGCCTCACATCGGTGGCCGGTCATGCCCAAACCGTCCGCCCGTTGGTGGCCCCTATGGCCGAGGCGGCGGCTGAAGGCGTCGGGCCAGTCGACGACCGCACCCGTGACAGGATCAAGGCTATGAGTGCCGCAACCGACAATGTCGGACTCTTCTTCGGCGAAGACATCTTCATGGCCATCGGATCGATCCTGCTGATCGTCGGCTTTCTGGATCAGAGCGGCATTGTCGTTGAGCCCCTGCACCTCTCTGTCTGGGCTATTCCGACGGCCATCGCCGCCTTTCTGGTGCACGGAGCCCGGCTGCTCCTGTTTGATCGAAGCCTTAGCAAAGCCCAATCGGGGGTCGAACCATGATTGGCCTTCCCCTCGTCTATCTGATCGCAGGCATGATGTTTGCGGCCTTCGCAGTTCTGAGTTTTGGCGATCGGACCAACCGCAAGCGCTGGGGCAACGCGGCTTTCTGGGGCCTCGTGGCCATCAGCTTTTTGCTCGGCGATCATCTTGGGGATCTGGGCAACGGATTCCTGGTCCTGGGCCTGGCCTTGCTGGCAGGAACCGGGCAACTCGGGGTCGGCGCTCCGTCAACTACCTCAGCTAGCGATCGCCGGGTCATGGCGGAACGCCTCGGGCCTCTGCTGTTCCTGCCGGCCCTTGTCATCCCGCTAATCACCCTGGTCGGCACCTTCGCGTTCAAAGCCATCACCATCGGTGGCTTACCTGTCGTTGAAGCCAAGAACGCGACCCTGATCGCCCTGGCCCTGGCCGCCATTGTGGCCGCGGTCCTCGCCCAAAGGCTCTTCGGCCAGCCGATTTCATCTCCGCTTCAGGAGGGACGACGCCTGATGGATCTCGTGGGCTGGGCGGCTTTGCTGCCACAGATGCTGGCGGCGCTTGGCGCAGTCTTCGCCCTCGCCGGGGTCGGCAAGACCATCGGAGATCTGGCGGTAGCCTGGACGCCGGTCGACAGCCGCTTTGCCGTCGTCGCCGCCTATTGCCTTGGAATGGCGGGCTTCACCATCCTGATGGGCAATGCCTTTGCGGCCTTTCCTGTCATGACCGCCGGCATAGCCTTGCCGCTCGTGATCGGACGTTATGGTGGCGATCCGGCAGTGGTCTGCGCCATCGGCATGCTGTCAGGCTTTTGCGGCACGCTGCTGACCCCGTTGGCTGCAAACTTCAACCTAGTGCCTGCGGCCCTGCTACAATTGCGGGATCGCTATGGCGTAATCCGCGCCCAGGCGCCGACCGCCATCCTTATGCTGGTCATCAACATGGTCCTGATGAATGCCCTCGCTTTCAGGACCTAGCGCCCCTTCCGTGGCTCGCCCCAGCCTTGCACCGTCAACCGCTTCGCGGTTTGCGAAGATCGCCCTTGGACATATCGCCCGCGAATATCCCAACAAGCTCGATCATGTCCTGGCGTGCGATGCGGATGCGCGCACGCCCCGCGACCTGCATCCGATCTTTTTTGGCAGTTTCGACTGGCACTCCTGCGTCCACGGCTACTGGCTCCTGGCCACGCTCTTGCGCGCTCGCCCGGAAATGCCTGAGGCGGACGCGATCATCGCCCTGTTTGATGACGCCTTTACGGACGACAAGGTCGGTGCCGAGATCGCCTACCTGTCCCGTGCGGAAAGCCGGGGCTTCGAACGTCCCTATGGTTGGGCCTGGAGCCTCATGCTGCAGGCTGAACTGCTGCGGCATAACGATAGAAGCTGGGCTGAGCGTCATGCGCCCCTGGCCAAGGTCTTCAAGGCGCGGTTCGAGGCATTTCTGCCGCTCGCTGACTATCCCGTTCGGGCTGGAGTTCACACCAACACGGCCTTCGCGCTTGTGCTGGCGTCAGAGTATGCGGACATGACCCGCGACGCAGCATTCCGGCAACTCCTGACCACCAAGGCCACCCTCTGGTACGGCCAGGATGCCGCCTGCCAGGCCTGGGAGCCGTCCGGAGACGACTTCCTGTCGCCGGCCCTGATCGAAGCCGAGGCCATGCGCCGGCTCCTGCCCCGTGAGACCTTCGAGATCTGGTTCGTACGGTTTCTGCCTGATCTGGCCCATAAACAGCCCGCGACTCTGTTCGCCCCGGCCCGCGTCAGCGATCGCACGGACGGCAAGATCGCCCATCTCGATGGCCTGAATCTGTCCCGGGCCTGGTGTTGGCGTACCCTGGCCGGCGCAATGCCTGAGCTGGATCCCGCCAAGCCGCTGATCATCAATGCCGCCATGGCCCATCTTTCCGCAGCTGTACCCCATATCGCCGGCGACTATATGGGCGAGCACTGGCTTGCGACCTTTGCGATGCTGGCCCTGACAAACGGCTGAAGCCGGCACTCACGCTCGGCTTTTCCCTTTGGCAGACAGATTGGCTTGGCGGCCAGTTAAGCGCCATCCACTCATTTTGGGGCGAGTTCGCAGGTCTGGCTTTGTCGAACCAGCCTATCGTCATCCTCGAAGAATCTATCCAATCCTAAGCTCAGGCTTTGTCCTTCGACAGGAAGATCATGAGGCGAAAACCTTCCGGTCACCTGCAAGTCTGGCCTCTGAGCCTTCTCGCGATGACGGCGATCGCCCTTTTGGCATTGAGTTTGGTGCTCGGTGCTCGCCAGGTCGATATGCGGGTCCGCAGCCACGAAGAGTTCCTGGTACACCAGGGCATTCGGTCAGAAACTCAACAGCTTCTCAATGCCTTGATCCCGCAAACCATCTGGGACGAAGCGGTTGTAAACCTCGACAACCAGTTCAGCGCGTCCTGGGCACGGGATCATATCCCGATCTATCTGCGCCAGAGCATCGGCCCCTGGAACTATCTGGTGGTGGATGGAGATGACCGGGCGGTTTGGGGCAGCCGCGACGGGAATGCGATGTCAGCGCCAGACCTTGAAGCCTTCCGTCGGATTGCGGGTCCGATCGTCGCCGAGATCCGCAAACAGGAAGCGGCGCGAGGGGCCATCCCGAAGGCACTCACAGCAAGCGAAACGCCGAGAAAGGCGATCGTCGCATCGCAAATTGAAATGCGGGACGGTCGCCCCTTTCTCTGGATCGCAAGCCTGGTGCAGCCTGATTTCTGCAAGGCCATGCCGGCCAAGAGCAAGGCGGCCATCGTCATCGGTGGCGATTTCATCTCGCGCGCCCGCATGGACTCCCTGGCGCAACGCTACAAACTCCAGCAGTTCCGATTTGAACCGGGGGCCGGCCAAGTCGGGTCTCACGAAGCCAGCACGACCTTCACCTCCTATCCCGGTGCCACACCCGTCACCCTGATCTGGCACCCCGAACGCCCAGGAGCAGACCTCCTTGGCCAGTCGCTGTGGGCGGTCTGCAGTGTCGTGGTCCTTCTGGCCGCGCTTGCCGCCCTGATGTCGCACAGCACCAGGAAGGCCGCTCACAGCCTGGTCGCCAACCACCGTGCCCAGGCCGAGTTTCTGGCCAACATGAGTCACGAACTCCGTACGCCCCTGAACGGCGTCAATGCCCTTGCCGAAGCCCTTTCCAGGACTCCGCTGACGGAAAGCCAGCGTGAAATGGCGGAAACCATTCACAAGTCTGGGCAGATGCTCAGCCGCCTCCTGTCCGATATCCTGGACCTCGCCCGGATCGACGCCAAAGGTCTGTCGCTTGAACCAGCTCCCTTCCTGCTCAGTGGTGCCGTGAAATCGATCGTCGATGTCATGGCTCCAAGAGCACGGGAAAAGGGTCTGGACCTGCAACTTGACTTGCCCGCTGCCGCCAACCGCTGGGTCATGGGCGATGTCGTCCGCATGGCGCAAATCCTGAGCAATCTCCTGTCCAACGCCATCAAGTTTACCGATCAAGGCAAGGTCCGAGTTTCGGTGCAGACTTCCCCAGACGGCAATCCTGACATCTGGCGCTTCGTTGTTGAGGACACCGGCGTCGGGTTCGGGCCTTCGCAGCAGGAAGTGATCTTCCAGCGCTTCCAACAGGGTGATGGCAGCGTCACACGCCGTTTCGGCGGTACAGGCCTTGGCCTGGCCATTTCCCGCGAACTCGCCAACATGATGGGCGGATCACTGACCGGTGACGGGCGAACGGGTGTCGGGGCCGTCTTCACCCTGACCCTGCCGCTCGCCGAGACGGCTTCGCCCCCCCAGCAGCTTGTCGCAACACAAATCCCCGAAAACGACATCCCCGCCCAGGATTCAACGCCCCTGCGGGTGCTCGTCAGCGAAGACCATCCCATCAACCGATTGGTGATCGAGACCTTGCTGCACGAATTGGGAATGACCGTGCTATCGACTGAAAACGGGCTGGAGGCCTGCGAAGCCTTCGAGAACCAGGATTTCGATCTGGTCCTGATGGACATGCAGATGCCCATCATGGATGGCCTAACCGCCATTCGCCGGATCCGATTGCACGAAGCCCAGAGGGGCAGGTCGCAGACGCCGGTGATTATGATCACCGCCAATGCCTTACCTGAACATGAGGCCGCCAGCCTTGAGGCTGGAGCGAACCTGTTCCTCACAAAGCCCCTGAGCGCCAAGTCATTCTGTAGCGCACTCGGCACGCTTAAGCTGCCGGTTTGATGTCCCTCCAGACACCGGATTCGCCAAGCTCGGGCTGTCGGTCAGGCAAAGTGCGGACCAGGAGCATCACCCTGAGGCCTCAGCCCCAGGGTTAGTCGCCCCGGTCGCCCTTCATCAGCCGCGCCTTGTCGCGCTGCCAATCGCGCGCAGCTTCTGTTTCGCGCTTGTCGTGGTTCTTCTTGCCCTTGGCCAGGCCGATCTCGAGCTTTGCCAGGCCCTTTTCGTTCCAGTAGAGCTTCAGGGGAATGAGGGTGCGGCCATCACGCTGCACGGCACCGATGAGCTTTTCGATCTGCTTCTTGTGCAACAGGAGCGTGCGATGACGGCGCGGCTCATGATTGAACCGATTGGCGTGGCCATAGGGCGGGATGTCCGCATTGATCAGCTTGATCACACGGCCTTCAACCGAAGCATAGGACTCGGCGATATTGGCACGGCCAACGCGCAAAGACTTGACCTCGGTGCCCGTCAGCATGATGCCGGCCTCGAAGGTTTCCTCGATGAAGTAGTCGTACCGGGCGCGCCGGTTCTCCGCGATCGGCTTGGTCATCAGACCAGACCCGCCTCGCGCATGGCCTCCAGGATCGCCGGCTTTACAGCCTCGTTGCAGGGCGGGATTGGAAGGCGAACGTCAGGCTGGCACAGGCCCAGCTGAGCCATGGCAAACTTTGTCGGTGAAGGCGATGCATCGAGGAAGAGCGCCTTGTGGAGCTTTACAAGCCGATCCTGACCGTAGAGCGCGGCTTCCCATGACCCCTGCAGGCAGGCGTTGATGAAGGCCGAGCACGCTTCGGGCGCAACATTGCACGTCACCGAGATCACCCCGTGTCCACCATGGGCCATGTAGCCCAATGCCGTGGGATCGTCCCCGGACAGCATCACCCAGTCTGGACCGCACAGCAGACGCTGCAGACTGGCTCGGGCCAGATCACCCGTGGCATCCTTGATGCCGATGATGTTGGGCAGCTTGGAGAGCCGCACCAAGGTCTCATTGGAAATGTCCACACTGGCCCGGCTAGGCACATTGTAAACGAGCACCGGTAATTGAACGGCGTCATTAATGGCCTCGTAGTGGCGATACAGGCCTTCCTGGCTCGGACGATTATAGTAAGGCGTCACGACCAGGGCGGCATCTGCACCGACCGCCTTGGCATGCTGAACCAACTCGATGGCTTCAGCCGTAGAATTGCTGCCCGCGCCGGCGATCACAGGCACCCGGCCCTTCACGGTTTGAACGCAGAGCTCGACGACGCGCTTGTGCTCATCGTGACTCAAGGTCGAAGTTTCGCCGGTCGTACCGACGGGAACGACCCCATGCACGCCCCCCGCAATCTGCCGCTCAACGAGGGCCACAAATGCGGCTTCGTCCACAGCGCCGTCGCGGAAGGGCGTAATCAGAGCGGGAATGACGCCCTTGAACGGAGAATGGACCATGACTTGCAATTTGCCGTGAGAAAGGCGCCGCGAAGGTTGCGGCCAGACGATGGGAGCGGACAATATGTCGCCGCCCCGCCGTCCCGCAACAGGTGCGTCGGAGCAGGCAGCGGTTTGATGGTCCAAGCCCCGGGGGTCAAGCCCTTGAGGCCTCACAAAAACCGTTCCTTAGATGTCCTATGCTGTGATGGAACGCTTAAGCGGTGGCCGGTTCGATTCGGCCATCTGCGAAGGAGAACGGGTTTTGGCTTCAGTGATGCGTCGAATCTTGGTCGGAAGCGCCGGCTTGATGCTGGTGGGAAGCGTTGCAGGCGCCCAGACGTCCGGCCCGGTTCCGTATCAATCTTTGTCGCCCCCTCCCCTCGTCACCACGCCACCGACGGCGATTTCCAGCTCTCTGTCGGATGTCGAGGCCGAGAACTTGCGGATGGCGCTTGCCGCCGCCAAGAGCGGCGATGTCAGTCGCGCCCGACTGGCCATGGACGGCCTGCAGGATCCTATCGCTCGCAAGATCGCCCTTTGGGCCCTGATCGATAGTTCTGCAGAAGCGATGAGCTTTTTTGAGCTGGATTCGGCGCGTCGCGACCTGGCAGGCTGGCCGCGGAGCAGCCGCCGCGAAACCGCCGCTGAACGCCAGCTCTCGGTCTCGGGCCTCAGCCCGTCCCAGATCATAGCCTGGTTCGGCGGCGGAATGCCCGCCACAGCCGAAGGGGCGATGGCCCTGGCCACCGCCTACCAGGCTAGCGGCCGAAACCAGGAGGCCGTTGACCTGATCCGCCGCACGTGGCGCGACAAGGTCTTTGAAGTTGACGCCCAGCGCAGCATGGCCGGCCGGTTCGGCGCAATGCTCACGGCGGACGACTATGCCCGTCGCGCAGACATCCTGCTTTACGGTCAACAGGGCCCTGCTGCGCGGGACCTCGTCGATCTGCTGCCATCGGATCAGAAGGCCGCCGCACGGGTCCGCATGGCTTTTCGCCAGAATGCCGCCAGCGCCGTAGCTTTGTTCGAGGCCTTGGGTCCCGGCGACCAAGCGTCGCCTGGGGTGGTGTTTGAACGCGCGGCCTATCTTCGCCGCCGCGGCTTGGAAACCCTGGCGCTGCAACTGGTGCAGAACTTCCCGTCTCCGCCACCCACTGAAGAAGCGGCAACGGCGATCTGGAAGGAACGTCGCGCACTCGTCGTTTCAGCACTCAAGGCGGGGGACAACAGCGGAGCCTATGCTGCCGCTGCAAATACGGGCCTCGCGGCTGGTGCTGACGCGGCCGAAGCCGAGTTCTATGCTGGCTGGATCGCTCTGGCCAAGCTCAGGCAGCCTGATGCTGCTGCGCGCCATTTCGCCGCCATCGCTGCGATCGGCGCATCACCGATCACCAAGGGCCGGGCCCTCTTTTGGCAGGGTCGCGCCGCCGAGGCCCAGAATGACCCGATCGCTGCGCAGTCATTCTACGCTGAAGGTGCCCGTCACATTACGACCTTCTATGGCCAGCTTTCCGCCGAGAAGGCCGGCCTCACTGAAATTCGCCTTGAACGCGACCCGGTCATTACCGACGCCGACCGAGCCCGCTTCTATGGCCGTGAACTCGTGCGTGCCGCAAGGATCCTGGCAGATATCGGCGCGACCAATCAGTTTAGGTCGCTGGTGTTGTTCATCGACGACAACCTGCCGAATGCTGAAGAGACAGCTCTGCTGGTGGATCTCGCCAGGGGCTATGGCGATCAGGACCTGGCAATGCGCGCCGTCCGCACGGCGGCCCAAAGAGGATTCATCCTGCCCGAACGGGGCTACCCCCTGCTGGATCACCACTTCACGCCCGGGCCCGGTGCCGCCGAAACGGCGTTCGTCTATTCGATCTCACGCCAAGAGAGCAATTTCGATCCTGTCGCCCGTTCTGCACCCGGCGCACGCGGCATGATGCAGCTGATGCCCGCCACAGCCGCCCTGGTGGCGCGGCAGTTGGGGGAACGTCATTCGATCGATCGGTTGTCCGACCCGTCCTACAACATGCGTCTGGGCTCTACCTACCTGGGCAGCATGGTTGAGACCTTCAGTGGGTCTTACATCATGGCCGCCGCAGCCTATAACGCCGGGCCCGGTCGCCCTGCCCAATGGGCTACCCTTTGTGGCGACCCGCGAGGCGCAGCCACCGATCCGCTCGACTTCATCGAGTGCATTCCCTTTTCGGAAACCCGCAACTACGTGATGCGGACGCTTGAAACGACCATGGTCTATCGCGCCCGGCTGAACGGCGGGGCCACGCCCTTGACCCTGTCCCGAGAGCTCAAGCGCGGTGCCTATGTCTATGCGCCGGCCGTAGCCCAGGCTGATACGGCCTCCACCCAACCCTGATCCTAGAGGCGTCGCGCCGCCAAAACCGGGCCGGCCGCCGTCGCGATCACCTCCCCCTCCAGCCTGAACACCCTTGCAAGGATTTCAGGCGAAAGAGCCTCGGAGGGTTTGCCTTCAGCGACGACGCGACCAGCGTCAATGACGGTCAGGCGGTCACAGAAACGCGCCGCCAGGCTGAGATCGTGCAGCGTCACCGCCACGCCAGCACCGGCGGCAGCTTCGGACCGCAACAGTTCCAGGGTCAGAAGCTGGGCATCCGGATCCAGGCCGGCAATGGGCTCATCGGCCACCAGCAGCGGTGCCCGTGTCGCCAGCAAGCGAGCCAGCAATACCCGGGCCCGCTCTCCACCCGACATGTCAAGAACGCCGCGTTTCGCAAGGCCGGCGACACCGACGCGGGCGAGGCAATCGCGCGCTGTGATGAGGGCCTTCTCGTCTGGCAGATCGACTGCGCCCAGACTGGCGACCTGTTCGGCAATGAGGTTCCAGGTGACCCGCCGATCCTGGGGCAAATAGCCGACGCTTGCCGCAAGCCTTGCGGCGCTCAGGTTCTCGAGGCGGTGCTGCCCCATCCAGACTTCGCCCGCGGACCGTTTCAGAAGGCCCAGCCCTGCACGAAGCAGGCTGGTCTTGCCCGCACCATTGGGTCCCACAATGCCGACCACTTCGCCTGGCTGGACAATGAGGCTGGCGCCGTCGAGCACGGACTGGCCGCCTTGCGCGGCCTTCAGGCTCGCCAAGGTCCAGGCGGCGGTCATGCCCGCCAGCTCCGGGACGCCCGCCAGGCCAGTAAGGCAAAGGCAGGCGCGCCAAACAGGGCTGTGACGACGCCGAGCTTCAGCTCCTGCTCCGTCGGCACGATACGCGCAACGAGATCGGCGAGAACCAACAACAGAGCGCCAGCCAGGGCCGATGGCCACAGAAGCAGACGTGGATCGTCCTTGACCAGCGCCCGAACCATGTGGGGCGCTGCAAGACCGACAAAGCCGATGACGCCCGCACCCGCTACGGCAGCACCGGTCAAGAGGGATGCTCCGGCCAGGGCATAGACCCGAAGGCGGACCATCGGCAGACCGGACATGGCGGCGACTTCCTCACCCAGGGTGAGCATGCGAAGGCCCTGCCCTGCCTTCAGACAGAGCGCGGCACCGACAACCATCGGGACCAGGGTCCTTGCATTGTCTGACCAGTCGCGATTTTCGACCGACCCCATCAGCCAGGCCAGCACCTCGGCGATCGCCACTGGCGACGGAGACAGATTGAAGACGAGAGCGGTCAGGGCTCCGCCGAAGGCCGAAATGGCCACACCCAGCAGGATCAGGGCATCCGGTTCGCGGAGGCGGGTCGCGAGGCCAACGACGGCACCACCGGCCGCAAGGGCACCCAGCAGGGCCGCCAGCTCAATCGCACCAGGAATGACAGCCAGACCCGCAGCGATCGCCAGGGCAGCCCCCAAACCCGACAGGGCCGATACGCCCAGGACGCCCGGATCCGCCAGGGGGTTGCGAAGCAAGCCCTGCATTGTGGCTCCTGCCAGGCCGAGGGCCGCGCCGACCAGGGCCGCCATCGCCACGCGCGGCGCGCGGATCGTCCACAAAACCTCACCTGGCGGTGACAGGGGGTGAAGCATAGCTTGGCGGTATTGGTCCCAAGCCAGTGATGTTTCACCAAACAGAACCCCACCGACAACGGCCAGGGCCAGCAGGCCCAGCATAGCCAGACAAAGACGCATCACACTCATGGCGCGGTCCGCGCCTTGGCCAGTTGCGTCACGGCATCTGCCGCGAACCAGGCCGGACACCCCACCTCAGCAGCCGGCAGGGAAGCGATCGTGCGATCAGTGGTGACACGCTTGAGCGCCGCGTGCCGTCCAGCGCCCCAGCGGTCAGATCCGGCGCGGGTCAGATCAAAAAAGCCGAGCACCACCGCCCGGGGCGGTGCGAGCACCAGGCTCTCAAGCGGCGCAGGGCTGAAAAAGGGCCGGCTGACTGCATTGGACAGGCCTGAAGCCTTGAGTATCGCGTCAATCAGGGTCCCGGGACCGGCCGTATAGCCGCCCGGGGTCAGGTAGAGCGCTCGCTTGCCCTTCCATGCGGCTGTAGCGGCATCGAGTTGTTGATCCATCCGGCCAATCAGCGCCTCGCCGGCCGCCTCGCGGTTCAGAGCGTTCGCCACTCGCCGGATGTTGACGCGTACGGCCGGAAAATCAGCGGCATCATCAATCCGGACCGTCCGAACGCCACGTCGTTCCAGGGCTGCGATTAAGCGCGCGTCGCCACCCCAGTGGCGCACGACAATCTGAGGGCGTGCCGCGACGAGGTTTTCTACCGTCGCCCTCCGAAGCGGCAGGCCCGCAGCATGGCCGCGCATGTAAGAATCCTGGGCCGTCGCTCGATACGACAGGCCAACAATAGAGTCGCGCGGCGCGATCGCGAGCACGTACTGATCGGCACAGGAGTCCAGCGACATGACGCGCGGAGCAGCTGCCGCAGTCGAATGGGCGACCATAATCGCCGCAGCGAAGGCACCGAACAGCCGGACGATCTTCACCAATCAGTCCGTGACGAGGCCGTTCAACAGACCATCCAGCATGACGCCCATCAGGTCCTCTGACGACGACCAGGTCCGGTTCGGCTTGGTTATGAGGAGTGACACCAGCCCGTGGCACCCCGCCCAAAGCACCTCAGCTGCGCTCTGGGCCGTGCCTGAACGCAGCCGCCCGGCCGCCGCGATCTCCCGGAAGGGCTCGCTGAACTTCTCGAAGCACCGATCGCCAAGTTCAAGGGTCCCAGCCTGTTTTTCGACCGAGATACTGGCCCCGGAACCGCAGAAGACCAGTTCGTAGGTATTCGGGTTCTCAAGCGCAAAGCGCATATAGGCTTCAAGCATCAGCCTCACCCGCGAGACGGGATCGATCTGACGCCCACCGATATCCGTGTTGAGGTTCAAAAGCCGTTCGATCGCACCATCGCTGATCTCGAGCAGGATCTGGTCCTTGTCGCGGAAGTGCATGTAGAGGGCGGTTGAGGACACCCCTACGGCATCGGCGATCTTGCGAATGGTCGCACCGGCATAGCCTTCGGCGATAAAGATTTTTTCCGCGGCCGCCAGGATCTCGCCACGACGCAAGTGCCCGTCACCTTTCGGCTTTCGAGCGGACTTGTGCGGATTCTTCAAAACCAGCGTCACGGCCTGCATGTCCCCTGCATTTCCCCTTAGGACAACACTAAACGTGAATCACCCAGACGTCGCAAGGCAACACCGCATCAAACCTAAAACGCGTGTTTTTATGTTTGACACTTTTTAGTTGCGGAGCGTCTACTGGTCGCCCGGAGATCGAGCTTTCCAACTAGGGCGGGCGAGATGGCGCGTGAGACCTGGGGTGTGGCTTCTGCCGACGTTCGGCTGTCGGCGACGGCTATGACGGAGTGCACTGGCCCGTCCGATCAGGACTGGGATGACGGCGCTCACGTCACATTCGGCAAACTGCAGTGGTTTGCTATGGGCGTGATCATGGCCGGGGCCCTGCTGATCAGCCTGTACTCGCCCTCACTTCTGGTCCTTGGCCTGTATGGCCTTTTCTATGCGGTCTTTGTCGCGGGCAACTGCGTCAGGCTGGCTGCAATTCTGACTCCACGCCGCAAACACCACTGCCCCGCGCTCTGCGACGCGGATCTGCCGGACTACACCTTGATTGTGCCGCTCTATCGCGAAGCTGAGGTGGCCCAGGAATTGGTCGGCAATCTCTCCCGCCTCAACTATCCCCGTGACCGTCTGCAGGTCCTGATCGTTCTGGAAGCGGATGATCAGGCCACACGCAGTGCCTTTCTCGCCTTGGACCTGCCGTCCTTCATCCAGGTGGTGATAGCGCCGCCTGGCCACCCCCGCACCAAGCCTCGGGCCTGCAACTTCGCGCTCTCGCAAGCCAGGGGCTCCCTGGTGGTGATCTATGACGCTGAGGACGCGCCGGATCCGCAACAGCTACGGGAAGCCGCAGCGCGATTCGCGGCTGAAGCGCCGGACCTGGCCTGTCTCCAGGCCCCGCTCCGGATTGAAAAACTTGGCTATCTCGCCTTCATCCCCGAGCAGTTCCAGCTTGAATATGCTGCGCTTTTCGAGGTCCTGCTTCCCGCCTATGCGCGCTGGGGCCTGCCCTTCCCCCTGGGCGGCACAAGCAATCACTTCAGGATGTCGGCACTGCGGGCCGTGGGAGGCTGGGATCCCTACAATGTGACCGAAGACGCCGATATCGGCTTTCGGCTCGCGGCGGCCGGATTTCGACTGGACACGATCGAACACCCAACCTTCGAGACCGCGCCGACCTCACTGGAGCAGTGGGGTCCGCAAAGAGCGCGCTGGATCAAGGGACATCTGCAGACCCTTGCCGTCCATGTCCGCGGCAAGACCCGACAGCGGCCACGCGCCCTGCTCGCCCTGTTCCTGACCCTTGCCTTGCCGATCACCGCTTCGAACCTGCATGCACCCGCCATGCTGATCGCGGGCCTTGGCCTGATCACTGACTGGATGGCCGACGGCGAACCGTCCGTGACCCTCGCAGACCTGACGCTTTACATGTTCGGATGGACGGTCTCGGCGGTCTGTGCTGCGGTCGGTTTGAGGCGTATGGGCGAAAAGCCTCGCTACCTGCCCCTGTTTGGGATGGTCGGTTACTGGATGATGTGGGCCGTGGCTTCGCCCCGAGCGGTTTGGCAATTCTTCGTTGCGCCCCATCACTGGGATAAGACCTCGCACACGCCGCGCACTGGACGGCCATCACCCTGAAAGCGTATGGGCCAGATGATGAGCCCGACGATCGCCTCCGCCCCCATTGTGATGCGCACCACCGGATGGAGCGACTACGCCCTGCTGGACAGCGGCCATGGCAAGAAGCTGGAGCGCTATGGCCGTTACACGGTCGTGCGCCCCGAGCCGCAATGCTTCTGGTCGCCGCGCCTGCCCGCCAAAGCCTGGGAAGACGCCGATGCCGTGTTTGACCCTTCCGACGAGGACGAGGCCGGCCGCTGGCGCTTCAAGGGCCAACCGATCGAGAAGTTTCCCCTGGGCTGGGGTGAGGCCAGATTCCACGGCCAGTTCACGCCCTTCCGCCATCTGGCCTTTTTCCCTGAGCAGGCCGCCAACTGGGCCTGGCAGGACGAGCGCGTTCGCGCTTTCGCCAAGGCTTCAGGACGCCCGCCCAAGATCCTGAATCTGTTCGGTTATACGGGCGTAGCTTCGCTGGTCTGCGCCGCCGCCGGCGCGGCTGTGACCCATGTCGATGCCTCGAAGAAGTCGGTCGGCTTTGCCCGTGAGAACGCTGCCTTCGCGGACCTCGCAGACAAACCGATCCGCTGGATCGTCGAGGACGCGCGCAAGTTCGTGGCCCGCGAGGTGCGGCGCGGCAATGTCTATGACGGCATCATCCTTGACCCGCCCAAGTTCGGACGCGGCGCCGACGGAGAGGTCTGGCGCCTGTTCGAGGACCTGACGGAACTTACCGCCAACTGCGCCCAGCTGCTCAGTGACGATGCCGCGTTCCTGCTGATGAATGCCTATGCCGCCCGCGTCTCGGGCGCGGCGATGTCGGGCCTGCTGGCTCAGGTCCTGGACGGCCGCGATGGCGTCATCGACTGGGGCGAGCTATCGCTGGTCGAGGAAAGGGGTGACCGACAGATCGGTCTCTCGTTCTTCGCTCGCTGGTCTTCGCAAGGGTGAGCGCGATGAACGCCAAGACCGTCACCTCCCTCTCCAACAACACCGTCAAGGCCGTCCGCGCCCTGCACATGCGCAAGGAGCGCGAGGAGAGCGGCCTGTTCCTGGCCGAGGGACTGAAGATCGTCATTGAGGCGATCGACTGTGGTCACGCGCCCAAGATCATCATGTACGGCCGCGACGCCGCCGATCATCCGATGCTGCAGAAGGCCTCGCAGGCCTGCCTGAAGGCTGGCGGCGAAGTCATTGAGGTCAATCGGGAAATCCTCGAAAAAGTGTCGCGTCGCGACAACCCCCAGGCCGTGGTCGGGGTGTTCAAGCAAGTGTTCACGCCGCTGGACGCCATCGTTCCGCAAAGCGCGCCCTGCTGGGTGGCCATGCAGGCCGTCCGCGACCCCGGCAACCTTGGGACTGTCATCCGCACAGCCGACGCGGCCGGCTGCGGTGGCGTGATTCTGGTCGGCGACTGCGTCGATCCCTATTCAGTCGAGGGCGTCCGCGCGACCATGGGCTCGATCTTCGCGGTCAAGATTGCCAAGGCCACGATCCAGGAATTCCTGGCCTGGCGCGAGACGTGGCCCGGCTCGGTGGTCGGCACCCTGCTGACGGCCACGGTCGACCACAAGAGCGCAGACTATGTGAAGCCGTCGCTGATCCTGATGGGCAATGAGCAGCAGGGCCTGCCGCCAGAACTGGCGGCCGCGTGCGACGTCAACGTCAAGATCCCGATGCGGGGTCGGGCTGACAGCCTGAACCTCTCGGTGGCGACGGGGATCATGATCTATACTGTGGCGGGGTAACGATCCTCCCCATCATGGGGAGGGTATCATGTCCCTCGAGGCTTCGCCTTCGTCGTTGGCGCAGCAGCCGCCGGGTCATCTGGCCAGACATGCCGGGGATAGCGGCCCTTCATCTCGACCTTCACCTCGCGCCAGGAACCCTTCCAGAAGCCCGGCAGGTCGCGGGTGATCTGGATTGGCTTGTGGCCCGGCGACAGCAACGAAAGCACCAGCGGGATCTTGCCGCCGGCGATGCTGGGATGCTCGGTCAGGCCAAACAGCTCCTGTACCCGGATGTCGATGCGCGGCCCGGCCTCGGCGGCGTAGTCGATGGCGACGGTCGTGCCTGTAGGGGCCTTGAAGCGGGCCGGAAGGGCGGCGTCTATCTTCTGTTGCGCATCCCACGGGATCAGGGCTCGGATCGCGCCGTCCAGTGTACTCTCGTCCAGCGCAGACAGGGACGAGCGGCCCTGCAGCAGCGGCTCCAGCCATTCCTCGATCCGCCCCAGCAGAGCGGCCTCCGAAAGGTCCGGCCAGACTTCGCCATCGAGGGCACGCAGGAAGGCCACGCGGTCGCGCAGCCTCTGAACGCCATCGCCCAGCCGCAGCGCGGAAAGCCCCTCCGAACGGACCTGATCCAGCAGGGCACTGGCAATCAGGGCCGGGTCAGGCCGGTCAATCAGCCGTTCCTCAAGGACGAGACGCCCCAGACGCAACAACCGCTTGGCGCGGACCTTGCCGCCGGGGCTGGTCTCCAGCCGGTCCTCGGCGGTCAGGCGATCGGCAAAGGCCTCGCGCAGGGCCGCCTCGTCGACGGCAGCGGCCAGCAAGATGCGGTCGCGACTTTCGCCGCCGCCCAGTTCGCCCACGGCCAGCCAGGTCTCGCGGGCCAGAGGATCGGTAGGCTCCATGTAAACACCGCGCCCCCCAGCCAACTGGAACTCGCCCGGCCTGCCGCGCGCCCTAGCCACGCGCTCGGGATAGGCCTCGGCCAGCATCAGGCCCTCGTCCAGCATCGTGGCACCTGACGGCTTGCCGGCCGCCCGGGCCCAGCGGTCGGCCAGGGCCTGGGCGTCCCGAGCCCGGGGCGAGCGGTCCCGGCCGAGGTTTTCGAGCCGACGGCGCAGATCGATGTCACGACCACCCAGCCCTTGCTCGGTCAGCAGGGCAGCAACCTGCGCCCCGCGCAGGGCCTGGCCCGAGGCGGCGGCGCGGACGACCATGTGGGCGATACGCGGCGGCAGAGGCATGTCGGCCAGGGCCTTGCCATGGCCCGTCAGATCGCCCTGCCCGTCGAGGGCCTGGATCCGCTGCAGCAGGGCCCGCGCTTCGGCAAAGGCAGCTGCCGGCGGCGGATCCATGAAGCAGAGGCCTCCGGCGTCGCGCACGCCCCAGCGGGCCAGGTCCAGGGCCAGGCGCGACAGGTCAGCCTCGAGAATTTCCGGCCGCGCGAATGCCGGCAGCGAGCGGGTCTCCGGCTCGTCCCACAGCCGGTAGCAGACACCGGGCTCGGTCCGACCTGCCCGCCCCCGGCGTTGGTCGGCGGCGGCGCGGCTGACCCGGACTGTGTCGAGCCGGGTAATGCCGCTGGCGGGGTAATAGCGCGGCACCCGGGCGAGACCGGCATCAATCACCACCCGCACGCCTTCGATGGTCAGGCTGGTCTCGGCAATCGACGTGGCCAGCACCACCTTGCGCCGTCCCGGCGGTGCGGCAGCAATGGCGCGGTCCTGTACGGCCGGATCCAAAGCGCCATAGAGCGGGGCAAGATCGACGTCGGGCCGGCGCAAGCGTTCGGCCAGCCAGGACTCCACCCGACGGATTTCCCCCTGCCCCGGCAGGAAGACCAGCAAGCTTCCGGTCTCTTCGGCCAGGGCGCGCTCGACGGCACGCCCAACCCGCTCTTCCAGCCGCAGGCGCTCATCTCGGCCGAGATAGCGGGTATCGACGGGGAACATCCGCCCCTGGCTCTCAATGACCGGAGCATCGCCCAACAAGGCCGAGACCCGCGCCCCGTCGAGGGTGGCCGACATGACCAGCAGCCGAAGGTCATCGCGCAGCACGCTCTGGACATCCCGGGCGAAGGCCAGGCCCAGGTCCGCGTCGAGGCTGCGCTCATGGAACTCGTCAAAGATAACAGCGGCTACGCCCTCCAGACCCGGATCGTCGAGAATCATCCGGGTGAAGACCCCCTCGGTGACGACCTCGATCCGCGTCTGGCCCGAAACTTTTGACTGCAGCCGGACGCGAAAGCCCACGGTTTGCCCCACCGCTTCCCCCAGAGTGTCGGCCATGCGGGCGGCGGCGGCACGGGCGGCCAGCCGGCGCGGCTCTAGAACGATGATTTTCCGCCCCAGGGCCCAGGACTCGTCCAGCAGGGCCAAGGGAACGGCGGTCGTCTTGCCCGCGCCCGGCGGGGCCACGAGCACGGTCGCATGGGAAGCGAGCAGCGACGCCTTCAGCGCGGGCAGGACATTCTCGATCGGCAGCATCAGGGGGAGGCATAGACCCTGAGAACGCATCCGTCACCGCAAGGCGTTGCGCGAAGTCGCCTCTCTGACTAACGTCCCGGCCCAATGCCTGACCGGCGGGGGTTCGCTGGTCGTTGGGGAACGAAACACATGGCCGGAAACAGGCTGTTTTTGAAAAAATCGATCGCGAGCATCCAAAAGGAAGCCGCACACAGCCAGCTGAAGCGAACGCTGGGTCCTCTCAATCTGATGAGCCTGGGTATCGGGGCCATTATCGGTGCCGGCATTTTCGTGCTCACCGGCCAGGTAGCTTCGGCCAATGCCGGCCCGGCGATCATGCTGTCATTCATCGTCGCCGGCATCGCCTGCGCGCTTGCCGGCCTGTGCTACGCTGAACTGGCCTCGACCATGCCTGTCTCGGGCTCGGCCTACACCTATGCCTATGGCACCCTGGGTGAGGTTTTCGCCTGGATCATGGGCTGGCTGCTGGTTCTGGAATACGGCGTCGCCGCCTCAACGGTCGCGGTCGGTTTCTCCGGCTACATTGTCAGCTTCCTCAAAGACTTCGGGGTTCATTTCCCCGCAATCATGGTCGCCGGTTCTGAGGCGCCGATGTGGGCCACACCGCTGATCCAAGCCGTCCCCACCGAAGCGGGCGGCACGGTCTTCGCTTTGACCGGAACGCTGAACGTCGTCGCCGCGGTCGGTATTGCTCTGGTTTCACTGCTGCTGGTTGTTGGGGTCAGCGAGTCGGCAAACGTCAACAACGCGATCGTCGTCATCAAGATCATCGTTCTGCTGACGTTCATCGCGGTTGGCGTTCAGTACATCAACCCGGCCAACTGGCACCCCTTCATCCCTGAACCCACCGGCCAGCCCGGCGAGTTCGGCGCGGGCGGAATCTTCCGCGGCGCGGCGATAATCTTCTTTGCCTACGTTGGTTTCGAAGCTGTCTCGACCGCCGCAGCTGAAGCCAAGAACCCCTCCAAGGACGTGCCGATCGGCATCCTGGGTGCCCTTGTCATCTGCACCTTGATCTACATGGCTGTCGCCGCCGTCATGACCGGCGTCGTCCCGTACAAGGAGCTCGCAAGCCCGGCTCCCATCGCTGTCGCCATCGACCGCATGGGCCTGGAATGGGCGAATTTCCCCTGGCCCTTCGTTGAAAGCGGTCAGATGAACGCCATCAGCCTGATGATCAAGGTTGGCGCGATCACCGGCTTGGCGTCGGTGATGCTGGTCCTTTGCTACGGACAAACGCGGATCTTCTACACCATGGCCCGGGACGGCTTGCTGCCGCCGGTCTTCGCCGCGATCCACCCGAAGTTCCGCACGCCGTGGATGGGCACGATCCTGCTGGGTATCGTCATCGCCATCGCCGCCTCGTTCCTCCCGATCAGCCTGCTGGGTGACCTGGTCTCGCTGGGAACGGCTGTTGCCTTCTCGATCGTCTGTCTGTCGGTGATCTATCTGCGCATCAAGCACCCGGACCTGCCGCGTCCCTTCAAGGTGCCGGGCGGGATCTTCACGGCCGTTCTGGGCATCCTGGCCTGTCTGTTCCTGGCCTTCCAGAACTTCCAGCCGATGATCGTTCACGCCATGAATGACAACCCGCTGCCTCTCATGATCCTGGGCGGTTATGCGGCGGTGGGTGCCGTGATCTACATCGCCTACGGCTACTGGCACTCCAAGCTCGCCAAGGGCATCGACATCACCGACGATTCCCAGCTTGAAGGTGCCGCTGAAGCCTTCGGCAAGGGCGTCGATGACGTGAAGAAATAGGCCTGAAATCAGCCTGTTGTGATTGGAGGCCCGGGAGCGATCCCGGGCCTTCTTTCTTGGGCGATCGACAGCGCCTATGTTGACCGCTTCAAGGAGTTCCCGTGAGCCAGACCCAGCTTCCGATCCGCGCCGTCATCGCACCGGTCACCCCCCTGCAGCAGAATTGCACCATCGTCTGGTGCGCCAGGACCCTGAAGGCCGCTGTGATCGATCCGGGTGGAGAGGTGCCGCGCCTGATGCGAGCTCTGGCCGATCAGGGCCTGACGCTGGAGAAGATCTGGATCACGCACGGTCACATGGACCATGCCGGCGGTGCAGCTGAGCTGAAGCGCCTGACCGGGGTGCCGATCGAAGGCCCCCACCGGGATGACCAGTTCTGGATCGACCAGATCCAGACCAGTGGCGAGCGCTACGGGGTTCCTGAAGCCCGAAACTTTGAACCAGACCGCTGGCTGGAGGATGGCGACCGGGTCACGCTGGGTGAAACCGAATTCGAGGTCTATCACTGCCCTGGCCACACGCCGGGCCATGTCGTGTTCTTCCACCGTGAGGCCCGGTTTGCCCAGGTGGGCGATGTGCTGTTCCAGGGCTCGATCGGCCGGACGGACTTTCCGCGTGGCAATCACCAGGATTTGCTCGACTCCATCACCCTGAAACTATGGCCACTGGGCGGCGATGTTCGCTTCGTTCCGGGTCACGGCCCGATGTCCAGCTTTGCCGCTGAACGCCGCAGCAATCCCTATGTCAGCGACCTCGCCATCGAGGCCCAGACTATAGCGGGCCCCGACTATGCCATTCCGAAGAACACTTCACCGGGCTAGCGGCAGGATTTGGATCGCGTCCGCCGTCCTTGGTCGATGGAGGCACAAATCGAAGGGTCTGGTTGCGCAGCTGTTTCAGGCGTGAAATCTGGCCGCCATGGGAACATGAGAGGAGCATCTCATGGAAACCGTTCCAAACACCGGCTTCGCGGCCGATCCGGAGAGTTTGCGCCACGCGACATCGCGCATTCTCATTGTTGATGACGACCCCGGAATTCGCGACGTCGTCTCGGACTTCCTCGGACGCCACGGCTACGCCGTGGAAACGGCATCGGACGCAAGGACCATGGAGCAGGTACTGGCGCGGGGGCCGGTTGATCTGATCGTTCTGGACGTCATGCTGCCCGGCGAGGATGGCCTGGCCATCTGCCGGCGACTGTCAGCTCAGGACGGCCCCGCGATTATCATGCTGTCGGCCATGGGTGATGAGACTGACCGCATCGTGGGCCTTGAACTCGGGGCGGATGACTATCTGCCCAAACCCTGTAATCCGCGGGAACTGCTGGCGCGCATTCGAGCGGTACTAAGGCGTCGGCAGGAGCCGCGGAACAGTGATGACGGCATCGGCGCAGCCTGTGAATTTGCCGGCTGGCGACTGGATCTGGTTCGCCGCGAATTGCGCTCGCCCCAGGCTGTGGTCGTGAACCTGTCCAGCGGCGAGTTTTCCCTGCTTCGCGCCTTTGTCGAGCGCCCCCAGCGGGTCCTGACCCGAGACCAGCTCCTGGACCTGGCCCGCGGCCGGGAGTCCGATGCCTATGACCGCGCCATCGATGTCCAGATCAGCCGTCTAAGGCGAAAGCTGGACGATGGCGGCGGCAGTGAGCTCATCCGCACGATCCGAAGCGAAGGCTACATGTTCACCGCCAAGGTCTTGCGCACACCATGAGCCCGCATCGCCGCAGCGCGCCCCTGTTCGTGCAGGCGCTAGGACTGGTGACGCTGACCCTGGTAGCGGCTCAACTGATCGCTATCGCGGTCATCTTCACACTGCCGCCGCCCCCGCCCGAACTCTATCGGCTGTCTGAGATCGCGCGCGCCCTGAAGACCGGGCACATGGTTCAGCCCCGCGACGGCCGTGCGCTGGTTGTGCAGCCGCGTGCCAACATGCCGTCAGGAGGCCCCGACTCCGCCCGACGCGCCGAATTCAAGGCCGGAATCGGCCGGGCCCTCGATGTCGCACCCGAGCGCATCGAGATCGTCACAGACAACGGACCGCGCTTCTTCGTCCGTCGCTTCAAGGCTTCTTCCGCTGAAAAACCTGGCGGCACTGGCGATCCAGGCGAACCAGGACGTCAGGGTCGCCCAGTTGATCCCCGTGATCCGTCTATCGCGCGCCGGCCCACGCCGGCTGGCGAGCCCGGCGCTCGTGCCGCCCCGCCTCGCGATGAACCCTTCATTTTCGGGGATTTCAAACTCGGCGTACGGCAACAGGACGGCACCTGGATGGTTGTCGAGCCCAAGCCAAGCTTCCGTTTCGACAGCTGGCAGCAAAGGATCCTGCTGATCCTGGTTCTGTCGGTGCTGGCCGTGGCCCCCCTGGCCTGGTTGTTCGCTCGCCGACTTGCCGAGCCGATCAGCGCCTTCGCCGATGCGGCCGAGCGACTGGGTCGTGATCCGCGAGCGGCACCCCTGGACCTTTCCGGGTCAACCGAGGTCATCGCAGCCGCCAAGGCTTTCAACATGATGCAGGAGCGCCTCCGCCGTTATGTCGAAGACCGGACCGCCATGATCGGGGCGATCGCCCACGATTTGCGAACGCCTTTGACCCGCTTGAGGTTCAGGATCGAGGCGACTCCTGATGAGGTCCGGACCAAGCTCGCGGCAGATATCGACCAGATGGAAGCCATGATCTCGGCGGCCTTGGCCTTTGTCCGTGACACCAATCGCCCCGCTGAACGCACCAAGCTGGAACTGGCCTCGCTCCTGGAAAGCGTGATGGACGAGGCTGCCGAAACCGGGGGCCAGGCCGCCGTCGAACAGGCAGAAAGGATTGTGATCGAGGGCGACTCCATTGCCCTCAAGCGCCTCATCGTCAATCTGGTCGATAATGCTCTGAAGTATGGGCATTCGGCGCGGGGACGGATTTTCGCACAGGGCGATACCGCGATCATTGAGATCGACGATGATGGCCCCGGCATACCGCCCGCTGAACTGGACCGTGTTTTCGAGCCGTTCTTCCGTGGCGAGCCATCACGCAATCGCGAGACGGGTGGCATCGGTCTGGGCTTGGCGGTCGTCCGCTCCCTGGCCCGCGCACACGGCGGTGACGTCACTCTGACCAATCGTCCCGGCGGTGGCTTGCGAGCCAGCGTAAGGCTGCCGATCTGACCCAGATCAGCCCCATTGCAGGCGCAGCGTCCTATTCCCTGCTGGCCGAGTTGCAACTGGTCATGGGCGGCGGATGCAGGCTTTCACCGCCGCCAAACCTGAGATGAGGCGCTCGGGGCGGCCAACGTGCAACCGGCTTAGTGCCTGAAATGCCGGTGCAAGCGCGACGCTGCTAACTGCCGATTACGCCCGCGATGATGTTGATCCCCAGGGCAAGGATAGCCGTGTTGTAGGCAAAGGCGGTGGCCGCATGGGCGGTTACCAGTCGCCGCAAACGAGAGGTCAGCACCGTGTTGTCCGATACCTGGAAGGTCGCCCCGACGCTGAAGGCCAGATAGACGAAATCCATATAGCTGCTTGGTGGTTCACCGGGAAACCCGATCCCGCCATGACGGTTGCCGTCGCCGAAATGGCGATGGGCATAGTGCGGTACGAAGACCGACTGCAAAGTCAGCCATGATAGGACCAGCGTTGCGCCGGCATTGACCGCCAGGAATGTCTTGGCTGAGCCCTGTACTGTCCTCGCGGCGACCATGGCGTCGACCACAGCGGCCAAACTGACAGCGATCGCAGCAAGGACGATCAGCATCAGCACCGAGCGCCCCTCATCGTCCCGGGCCGCGCGAATACGAATTTCGGCCTCTTCGGCGCGCAGAAACATTCGCCAGGTCAGAGCCAGATAGGCGATCGCTGCGGCATTCCAGCCCACCAGTAGCGGGGAGCCCGGCGGGGCCTGCAGTTTCACGGCGAGACACCAGGCGGCAAGGCCAACAAGGCATCCGGCTCCCAATCGCCAGTGTGGCGGGGTGATATGGGTCGAAGGCTTGGATCTGTCGGACTTCGGCACGGGCTGGATCTCCTGATCCGGGTCGCAAGGGGCCCATTAGACCCGATTAGTCGCGTCTTGGTGTGAACCGAATACTGCTTCGGCAGTTACGTCATGGACCGCGCAGGACCCGACACCATGACCGACCCAGATTCTCCTCTGCCCCCTGAAACACCCTTTCCAGAATACGACCCGGGCACGCTGCCCGATGAAGTCCCGCCCAATACCTCGCCGGCCGACCCTGGCGATCAGCGCCCCTACGACGCCGCGCGCCTCTCAGTGATCTAGACCTGTATCGATTTGGAGCCCTTCCAATGGACCTCACTAGCGAACCTCCCCGCGGCCGCCGCGGTTTCGCCGCCATGGACCCCGAAAAGCGCCGTGAGATTGCGCGGAAAGGCGGAGCCAGCGTGCCGAGCGAAAAGCGAAGCTTCGCCAAGGATCGCGACCTTGCCGCCAATGCGGGCCGGAAGGGTGGGTCGTCGTCGCGTCACCTACGGCCAAGCGACTAACGCTCCGTCTTCAGGGTCATGCCAACCGTCGGTCTATAGGTCACGGCGATCGGCTGGGGGGCCACCAAAGGCAAAATATCGCTCAACTTGAAACTGAAAAGCAGCAAGACGATTGATTTTGCCCTTCTGAAAAGCGACAACGTTGTCATAGGCATGACAGTCTATCGGCGTTGCTCAAGGTCGCTATACTGACGTTAAAGGCGGACAATAGTTTCGCCAAAATGCGCAGGCAGGATGAGCAATGCAGATCGAAGGGCCGGGCACCGTGGTGCCCCCTACCAAACACGTGCGTCTCTTGGCATGGGTCAACGAGGTCGCCGCTCTCACCAAGCCCAAGGCGATCCATTGGTGTGACGGCTCAGATGCAGAATGGGAGCAACTGACCGGTGAGCTTGTCGCCACCGGTACGCTGAAGCGCCTGAATCCTGCCCTCCGCCCAAACTCGTTCTACGCCGCCTCCGATCCACGCGATGTTGCGAGGGTGGAAAGCCGAACCTTTATCTGTTCGCAGGACAAGGACGACGCTGGCCCCACCAACAACTGGCGCGACCCACAGGAGATGCGCGCGGTCCTTGGCGAACTGTTCGACGGCTGCATGCGCGGCAGGACCATGTACGTCGTCCCCTTCTCCATGGGTCCGGTTGGATCGCCGATCAGTGCACTTGGCGTCGAGATCACCGACAGCGCCTATGTCGCGGTGTCGATGCGGGTCATGACCCGCATGGGACAGCGCGCCCTTGATGCCCTGGGCGAAGACGGGTTCTTTGTGCCGGCGCTCCACACACTGGGTGCGCCTCTGGCAGACGGGCAGGCCGACGTGGCCTGGCCGTGCAATGAAGAGAAATACATCGTTCATTTCCCGGAAAGCCGGGAAATCTGGTCCTTTGGTTCCGGCTATGGCGGCAACGCCCTGCTTGGCAAGAAGTGCTATGCCCTGCGTATTGCTTCGGTGATGGCCCGCGACGAGGGCTGGCTGGCCGAGCACATGCTCATCCTCAAGCTCACCTCGCCTGCCGGCAAGGTTCGCTATGTCGCGGCGGCCTTCCCCAGCGCCTGCGGCAAGACCAATATGGCCATGCTGCAGCCGACCCTGCCAGGCTGGAAGGCCGAAACCATTGGCGACGATATCTGCTGGATGCGTTTCGGAGCCGACGGCCGACTGTATGCCATCAATCCCGAAGCCGGCTTCTTCGGCGTGGCCCCCGGCACGGGCAACAAGACCAACCGAAACGCGATCGATACCCTGCACGCCAACTGCATCTACACCAATGTCGCCCTGACGGCGGAGGGCGACGTCTGGTGGGAAGGCCTGACCTCAACGCCGCCGGAAGGCCTGACCGACTGGAAGGGTCGTGCCTGGACCCCGGCCATGGGCGAACCTGCAGCCCACCCCAATGCCCGCTTCGCCGTCCCGGCCGGCCAGTGCCCGGTCATCGCCGACGAATGGGAAGACCCGGCCGGTGTGCCCATCTCGGCGATTCTGTTTGGCGGTCGCCGCGCTTCAGCTGTGCCCCTGGTCACAGAGGCCTTCGACTGGGAGCATGGCGTTTTCCTCGCCTCCAACGTCGCGTCCGAAGGGACGGCTGCGGCCGAGAACAAGATCGGCGAACTTCGCCGGGATCCGTTCGCGATGCTGCCCTTCTGCGGCTACAACATGGGCGATTATTTCAGTCACTGGCTGAAAGTCGGTGCCCAGGCTGATCCCGCCAAGCTTCCGCGCATCTATTTCGTCAACTGGTTCCGCAAGGACGATACCGGCCGGTTTGTCTGGCCTGGCTATGGGGAAAATGCCCGCGTTCTCAAATGGATCGTCGAGCGCCTCGAGGGCGAGGCAGGGGCGACCGACAGCGCCATCGGCCGTCTTCCCGCGCCTGACGCTCTGGACGTTGCCGGGCTGAACCTGACGCCAGAAGACCTCAAACTCCTGCTTTCGATCGACAAGTCGGTCTGGCTTGAAGAGGCCAAACTCATCGAGGACGGCTACCGTCGGCTTGGCTCGCGTATGCCACAGACACTCTACGACCAACTTGAGGCACTGCAGGCTCGCCTTGCGCCTGCGACTGTCGAGACCCGCGCACTCGAAAGCGTCTAGCAATCGGTCATGGGTCGCTCCGCCCTGATGAGCGGCCCATGACTGCAGTTCGGCTCGATTCGAGGGATCTCTCGACCGGACTCGCCCGGCGGCAATGAAAATGAGGGTAGGTGGCGGAGACGGAGTCCGATCAACCATCGTCCCAGGCATCTTCGTCGCGTTCGAAATAGCCATTGAAAATCAATCTCTAGCAATGTCGACCTTCCGAGCTTGTCCCAATACATCCTATCCTTTAGTAGGGACCGATAGGGACCAAAGTAGGGACCGGCGATGTTGGGACCGCCATGGCTCGCGAGATAAACAAACTCCCCCCCAAGGCCGCGACGGCCATAACCGCGCCGGGGCGCTATTCCGATGGCGGAGGCCTCTACTTGGTGGTCAGCGCCACCGGCTCGCGGAAGTGGGTTTTTCGCTTCCGGTGGGATGGCAAGCTTCGAGACATGGGCATGGGCGGCGTCGGGAATGTCTCCCTTGCCACGGCGCGCGGTAAGGCGGCGGCGGCGCGGCTGCTGATAGGGGAAGGTAAGAACCCCCTTGAGGACAAACAGGCCCTGAAGGCCATCCCAACCTTTGGCGACTTCGCCGACGAACTGGTGGCGGTCCTGAGTGCCGAATGGAGGAACGACAAGCACAAGGCGCAATGGTCCACGACCCTGACCAAGGACGCCGCGCCCCTGCGGCCGATGCGGATCGACCGTATCGAGACCAGCCATGTACTTGAGACCCTGAAACCGATCTGGTCCGAGAAGCCGGAAACAGCGTCGCGACTGCAACAGCGCATCGCCCGTGTTCTCGACGCCGCCAAGGCCAAGGGCTTTAGGAAAGGCGAGAACCCGGCGCGGTGGTCGGGCCATCTGGATCACCTTCTACCGGCTCGCCAGAAGCTCACTCGCGGCCATCATGCCGCTATGCCCTATGGCGACGTTCCGGCCTTTGTCGCCCAGCTGAGAGACCGTGACGCTATCGCAGCGCTCGCTCTTGAGTTCCTTATCCTGACTGCGGCTAGATCCGGCGAGGTACGGGGCGCGACCTGGGCTGAGTTCGATCTGGATGCCAAGGTCTGGACGGTACCCGAAGGACGCATGAAAGCGGGCCGCGAGCATCGGGTGCCGCTGTCGGTGTCGGCGCTCGCCCTGCTGGCCAAGGTAATGCCGCTTACCGGCGGCAAGGCCGGTGCCTTTGTGTTCCCCAATCAAAAGGACGCCAGCCTCTCAGACGCGGCTTTTAGCGCCCTATTCATCCGCATGGGTCTGGACCGTGGCGCAATCACACCGCACGGCTTCCGATCCAGCTTTCGGGACTGGGCTGGCGAGGCAACAAACTTCCCCCGCGAGGTAGCAGAGGCCGCGCTGGCCCATAGTGTCGGCGACGCCACAGAACAGGCTTACCGGCGGGGCGATGCGCTAGAGAAGCGGCGCAAGCTTATGGAGGCGTGGGCTGGGTTCTGCGAGCGGCGCGCCATCGAATCGAAAGTGACGCCTGTTTCCCGGGCCAAAATATAGCAGCAAGGTCGGTTGCCATTGACCGATACCTGGCGCACAAAGAACAAACACAAAACATAAACAGGTTTCAGCGGCTATTTTTGAGAATTGGTCTCAATATCGAGAAATTAGCAATTCGGTCAGCTATATATCTGTTTTGAAAAGATAAATTTACCGATTTCGGTCAAGCAGCGAGGCCCTAAGTACAGGCTTTGTTCGTAGAAATCGTACGGGTATTCGCATCCAGCCGATGCCGGTCAAAACGGCATTATCAAAAAGGATGCCCACCGCCCCCTTCCCCAAGCGCTCTATTTCGCTACGGTTTTCCTAGCGCAGCGTATGCGCTTCGCTAGGACAGCTTAGGAACCAAACTTTGATGATCCAAACCCGACAGAAACGAACAGAACCGACGAGAACCCAAACAGACCCGATTGCCTTCACCGTCGCAGGGGCGGTTAGCTACTCAAGCCTAAGTGGCAGTCGCCTTTATGAACTCATGAAGGCGGGAGAGCTTCAAAGCTTCAAGGTCGGCGGTCGCCGCATGATCTATCGCAGCGCCATCGATGACTTGTTCGCGAAGCTTTCGGGGGCCGCATGAGTAGTCCCCAAAACGAGATGAACCCCGCCGCGACGGCAATCGCAAACGGGGTTCGGGTTGCCAACTTGCAGAGCGGGCACCCTGTCGTAACCACCGCGAGCCGGACTGAAAAGCCTAAACTTTGGGTCCGCATCGGGGTCGATGGCCCTGATCTTCTGGTAGGCGGTCGGGAGGCGCAAACCCTCGCCCTGCTTCTCACCAAGGAGAAGGCGGGCTTCACCTCCGACGAGGCCTCTGACCGTGGCTGCGCGCGGCTTACATCGGCCTATATCCATAAGCTGCGGCGTTTGGGCATGCCGATTGCGACGGATAGTGAAACCACCGCCGGCGGTGCAGTCGTGGCGCACTACAGCCTTGCCTGTCCCGTCACCTCACTCAAACAAGGGCGCGCGGAAGCCGCCTAAGGCACAGCTAAGGGCGGTCCGGGGTGTTCTTGCGGCATAGCAACCGCTGGCGCTTCCGGGCCGTTCTCGGGCTTCCTGACGCGCGCACGCGCCGTCGTCGGCATGGCTACCCCCCGGGCGTAAGCACCGTGTCCGCAGGTGAGTAGCGTTCACAGTCCCAATCCTTCCGAGATGGTCCAGACTTGAAACTTGCGAAGAAAGCGCATTTCGCGGCGTCCTCAACAGCAAGCGAAGCCGTTGAAACCGCCCATGAAATTGACCAGTCGGGCCATCCCGCCAATCTCGCCTCATCCATCTATAAGAGTTGCAGCCCATGCCGCGACTTCGTGCCTTTCCCGGGTAGGGGTGGTGCACGGAACACAGCCTCACGGCGGACCATCGCGTTGAGTGAGTCGGACGCACGCAAGGTGCTAGAGGCGTCAAATCATGCCGAACTGACCGGATTGCCGTTCAACGCCTTCAAGACCATTCATTGGGAGCGCGCGGGCGTAACCGATGACCTGGCCGCGACAGGGCGCTTTCTGAAGCTTGCCGGCGACTGGATCCGCTCGCGCGGTGGTCAATTCGGTTGGGCTTGGACGCGGGAGGGAGGGCCAGCCAAAGGCAACCACGTTCACATCGTTTTTCACCTACCCCCAGAGCTGGCCCGTGACTTCCATCGACGTCAGCGAGGTTGGCTGAAGGCCTGTGGTGCCCGGTGGCGTTCGAAAGTGGTGCTGACCCGTCGCATTGGCAGGAACCTGCGACAAGCCCTAGCTGGTGGCGAAGACTACCGCGTCAATTTGGGCGAGGTGCTCGACTACATCTTGAAGGGTGCCGACCGTAGCGCCCGTGAGCGCCTGGGCATTGAGCGCGATGAACCCGGCGGCGTCGTCATCGGCAAGCGTTGCGGTATATCCCAGAACCTTGGACCGGCGGCGCGGGCGCAAGCTTGTCCGATTTAACTGCCAGCTAGAGGACGTCAGCACACTGGACGGCCAGCGCTAGACATCTGGTCAGTCAGCGCCACGCCGATGGACGCCCGCAAGCGCACGTTCGCAACTTCCTGGAAGGTTGGACAGCGGACACCGCGCGATGTCCAAAAACCAAAGAGCGCCGTTTTGCAGTATGGAAATCCATAGGTTGTGAAGCGCGAGCGGCCATGATCAAAAATTCAGTGTGAAACTTGCTCCAAGGATTTGGCTAATGAAAACAATTCGATGGGCGTTGCTCGGTGCCGCATGCTGCGCTGTAGGGTTGGGCGCCGGATCGCCGGCACCCGTTCAAGCGCAGGCCCAATTCCAACTTGCCAAGGCCGACGCTAACATCGACCCCGCGCTCGTAGGCACGTGGACGTCGGGCCTCGGCCGTCTTGATTTCAACGCCGACGGCACTGGCCGACACTACGTCACCGAAGTCTTCGGCGTGCCGCTGTTCTCGCATCCGTTCAAGTGGAGCGTAAGCGGCAACCAATTGATCTGGACCGGCGCTGACCTCAAGAGTCCCGCAACCTACTCGATCCAGAAAGGCGTTCTGACGATTGGCGAGGACTGGTATCTAGACCGCCTCTGAACCCGCACCAGACCGTATGCCGGTCGGGTCACGTCTAGACTGCCCCATACGAAACTTGCCAACGTCCGCTAATGTTGGTTGTCGGACCTTCGATCCTCCCCCTCTGGGGGAGGTGCCCCGGAGGGCCGGAGGAGGCAACACGGCGCTAACCCAGATAGAGATCAATACAACTCACGCCGGCGCTGCCCCCTCAGTCGCTCTGCGACAGTTCCCGCGAAGGGGGAGCATCTAGCGTCCGACCAGGGTCGAAAGCGGCATTCGGCGTCCGCTCCATCAGCAGACCTTCAAGGTGTCTATCGGCGTGGCGCTGATCGTCAAGTCGGCTGACGACGTCTAGTTAGCCCCCGACGGGTAGCTAAGCCGGGACCGTAGCGCGCCCCAGAGGTCGCCGTAGCGAGCGGCTTCGCGGAGGCAACCACCGACGAACAAATCTTCAATCACGCGCCCATTTCGGTTTGTCCCTGAAATCTAGCCGTTTGGTACCTTGATAGCTGGCGCGCCCGACCTTGCGGCGTTGGCCACTCCAGACGTGGATTGAACGAGTTCGGGGGCCATGTTGCATGCGAAAACCGCAGCGAAAACGTTGACGCGAGTTCTTGCACGAGCGGGCGCTGCGGATCGGTTGTTGAACATCAAAGAGGCTCCTGCTGAGTAGAGCTCTCTTGTGAGGATGAAGAATGGGGCCGTCGTCCCGGATATCTTGACTGTTATCAGCAGTGCTATTTTTTGGAGGAAACCGCCGTCCTTCGATAAAATGTCCCCTTAGCCAAAGGATTTCGGAAAATATGGGCGGATCCAGTTCAGGCCGATACCGGACGCGAAACCGGGGAACAGTCGATGCCGCAATCCGCCTCGACCTTCGTTTCATGCGCCGCCAGGGCTTCCTGCGACCTGGCGCAATCACGTCTGGCGTATTGCGCTGGACCCGGACTTCGACCGGTGAGGAAACTGGAAGCGTGGGTTTCACGGTCAATCTCATCGACGCCGATGACGGCCTGGTGGTGATCCGCTTCAACTTCAATGGCGACCCGCGTGAACAGACAATCCGGTTGGTGAGCCAAGCCATGCGGTACGGTGGCCGGCGGTACTATTTCATCTGCCCCAAGCAAGGGCGCCGGTGTGAGGTCATGCCATCGGTCGGTGGCGTGTTCGCTTCTCGCCAAGCCCATCGCCTCACCTACCAATCGCAGTCCAATGACCAGATCGATCGGATGCGTGACAGAGCTCGCCGGCTCGAAAAACGCCTGTGGCCTGACAAGGGGAAGCCCAGGCCACGAGGCCTGAACCGAGAGCGCTTGTTGTATGCTTGGGATCTGGCGGATGCAGCATTTGAACGCATGATGGCCGCGACTATCAATCGCCGCTGGGGTCACCTGTTCGAGAGGCCGTGAGCGGGCGGCTTCGACGGCTTTTGACCAATTTAAAGACAGTGGTCATGCAGCCTTCCATAGCAACGCTATCCGAACGTGAAGCATCCGCTCAAACAGGTCAGGCGTATAAGGCTGGGTAATATCGGGGGCCTAACACAGTGGCAGTCGGGTCAGCCCATATTCAAACGCCACTCGCTGAACCTATAGCGAGTTCGTGCTCTTGGGATTGGTGAGGAGCGTAAGCCACCGCCTGTCAAGGCTACGGATTTCCATCCTTACTCACAACGAGATTTCGCCTCGCACTAACGCTTTCGCGACCGCCTCAGTCGCGGTTCGCGCTCCGAGTTTTCTGCGAGCGTTACTGACGTGAACCTCTACGGTCACAACGGCCAATCCCATGGCGTGGGCAATGGCGTCATACCGCATCCCCTCCATCAAATAGCGCAGGCAGTCCCGCTCGCGAATGGTCAGCGGGACTGATCCCCTATGGGCCGACCAGGTCTGCTGGACAGATGCGTTATGAAATATGTGCGCGACTGTCAGTAGCTCCTGCACATGCTCCTTCAGGACCAGGTCAAAGTCCCGCGCTGACATGGTGGATCCAAGATTGAAGGCGCCAGCCGGCGTGAAAGGGTTCAGCGGGACGGGCAGTGGGACACAGAGTGTCGACCTCAAACCCGCCTCAACGCCTGCGTTGAGCACTTCGCGCTCGTTCAGACTGGCGAGACCCAGGTCATTCTCATTCCAAGCGTAAGGTGAGAGATGACCCTCGCGCAGCCTCCTGACATGAGGATCACTTTCGGCAAAATTCTCATCGTAGTAAAACGTCATAAAATCTTCGGCTAGGGTCGTCTGAAAGTAAACATCGGCATTGGAAATGCCGGATTCGGGCGGAACAAACACCGCGTAGTTCACCGTATCCAGTCCAATCGCAGACAACCTCTTTGTGAGGGTCTCGAACCGCAACTTCAGATCGACAGCTTTAGACATTTCATCAAGCAGATCTTGCACACTGAAACCGTTCACGCCGTCCACGCCGCCCATATCTGCAAAACTTGAGGCGTGAAACCTACGGGCCCCGTCTTCGGATATCAACGCTCCAAACCTGACGGTTGTGCGACCGAGCCCCGGCAACGTCAGAAGTCCGATCTAGCCTCGCGCTCATTGAGCGCCTCCGGCGACACTGACCTATGGAAATCCATAATTGCACTGATCGGGTTGATCGATAGATTTCGGGCCAAATCTCTAAAGGTTCCCCATGCCTGCACCGACTATAAATATTTCCGCTGCTTTTGCCGCTACGGGAAACGAAATACTCGTCAACACCGCTACAGAAGATTTTCAATATAATCCGCAGATCGCAACTCTTTCGAACGGCGGATTTGTGATCACCTGGCAGGACAATAGCGCAGGTGTCGGCGGGGCGGGCGGCGATACGAGCGGCAGTTCGGTCAAAGCGCAATTGTTTTCGTCAAACGGTTCAGCATTCGGGGGCGAGTTTTTAGTAAACACAGCCACACAAAACAATCAGTCTATTCCGAAAATCGCCGCTCTTTCGAACGGTGGGTTCGTCGTTACTTGGACGGACGCTAGTTTAGGTGTCGGCGGGGCAAGCGGCGATACGAGCGGCCCTGCAATCAAGGCTCAAGTGTTCGCTGCGAACGGGACGGCAGTCGGCAGCGAGTTGCGGGTCAACACCGCCACAACGAACATCCAAGAGTCTCCCCAGATCACTGCCCTGTCGAACGGCGGGTTTGTGATCACCTGGAAAGACTCTAGCGCAGGGGTCGGCGGGGCAGGCGGCGATACGAGCAACACTGCCATCAAAGCTCAAGTGTTCGCTGCAAACGGGACGGCAGTCGGGAGCGAGCTGCTTGTAAACACGGCCACAGCAGGCAGTCAGGTCACACCGGATATCACCGCCCTTTCGAACGGCGGGTTCGTCGTGACCTGGACGGACTCTAGCGCAGGTGTCGGCGGAGCGGGCGGCGATACGAGCAGCACTGCGGTCAAAGCTCAAGTGTTCGCCGCGAACGGGACGGCTATCGGGAGCGAACTCCTAGTCAACACCAACACAGTATTTAATCAGTATGAACAGAATATCACCGCCCTTTCGAACGGCGGATTCGCCGTCACTTGGACGGACGGAAGCGGACAATACCCTGGCGTGACCGGCGACACGAGCCTCACTGGAATCAAAGCTCAAGTGTTCGCCGCAAATGGAACGGCCGTCGGTAGCGAGATTCTCGTCAACACCGCGACACAAAGCATTCAACAGTCGGCACAGATCACCGGCCTGTCGAACGGTGGGTTCGTCGTTACTTGGAAGGACTATAGCGCAGGTGTCGGCGGAGCGGGCGGCGACACGAGCGGCACAGCAATCAAGGCTCAAGTGTTCGCTGCAAACGGGACAGCAGTCGGCAGCGAGTTGCGTGTCAACACCGCCACAGCAAGCGATCAGTTTGAACAGAATGTCACCGCCCTACCGAACGGCGGTTTTGTTATCACTTGGAGAGACTCTAGCGCAGGTGTCGGCGGTGCGGAGGGCGATACGAGCGACAGTGCAGTCAAGGCACAAGTATTCGCTGCAAACGGGACGGCAGTCGGGAGCGAGATTCTCGTCAACACCGCCACCTCGAGTTACCAAACTTCCCCCCAGATTACCGCCCTGTCGAACGGCGGGTTTGTGATCACCTGGCAGGACGATAGCAGAAGCGTCGGCGGGGCGGTCGGCGATACGAGCTACCTTGCAATTAAGGCTCAAGTGTTTAGCCCAGTCCTGGCGGCTGTCGAACAGGTGCCTCTGAGCCTCAAGAACAGCGGCATCGACATCGCCGATGCGGACGCCGCCGACATCCAGACCGTAACCCTGTCAACGACCTATGGCGTGCTCTCCGCCACAGCCGGGACAAGTGGCGCTTCGGTCGCCGGCACCGGCACAAGCACTCTGACGATTACGGGTACAGCCGCGCAGGTGAGCGCCCTGTTGAACTCCGATTCCAGCTCCACAATCGCGTTCAATGCGAACACGGACGCCCCGCCTGCGTCGACCGTTCTGACGATCAGCGCCAATGACAGTTCAACGACCGTCACCTCCACCCTCAACATTGCCATCACCGCCGTAGCTGACGCGCCTGCGGCGACGGGTCTGCCGACCGATGTGACGGTGGATCAAAACGTAGCCTCCAACCTGAACCTGTCAGCGGTCACTCTGAGCGATCCCGACACGAGCGGGACCATCACCGTCGTCCTGACGGCTTCAGCCGGAACCATCGCGGCCACCACGGGTGGCAGCGTCTCCATCACCAACTCCGGGACGGCGGCCCTGACGCTGTCGGGCACAGCCTCCGACATCGATGCCTATCTGAACACCGCCTCGAACATCCAATACACTGGCCCCTCGAACGTGAGCGGCAACAATGCCGCGACCTTGACCGTCACCGCCAATGACGGCTCGGGGGCCGTGACGCTGGGCACGGTCAATATCGACATCACGCCGCCGGACACCACCAGACCGACCGCCACCATCGCCGTGGCGGACACCGCGCTGAGCGTCGGCGAGACCTCGGGCGTGACCATCACCTTCTCCGAGGCTGTGACCGGGTTCACCAACGCCGACCTGACCATAGACAACGGCACACTCACCAACGTGGCCTCCTCCGATGGCGGTATCACCTGGACGGCAACCCTGACCCCCACCGCCGCGATCACCGACGCGACGAACCTCATCACGCTGAACAACACCGGGGTCGCGGACGCAGCGGGTAACGCCGGAACCGGCACGACCACCTCCGGCAACTACGCCATCGACACCACCCGGCCGACCGCCACCATCGCCGTGGCGGATACCGCGCTGAGCGTCGGCGAGACCTCGGGCGTGACCATCACCTTCTCCGAGGCTGTGACCGGGTTCACCAACGCTGACCTGACCATAGACAACGGCACACTCACCAACGTGGCCTCCTCCGATGGCGGTATCACCTGGACGGCAACCCTGACCCCCACCGCCGCGATCACCGACGCGACGAACCTCATCACGCTGAACAACACCGGGGTCGCGGACGCGGCGGGTAACGCCGGAACCGGCACGACCACCTCCGGCAACTACGCCATCGACACCACCCGACCGACCGCCACCATCGCCGTGGCGGATACCGCGCTGACCGTCGGCGAGACCTCGGGCGTGACCATCACCTTCTCCGAGGCTGTGACCGGGTTTACCAACGCTGACCTGACCATAGACAACGGCACGCTCACCAACGTGGCGTCCTCCGATGGTGGCATCACCTGGACGGCAACCCTGACCCCCACCGCCGCGATCACCGACGCGACGAACCTCATCACGCTGAACAACACCGGGGTCGCTGACGCGGTGGGCAACACCGGAACCGGCACCACCAACTCCGGCAACTATGCCATCGACACGACCCGCCCGACCGCCACCATCGCCGTGGCGGACACCGCGCTGAGCGTCGGCGAGACCTCGGGCGTGACCATCACCTTCTCCGAGGCTGTGACCGGGTTTACCAACGCTGACCTGACCATAGACAACGGCACGCTCACCAACGTGGCGTCCTCCGATGGTGGCATCACCTGGACGGCAACCCTGACCCCCACCGCCGCGATCACCGACGCGACGAACCTCATCACGCTGAACAACACCGGGGTCGCTGACGCGGCGGGCAACACCGGAACCGGCACCACCAACTCCGGCAACTACGCCATCGACACCACCCGACCGACCGCCACCATCGCCGTGGCGGATACCGCGCTGACCGTCGGCGAGACCTCGGGCGTGACCATCACCTTCTCCGAGGCTGTGACCGGGTTTACCAACGCTGACCTGACCATAGACAACGGCACGCTCACCAACGTGGCGTCCTCCGATGGTGGCATCACCTGGACGGCAACCCTGACCCCCACCGCCGCGATCACCGACGCGACGAACCTCATCACGCTGAACAACACCGGGGTCGCTGACGCGGCGGGTAACGCCGGAACCGGCACCACCACCTCCGGCAACTACGCCATCGACACGACCCGCCCGACCGCCACCATCGCCGTGGCGGACACCGCGCTGAGCGTCGGCGAGACCTCGGGCGTGACCATCACCTTCTCCGAGGCTGTGACCGGGTTTACCAACGCTGACCTGACCATAGACAACGGCACGCTCACCAACGTGGCGTCCTCCGATGGTGGCATCACCTGGACGGCAACCCTGACCCCCACCGCCGCGATCACCGACGCGACGAACCTCATCACGCTGAACAACACCGGGGTCGCTGACGCGGCGGGCAACACCGGAACCGGCACCACCAACTCCGGCAACTATGCCATCGACACGACCCGCCCGACCGCCACCATCGCCGTGGCGGACACCGCGCTGAGCGTCGGCGAGACCTCGGGCGTGACCATCACCTTCTCCGAGGCTGTGACCGGGTTTACCAACGCTGACCTGACCATAGACAACGGCACGCTCACCAACGTGGCGTCCTCCGATGGTGGCATCACCTGGACGGCAACCCTGACCCCCACCGCCGCGATCACCGACGCGACGAACCTCATCACGCTGAACAACACCGGGGTCGCTGACGCGGCGGGTAACGCCGGAACCGGCACCACCACCTCCGGCAACTACGCCATCGACACGACCCGCCCGACCGCCACCATCGCCGTGGCAGACACCTCGCTGACCGTCGGCGAGACCTCGGGCGTGACCATCACCTTCTCCGAGGCTGTGACCGGGTTCACCAACGCCGACCTGACCATAGACAACGGCACGCTCACCAACGTGGCGTCCTCCGATGGCGGCATCACCTGGACGGCAACCCTCACCCCCACCGCCGCGATCACCGACGCGACGAACCTCATCACGCTGAACAACACCGGGGTCGCTGACGCGGCGGGTAACGCCGGAACCGGCACCACCAACTCCGGCAACTATGCCATCGACACGGTTGCCGCGCCTCCGCCTCCGCCTCCGCCGCCTCCGCCGCCGCCGCCTCCTCCTCCTCCTCCTCCTCCTCCTCCTCCTCCACCATCGGCCGAGCCTCAGCCGACAGGCGGCAATGATGTGATCAGTATCTCGGATAGCGGAGGAAGCGTCTCTGCCGGCGACGGCGACGATCAGGTGACCGGAGGCCCCTCGACTGATTTGATTCAGGGTGATGCCGGGGCCGATACACTGTCAGGCGGAGCGGGTGCGGACACCGTTTCGGGCGGAACGGGCAACGATCTGGTTCAAGGCAACGCGGGCGATGATCGGATCTTCGGCGATACCGGCGATGACCTGGTGCGCGGGGGCCAGGGCAACGATCTGGCTCAAGGCAACTTTGGCGATGACCTGGTTTTCGGCGATCTCGGCGATGACAGCGTGCACGGGGGCCAGGGCAACGATCTGGTTCATGGCAACGCGGGCAACGATCTCGTCTTTGGCGATCTGGGCAACGATACCGTCCGGGGCGGTCAAGGAGACGATCAGGTGTTTGGCGGCGGCGGCAACGACTTCGTCTCCGGCGATCTAGGAAACGACACCCTGTCGGGCGGTGCTGGGGCAGACCAGTTCTACTTCTCCAGGGGAGCGGGACGAGACATTGTCACCGACTTCAACCCTGCTGAAGGCGATCGCATACTTCTGGACCCAGGGGCGGCTTACTCAGTGGCGCTAGTGGGTAATGATACGGTGCTCACCTTTGATAATGGCGACAGCCTGGTTCTCCTGAGCTTTCAGAACCCAACAGCGGGCGAAGGTTGGATCTTCGGGGTCTAGTCGGGAGGAGTTTTCCGTAAAGGAGCGTTCTTGCTCTGGCGCTGTTCTCGGAGCGTAGCCCGACCGGTTTCCGGCATTTTGGTCACCAGTTTGAATCTCTGCCAGCTGGCCATGCACAAGAACTTGTAGGTCTCAGCACCAGTTGGCATGGCTTTGTCGACTGATGGGGACATCATGACCTAGCAAGAGCGGCTTGCTGATCACTAACGGCATCTGCCTGACAGCGAGCTTGTACGGTTGTCGACTGAGGGCGAGGCGTTGGTTTCAGCGGCGAAGGCAGCGCTCGCTGAAGGAATCGCCGGCCGAGGCTGCGACGCCGAAGAGAGCGTCACAGCCTAGAGGGTCAGTAGACAGGAGGCGGCGACCGCTAAGCGCAGCGCGTTTGGGCGCACCGTGAGTTACGCGGATGGCTTTTCTTGGCAGCCTTCACCACCGGCGCGGAGGGTCCCCATATCGGAGCTTTACCGAGGGGTCTGCTATGGCTGGCAGCTGGATCTCTGATCGACGTCGCGTCAGACCTCGCCGCCGAGCCAATCAAGGCTGAGGCCCGCAGCCGTGGCTCACAGCCGGATTTCTTCCCACATCACGCGCGCACGCGAGGGCAAGCCTCCCAAATCATCCCGATTAATCCGGCGCTATCGCCGCGCCCAGTAGGGACGAAAGTAGGTACCGAAAGCGAAGCCGCAGAAAAAGTCGCTTCACTTCAACGGTTTAGAACAGGGGGTGGCGGAGACGGAGGGATTCGAACCCTCGATACCCTTTTGGGGTATGCCGCTTTAGCAAAGCGGTGCCTTCAGCCTCTCGGCCACGTCTCCTCCTGAGAGGGAGCGGCTGGATAGCCTGTTCGTGGGCCCATGACAATCATGCGTGGAAGGAAATCGGTGCGTTAACGTCAAGCTCAGACCGCGAAGCTAGATTGGTTGCTAGTTTATCGGTCCAGAGCCCATGCCGCACGTCATTTCCCGCGATCTCCCGGTCCCGAGCGACGCCGCATCCGACGGTGCGCCGAAGGTGGACGTGGTCCCAACGCCCCCCCGCAGCCGGACTTCGCGACATTCACCATCCAGCGCGCGCAGAGGCCCTTTCCGTCCCGAGCATCTGGTTCCGGCGCGGGCTCGATTCGAAGCGCGCGCCCTGGCTCGGGCGTTCCGGGCCGTCGATGCGCTTATCGCAGCCGGATACTGCGCGGCGATGTTCGCAATAATGTCGCAGCGCCCCGGGGACCCTCTAATTCCCGGACACGCCATCCTGTCCCTGGGTGGGGGCCTGCTCGTGCTGCTCCTCTCGCTTCGGGCTCTGGACGCCTATGTTTTCGCGCGGCGCGAGCCCCTGCCCCGACACGCCCTGCGAGTCGCGGCCGCCTTTGGCGCAGGGGCAACCACAGTCCTGGCGGTAAACACCGCCCTGCCCGCCTGGAACGCCCCCACGGTCTTTCCGGTCGTCGCCTTTATGGGCCTGGCTCCCCTGGTTCTGGTCCTGCACACCGGCTGGTGGATCATCATCGGCCGCGGGCGCCGGCATGGACGTCTGACGCCCAATATCGTTGTGGTCGGCGCTACCGCCAATGCTCAGCATCTGATTGAAGCCGCATTGCGAACCGGCGAGGTCAATGTGCTGGGGATCTTCGATGACCGGCTGGACCGCGCGCCGGAAAACCTTTTGGGCGTACCCGTGCTGGGCGACACCTCAGCCCTGATCGACCACCGTGTCATGCCTTATGTCGACCGCATCGTGATCACGGTCACACCGGCCGCTCAGAGCCGGGTCCGGCAGCTGGTAGAAAAGCTGGAAGTCCTGCCCAATCCGATCAGTCTGTTCGTCGACGTCGGCCGCGATCAGGCCAGCGATGCCGCGGTGTCCCGCATTGCCGATGCCGCCCTGACAGACCTATCCGGCAACCTCGGCAGCACGCGAAAAGCCATACTCAAACGCCTGCAGGATCTGGTTGTCGGAATCGGTGGCCTGATCGTCGCCGCGCCGATCATGGCGATCGTGGCCATCGCCGTCCGCCTGGACAGTCCTGGCCCGGTCTTTTTCCGTCAACGTCGGCATGGCTTCAACAACGAGGAGATCCTCGTCTGGAAGTTCCGCTCCATGCGCCACGACATGGCTGACGCCCGGGCTGTCCGCCAGATCAGCGCCAATGATGATCGCGTGACCAAGGTTGGGCGGTTCATCCGCAAGACAAGCCTCGATGAGCTTCCCCAGTTGTTCAACGTCCTGGCGGGCGAGATGTCGATCGTCGGTCCGCGACCCCACGCAGTCGGCATGAAGACCGGCGACGTGGAGTCGGCAAAACTGGTGGAGCAATACGCCCACAGGCATCGCATGAAGCCGGGCGTCACAGGCTGGGCCGCCATCAACGGCTCGCGTGGACCGGTTGATACACCAGAACTCGTCCGCGAACGGGTTGCCCTGGACGTGGACTATATCGAACGGCAATCCTTCTGGCTCGACCTCTACATCATCATCATGACCATCCCCTGCCTGCTGGGGGACCGGGCGACAGTGCGCTGAGGTCTACGATGTTCTGGCGTGGCATCCTCGGCTATCTGCCGGTCAACATCGCACAGGGCGTGGTTGGCCTGCTGACCATCGTCCTGTTCACGAGGGTTCTCTCGCCTGAGGAGTACGGCGGCTACGCCCTGGCCTTCTCGGCCTTGAGCCTGACCCAGACCCTCCTTCTGACCTGGTCTGAAGCGGCCATGGCGCGCTTCTTCGCGGCTCGCAGCGAAGATGGTCGACTGCCGGACCACTTCGCAACGCTCTATCGCCTGTGGTTTGGCTGCGCCCTGGTGATCCCCGTGATAGCGGGCGTCGTCCTGTTCCTGCTGCCGCTCGCCGCCCCGATGAAGGTCGCTTTGGCTGCGGCCTTCGCCTCCGCCAGTATCAAAAGCCTGACCAAGCTGTCCCAGGAACGCCGTCGGGCTGCGGGCGAAGTCTCAAGCGCGGCGCTGCTCGACATCGTCCAGACCGTCGGCGGCTTCCTCCTGGGCCTGATCCTTGCCCTTGTCGGCCTGGGCGGCGCGGCACCCCTGATGGGCATGGGGGCGATTTCGCTGCTCTGCCTCATATTCGTGCTTCCCACCGACCTGGGTCGGATGAGAGGGGGGCACTTCGATCGGGCCCTGGCCCGTGACTATGCGACCTATGGCGTGCCGGTCGCGCTGTCGCTGATCCTGGCCCTGGTGCTTGCGACCACAGACCGTTTCCTTCTGGCGGCTTATCTGGGTGAAGCAGCGGTCGGGGTCTACCATGCCGGCTATTCACTGGGCAGCCGGACCCTGGACGTCGTCTTCATCTGGCTGGGCATGGCGGGCGGCCCCGCCCTTGTATCCGCACTGGAGCGTGGCGGTGCTGCAGCCTTGAAGGACGCTGCCCGCGAGCAGGCCTCCTTCATGGTCCTGCTGACCCTGCCCGCCGCTGTGGGTCTCGCCCTGGTCGCCGAGCCGCTGGTCGAACTGATGGTCGGCGAGTCGCTCCGCGCCGGCGCGATTCAGGTCGTTCCCTGGATCGCCGCCAGCGGCTGGCTGGCGGGTGTCACCACCTACTATCTGCTCCAGGCCTTCACCCTGGGTCGACGCACACCGATTCTGATCGTCGCCATGGCGGTCCCAGCCCTTGCCAATCTGGTGCTGAACCTGGTCCTGATCCCCAGGTTCGGCCTGAACGGTGCCCTTTGGGCCACAACGGCGAGCTATGGGATCGGCGCGCTGGCGGCCTGGACCCTTGGCCAAGGCGCTCAGCCCCTGCCAATTCCCTGGCGCACGCTGGGCAAGTCGGGCCTAGGCTGTGTAGTCATGGCGGTCTCTGTCATGGCCATGCCCTCTCCCGGCGGCCTTCAGGAACTGATCCTGAAGGCGGGCGTGGGTGCGGTCGTCTATGGCGGCATCATGCTGGGACTCGATGTCGACGGTCTTCGCGGCAAGATCTCTGGTCTCATTCGACGAAAGGCCCGTCCTGCATGACCTCTCCGGTCAAAGAGTTCATCGTGGACAATGCAGCCTGGACGACGGCCAAGCCACGCCTCTCCGTGTTGATCCCGATGTTTCGCGATGACCCGTCAGCCCTGCTTGCAGCGCTCGATGATCCGGCTGTTTGTGCTGAGGTCATCGTTCTGGACGACGGAAGCGGAGACGATGCCCTGGCCAGCCGCATCGCCGGCCGGATCGAGCGGATGCGGCTGCCCGCTCGCCTGGTTCGACTGACGGCCAACCAGGGCCGCTCCAAGGGGCGCAACCTGCTGGCCAGGCATGCGCGCGCGAACCACTTCCTGTTTCTCGACAGCGACATGCTGCCCGATCCCGCTGATTTCCTGGCCCGTTGGGCGGCCTTGGCCGAACGGGAGAACACGCCGATCGCCTTTGGCGGCTTTACCCTCAACCAGACCCCCCTTCGCCCCGAGCACGCCCTTCATCGGGCCATGGCGTTGCGGGGAGACTGCACGCCTGCACCGGAGCGGGCCAAGGCCCCGGAAAAGCACGTCTTTACCTCCAATCTGCTGGTCCGCCGCGACGTCTTTGAAGCGGTCGCCTTCGATGAGGGTTTCAGCGGTTGGGGCTGGGAGGACGTCGAGTGGGCCATGCGGGTCGGACGCAGCCATCCCATTCTGCACATCGACAATTCAGCCACGCATCTGGGCCTCGATACTGCGCCGGTCATAGCGGCCAAGTATGAGCAGTCGGCATCGAACTTTGCCCGCGTCGTCAGCGCCCACCGCGAGATCGTCAGCACCTATCCCAGCTACAAGGTGGCGCGCGCCCTGAAACACATCCCGCTCAGGACGGCCTGGCGGCCCCTGTTGAAGGCATTTGCTCTCAACGAGGCCGCTCCGACCGCCCTGCGAGCCTTGGCCATGCGGCTCTATCGCGCCGCGCTCTATTGTGAAGCCGTATGATGCAGACCAGCCATGACAAGGTCGACGCCTATGAGCCCGACCGCACCCTGAAGGGGAAGTTGCGTCGCCGGCTCATCCGACTGGCCTATCGCCGCCCGGCGCGGGTCAAGCTGGAGCGACCCATGGTCTCTTTCAGTTTTGACGATGCCCCGGCCACGGCCTGCGTCGCTGGCGCAGCCGTCCTGGAGGCGCGGGGCCTGCGCGGCACCTATTATTTCGCAGCCGGCCTGACGGGACGCGAAGGCCCCATGGGTCGGTTCGCCACGGGCGAGGACGCAGCGCGCCTGCATGAGGCCGGTCACGAGATCGGGTGCCACACCTACTCCCACCTCGATTGTGGTCAATCGACACAAGAGGCGACACAAGCCGACCTGGACCAGAACGCTGCGGCGCTAAGGTCTTGGGGTGTCGCTGCTCCCGTCAGCTTCGCCTATCCCTATGGAGACGTCGGCGCGCCTGCCAAACAGCTCTTGGCGGCGCGGTTCAAGACCGTCAGAGCCCTGCATCACGGTCTGATCGCCAATGGCGCAGACCTGAACCAGGCCCCCGCCGTGGGGATTGAGGGCGAGGACGGAGAATCTGTCGCCCTGAACTGGCTGGACCGTGCCCATGCGCGCAAGGCCTGGCTGATCCTCTATACCCACGACGTCTCTGACACGCCGTCCCAATGGGGCTGTTCGACCCAAGCGCTTGAGCGACTGGTCGATGGCGCAATTCATGCCGGCTTCGACGTCGTTACCGTCGCCGAAGGGGCCCGCCGGATCGGCCTCTAGAGCTTCGCGGCACGGGGCTTCGGTAGCAGAGACAGGTCCGAATCCGGCCCATCATTGCGCCCCCCGAACAGACCGATCCAGAAGTGCAGATAGTCACGCAGCATGTCGCGCAGGACGAACAATCCATGCCGGTAGGGTGTGTCGACGCCAATGGCGATTGACGCATCCGCGTCGCCGTACCAGGTGCCGAACATCCAGTCCCAGATCGGAGCGATCGCGAAGTGCCCCGTAGGATGGCTCATATCCAGCTTGTGGTGCAGGCGGTGATGATTGGGCGACTGGATCAGATAGCGACCGACCCATCCCCAGTTCGCGTCAATCCTCGAATGGATCAGGAAGCCAATGCCCACCACAAGGACATTGACGTAGATCATCACATCCGCCGGCGCACCGAGAACAGCCATCGGCAGATTGACCACAAAGACACCTGTAAAGGCCGCCGGGTGCTGACGACCGGCGGTGATCACGCCAAAGTCGCTCGCTGAATGGTGATAGCGGTGCAGAGGCCAGAAGCGGCGGGTGTGGTCCAGCCGGTGGGTCCAGTAGTCGAAGAAGGTGTAGACATAGAAATAGAACACGACCTGGAGCGGCAATGGCACCGGCGGTGGCCCGATATCCAGGCCCGTGGTGGTCCGCAGCCAGTTCTGAACCCAGGCGCCGGAAACCATCGAGGCCCCCAGCATCAAAACGCGCCCGACAATGTCGAGAATGCGGGCCTGGCCCAGGACAAAGCAGGCCAGATCAGACTTCAGTGAGGCGGTGGGGCAAAAGAGCAGCTGGCGGGCCGAACTCTTCGACCATCCAACGGTAACCGCCTCGATCCAGAGTGCCGAAGGCAGGAGCAGGAAGATCAGGGCGGCATTGTTGATGTGCTCATGCGCCGAATCCGTCTGCAGCGTCCGGCCCAGCAGGGTCAGAGACACCTGGCCCGGTACGACCTGCAGGACGCTCCACCATGCCAGGCCCACCAGGGCAACATAGACCAGAAAGCCGAGAATGATCGCCAAGCGCGCCGGCCCAGACCCCGAGGGCTTGTTCCCCGTGCTGGATTGGTCTTCGCTGGAACCGTCATTCGGCCCGGCCTGAATGGCTGTGGTCTGCACTGATCAGGGCTCCGCCCATTTCGACGTCTAGGATCTGAACGGAGATCCTAGGTCACGGCGGTTAAAAACTTGGTTCGAGCCAGCGCCTATTAGCTCGCCTGCTGCCGGTCCGAGAAGGCCAGTTTGGCCGCAAACGTCACAAAAAGCGCCCAGCGAAAGTCGTTGTAGACCACCGCGATGCTCTCAGTCAGCGACACCAGGGTGTAGACAACCAGAAACGGAAAGACGAGCAGCGCTCCGCGCTCACGGAACACGGCGATGATCGCCAGGGTCAGGGTCTGAAGATAGAACAGACCCCAGGCCGCCAGGCCGATGATGCCCATACCAAGCCACTGCTCGATCCAGGAGTTGTGAGCATGGTGGGCCTGGAACCCAGCATCCTTGGAGATCCAGGCAAAAGGGCCCCATCCGGATTTGTTGTCCCAAACGGCAGCGTAGCCATAGCCGGTCCAGGGTCTGAGTTCGATCTGGCGCATGGCCGCACTCCAGATCTCCGTTCGGCCTGTCAGGGTGGCGTCCTTGCCAAGAATGGCAAAGAACACATCGGAAGCCACGAGCAGGAACCCTGCCACCAGCAGAACGCCGGTCACGCCCGTCCAGGTGATGGCCGCGCTGGCTGCGGGGCTCCGTCTGGCGATCAGAACAAAGACCAAGGCCGCCGCCCCGACGAGAAGAGAGGCCAGGGACGTCTTGGATGTGGACATCAGGACCAGCACCAGTGCCAGGCCTGCGAAGGGCCACCAAAGCTTTGCCCTCTGGGGATTGAGCAGAGCGGCAGCCGAGAGCAAACAGAAGCCGAGTGCCATCAGCCCCCCGAGCCCGTTCTTCTCCATCCACAGCCCTCTCCAGGCTCCAGGGAACAGCTCCGTCATCACCCCGATCGACGGCACGGCCAGACAGACAATGAAACTGGCAACGATCAGCACCACAAAGGTCGCCCCCACCACCTCGGCCAGTTCAGCCCACTTGTAGCGGGCGGCGAGCGCCAGTCCGCCCAGGGTGGTGCAGGTGACCGCAAACGCGCGACGGGTCGTGACGTCCGGCGCTATGGACCAGAAGGTCGAGCCAATCACGATCAGCATCAGCACGATCAACAGAGGCTGGCGAACCAGCACCCGCAGCAGGTTGCGAGGATTAAGCGCGATCAGCAGAAAGCCTGCGGCATAGGCGGGCAGATAGGCGACGCGCATGAAGCCTGCGGCGGACTCGTCGGCCTTTTCACCAAAAAGCGGTAGGGCCCAGCCGCCGCTGTAGAGCAGCAGCATGGCGACTGCCGCGCAGAAAAGCGCGATCTGAGGCAGGAGGAGCGGTGCCCTCCCCGGCTGCGTCACGGGAGGATCGCCCGCAGGAAGGCGGGCGGCTGCACAGAGGCCTGGTTGAAGAACACACCCGCGCAACGACCACCCGCTGTGGCCAGGGCATCGCGCAACTGGGCGGGAGGCTTGACGTCAGGTTGCTGGGCCGAAACCACCAGAACCGTCTGATCCATGTGCTGGGCTACGGTCAGGGCAGCCTGGGAGCGATCTGTCGACGGACTGTCGACGACAATGACCTCCGCGTGGCGACGCAGCGCCTGCCAATACTCGGCACCCGGAATGATGTGGACCTTTTGACGCCCTCGAAGAGCATCGCGATTGAAGCGCGTAACCCAAAGGCGAGATCCGCCGACACTATGTGCGGTCAGGTACTTGGAATCCGGCCAGACGCCACCGTCAGAGCGGGGAGCCGGTGGCTGAACCGTGAAGAAGGCCGACTCATCAGGCGAAGCGGCCACGGCCGGTCCCAGGACGCCAAACCGCTCGGGCTGCGACGAAAGGGTCTGGAACTGGTTTGAAGTCGCCAGATCCATATCGACCAGCCAGGTCTTGCGGCCGGCGCGGGCGGAGGTGAAGCGGGCGAGTTCGCGGGCTATGGTGGATGTGCCCTCACCTCTCCGGGCGGCAACCACCTGGATGACGTGCGGACGCCCAGGCGCTGGTGCGCCCAGTGAGCTCCACAACTCCGCCATCTCGGCGTTCAAATCTACCATCCGTCGAATCGCCGCGCGTTCAGAAGCTTCAAACTAGCGCCATTCCCTGAGCGCGCGAAAGGCGACCAAAGCACTCATTGGGAACCGCTCAGGGCTTGTAGCCGGCGGAGGCCAGAACCGGGAGGTTCAAGGTCCGAGCCGCCGAAGCAGGGGTCTGCAAGCCAGGACGGAGAAACATCCTAACCAGGCCGGCACAGGCTGCCGTGAAGGCCGCAAACAGGATCGTCAGGGCAAGAATGGGCTTCTGCAGGCTCTTGCCTTGAGACGGTGCCACAGCGCGCTGGACGATGCGAATATTGTCGCTGCTTTCCGATGACATCCGACGTTGCGCCTCGTCCTGCTGTTCCTTGACCGTAAAGTCACGAACATTGGACGACAGGACATCGCGATCGCGGCTCAGCTGATTGAACTGCGGCTCAAGTTCAGCCAGGCGCAGCAAGCGCTGATTCACATCCGCGACCTGCTGACCCGCGGTTGCCTCAGACACCCGAAGGGCCGCGACTTCGGCGATCAGGTCGTTGCGGGAGGTCTGCAGGGTTTGCCAAATCGGATTGGGGCCACTCCGCCGCGCGCCCTCACCACTGGTGCGCCCCGCCGCCATGCCCTTTTCCAGTTGGGCAATCTGGGCATCGATATCGCGAACCGGGCTCGCATCGGAACGATAGCGAGAGAGCAAACCCTCACGATCCAGCTTCAACTGGTTGAGTTTTGCCGCCGCCGTCGTGTCGGCATCGCGATAGAGCACGGTTTCGGCCGGCGTCCGCGCGAGTTCAGACTCGACCGCAGCCAGTCGGGCGGTGCGATCCTGCAACTGGGCTTCAATCGAGTACTTCTGCTGCTCGACCTGAGTCTGCAGTTGCGTCAGCGTCGCCTTCTGGGCCGAAAAGTCGCCGATGTCATTGGTGGTCAGGAAGGACTGGTAGCTCGTGTCCGTCTCCTGGAGCTTTTGCTCGAAGATGTCTTTCTGCCGCTGCAGGACACGGTCGTCGCCACCAATCAGCAGCCGCCGACGATAGGTGAGATACTCTTCCAGCAGGGTGTTCAACACCTTCTCAGCCCGATCCGGAGCTTCGTTCTGGTAAGACAGCCGGATAATGGAATTGTCCGGCGCGGTCTCGATCTTCAGGTGCTTGGCGATGGAATCGCGCCCAAGGGAAATGAGCTTGCGCTTACCTTCCGGTGTCGCAGCGGCGTATTTTGTGGCCTGTGACGGAAACACCTCCGCGAAGCCAAGCTTGCGAATGACGCGCTCCCGAAGCTCGCCGCTACCGAGAATCTCAGCTTCGGACTGGATGACCTGATCCACGTCAGGCACCGCTCCGCGGCCAGCATCGCCGGCACGGGGTTCATAGACATATTCCTGGCCAAGGCGAACGAAGAGGCTGGATTCTGCCGTGTAGTTCTTTTTCAGGGTCATCGAGAAGGCGATGCCGACGCTGGCAATCACCAGGAAGATGCCCAGCATCAGGAAGCGTTCTCGCCAAAGCAGCGTGATGAAGTCGGACGGCGCATAGCGGGCACGGGTCGCCCAGTCGCGTTGCGACGGAGGATCGTGCGGCACACTGGTCCAGGCGCTCGTCGTCGACATACGAATCCGAAGGGTTCACTCTCAGAGCCAAACTGGTCCGCTCGCCCTTAAGAGTTCGTTACCCATTCCTGTTAAGACTTGCCGCATGCACTCACGCACGCCCCTTTCGACAGCCTTGGCCATCCTGCTCTTAAGCAGTGGCGTAACGGCCTGTAGCCATGTGGACGGCGAGCCGCTCACGCCTGCGCCACGCCCCAGTGCGAACTTCCCGAACATCGGCTACGCGGACTGGTCCGAACAGGAGCCCTCCTATCGGTTCTATCCGGGCGATGAGGTCGAGGTGACGGTGGCATCGGCCACTGAACTCAACAGAACGGCCATCATTCAACCGGACGGGCGCATTGTCCTGCCCCTGCTGGGACCGGTGATGGCAGCGGATCGGACGATCTTTGAGCTGGAGGATGCGATCACCGAGGCCTATGGCAGCCAGTTGCTCAGGCCGCAGGTGCAGGTGGCGGTGAAGGCCACAATGCCGCTCAAGGTGTTTGTCGGCGGCGAGGTCGGCGCTCCCGGCGTGTACGACATGCCGGGTGATGTGGACGCGCTGCGCGCCGTAATTCAGGCTGGCGGCTTCAAGGCGTCCTCGAAGCGCAGCCAGGTTGTGATCATTCGTCGCGGGCCAGATGGCCGCGCCATGCTGCGGACGGCCGACCTCCTGAAGGGGATGACCAATCCGGGTGGCATAGACCTGATCCCACTCCGCAGGTTCGACATCGTTTACGTGCCGCGCAGCGGGGCGGCCGAAACGGGCCTGTTCATGCAGCAGTATTTCCGGGACCTGCTGCCGGTCAGTTTCAGCTACGCAGTCAACGGCGTCGGCCAATAGACTTCAGCTGAGGACTGGCCTGCTGCCGAATCCGGAAAGCCGGAGTCAGCCGTGGGCCAGCCACTCCCGCGCGGCGCGTTGAGCTTCGGCGACGTCTTCGCTGGCCATCTCCTGCGACAGTTCCTTGCGATAGACCTTGGCTTCGACCGAACCGCGCATGGCCGCCAGGTTGAACAGCATGTGGGCCGAGACATAGTCGACGGGCGCGCCGCCCTGACCGGTGGAATACATCAGCCCCATGCGGAACAGCTCGTCGCCCGAGGACTCGGGGGTCGGCAGAGGCAGGACATGGGCGGGCGGGGGTTCGAGGCTCATCATCATGGCATCTTCTCCACTTGCAGGCCCCTCAGACGTTCTGTCCGATCTCAGGCCTGAAAGCAGGAAAGTCCATCGCCACTGAATATATAGTTAAGCGGCGCGACATCATGAATCATGATCTGAATACATGCATTCTTCAGGGGTATTACTCAGTGTAAAGGCATGTATACGGCGAGTTAACGCCGCGCCCTTCGGCAACCCAGGACGTCTATCGCCAGGTCGAGCCCAGCGAAGACTCAAAGCCGCCAGAGACACGTCAAACGGCCGGTTTGTCAGGCCATTCCGGCGCTTTGGGGCCCCGAGCGGCTAGGGTCGAGCCCAGGCCGGAGCGCCCCTCTGCACCATCACTGAAGCGCCGGTTTGTGCCGCAGGCAAGCCATGTCGCGTTGAAGCCGTCCGCCTTGGACGATTGGTCGCAGATCAGATCACGATCCACACGTTGCCGATTCACCACACCAAACGACCTGACCACCGGAGCAAGACCGGTGCCTGACAGCCCCATTCAGGCCCGGTTCAGCCGGCCAGAACGACCTTGTTCGCCAGGTCGAGGGACTCGGCGGCTGAGAAACCGCCCGACCAAAAGGAGTGGACGAGATGAAACGTCTGTTGCTCACCATCGCTGCGGTCGCCTCGGTGGCCGCCCCCATGGCGCTCACGGCCAGCGACGCTTCGGCCCAGGATCGCGGCGGATGGGACCGTCGCGAGGATCGCTGGGACCGCCGTGAAGATCGTCGCGACGCCCGGCACGACAGCGGACGCTGGGACCGCCGCGAGGACCGCTGGGACCGGCGGGAAGACCGCTGGGATCGCGGCCGCCACAATGGCTACTACTATCGCGACCGCTTCTACTACGGCGCGCCTCCGTCATACTATTACGGCCGCCCTGGCTATCGGCCCGGATACAATGCCTGGCGGCGCGGCGCCTATCTGCCGCCCTATTATCGCAGCGGGGGCTATGTCGTGCACGACTACCACCGCTACCGTCTGCATGCGCCGCCGCGCGGCTATTACTGGTACCGGGCCGGCAATGACTATGTCCTCGCCGCCATTGCGACCGGACTGATCTTCGACGTGATGAACGGCGGCTACTAGCCGCCGCCTAGACTGCCGCGCCCCGGGACCCAGGGTCCGGGGCGCGGTTCAGGGCCTACAGGCCCAGCTTGGACTTCAGGAGATCGTTGACCGTGGCCGGATTGGCCTTGCCACCGGTCTCCTTCATCACCTGGCCGACGAACCAGCCGATGGCCTGGGGCTTGTCCTTCACGGCCGCAGCCTTGTCCGGATTGGCGGCGATCAGGGCGTCAATAGCCGCCTCGATGGCCCCGGTATCGTTGATCTGGACCAGGCCACGCTTCTCGACGATCTCGGCAGGACGCCCCTCGCCGGCCCACATGCGCTCGAAGACCTCCTTGGCGATCTTCGACGAGATGGTGCCGTTCTCGATCAGCTCGACCAGCTGGGCGATGTCGGACGAGGGCAAGGGCGAGTTGGCGATCTCGTGGCCGCCCGAGGACAGCTTCGAGAGCAGCTCATTGGTCACCCAGTTGGACACCAGCTTGGCATCCCGCCCCTTGGCGGCGGCTTCGAAATAGTCGGCCCGGTCGCTTTCAATGATCAGCACCCCGGCATCATAGGCCGACAGGCCATACTGACTCTGAAGACGCGCCTTCTTGGCGTCCGGCAGCTCCGGCAGGGTGGCCTCGATCGACTGCACCCAGTCGGGATCGAGGATCAGCGGCAGCAGGTCGGGATCGGGGAAGTAGCGATAGTCATGCGCCTCTTCCTTGGACCGCATCGAGCGGGTTTCCAGCTTGTTCGGATCGAACAGGCGCGTTTCCTGATCAACCTTGCCACCGTCTTCGAGGATCTCGATCTGGCGACGGGCCTCATATTCGATGGCCTGCTGGATATAGCGGTACGAGTTGACGTTCTTGATCTCGCAGCGCGTGCCCAGATGGCTGAAGCTGCCGGTCTCGCGGAACTTCTCGTAGGCCCCGGGACGGCACACCGAGACATTGACGTCGGCGCGCAAGTTGCCCTTGTCCATGTCGCCATCGCAGGTGCCCAGATAGACCAGGATCGTCCGCAGCTTCTTCACATAGGCGGCGGCCTCTTCCGAGGTCCGCATGTCGGGCTTGGAGACGATCTCCATCAGCGCCGTGCCCGCACGGTTCAGGTCGACATAGGTCGCGTTCGGATCCTGATCGTGCAGCGACTTGCCGGCATCCTGCTCCAGGTGCAGGCGCTCGATGCGCACCTCGAAGGTCGTGCCATCGTCGCGCTCGACCGTGACGACGCCCTCACCGACGATCGGCTGATCGAACTGGCTGATCTGATAGCCCTGCGGCAGGTCGGGATAGAAGTAGTTCTTGCGGTCGAAACGGCTCTTCAGATTGATCTTGGCCTTCAGGCCCAGACCCGTCTTGACCGCCTGTTCGACGCAGAAGCCGTTCAGGACCGGCAGCATGCCGGGCATGGCGGCATCCACCAGGCTGACCTGCTCATTGGGGCCCGCGCCAAAGCCGACGGCCGCGCCGGAGAACAGCTTGGACTTGCTGGCAACCTGGGCATGGACCTCAAGGCCCAGAACGATTTCCCAGGGGCCGGTGCGGCCTTGGATGGTTTTCGATTGATCGGTCATCGCACTCACCACCACTTTCCGGCCTTGGCGTTGAACCCGGCCGCCTTTTCCAGCGCCCCGGCCACCGAGAATACCGTGCCCTCGTCGAGGGGCTTGCCGATGATCTGCAGGCCCAGAGGCAGACCATTGGCATCGAGCCCGGCCGGCAGGGACAGGCCCGGCAGACCGGCGAGGTTGGTCGTCACCGTGAAGACGTCATTCAGGTACATGGCGATCGGATCATTGCTGTTCTCGCCCAGACCGAAGGCCGCCGACGGCGCCGTCGGGGTCAGGATGGCGTCACAGCGCTCCCAGGCCCTGTCGAAGTCCTCGGCGATGCGGCGACGCACCTTCAAGGCCTTCAGATAATAGGCGTCATAATAGCCGGCGCTGAGCACATAGGTGCCGATCAGGATGCGGCGCTTGACCTCGTCGCCGAAGCCTTCGGCGCGGGTGTTCTCATAGGTCTCGGTCAGATTGCCGCCCTCGGCCCGCAGGCCGTAGCGCATGCCGTCATAACGGGCCAGGTTCGACGAGGCCTCGGCCGGAGCGACGATGTAGTAGGCCGGCAGGGCGTACTTGGTGTGCGGCAGGGTGATGTCGACGATCTCGCAGCCGGCTTCCTTCAGCCAGGCGATGCCGTCTTCCCACAGCTTCTCGATCTCGGCCGGCATGTTGTCGACGCGGTATTCCTTGGGAATCCCGATCTTCAGGCCCTTGACCGACTTGCCGACGAACTGGGTGAAGTCCGGCACGGGCACGTCGAGGCTGGTGGAGTCCTTGGGGTCATGGCCGCACATCGAGGTCAGCAGCAGGGCCGCGTCCTCGACGGTCTTGGCGATCGGGCCGGCCTGGTCCAGCGAGCTGGCAAAGGCCACGACGCCCCAGCGCGAGCAGCGGCCATAGGTCGGCTTGATGCCCACAGTGCCGGTAAAGGCGGCCGGCTGGCGGATCGAGCCGCCGGTGTCGGTGGCGGTGGCCCCCAGGCACAGGTCGGCGGCCACGGCCGCAGCCGATCCACCCGACGAGCCGCCGGGGGTCAGGGCCTTGTTGCTGGCCGTCGAGCGCCAGGGATTGGTCACCGGGCCGAAGGCGCTGGTCTCGTTGGACGAGCCCATGGCGAACTGGTCGAGGTTGAGCTTGCCCAGCATCACCGCACCGTCGCGCCACAGCTGGCTGGTGACGGTGGATTCGTACTCCGGGACAAAGCCCTTGAGGATGTTCGAGCAGGCGGTCGTCTGGACGCCCTTGGTGCAGAACAGGTCCTTGATGCCCAGGGGCGCGCCGTCCAGCGGGCCGGCCGCACCCAGGGCGCGACGGGCGTCGGAGGCCGCGGCCATGGCCAGGGCCTGTTCCGGGGTCTCGACGATGAAGGCGTTCAGGGCCCGCGCGGCCTCAATGGCCTCGATATGGGCCGTGGTCAGTTCGACCGAGGTGAAGTCGCCGGCCGTCAGGCCATCGATGGCAGCCTTCAGGGTCAGGGAGGTCAGGGCACTCATTATTCGACCACCTTGGGCACGACGAAGAAGCCGTCGACAGACTTGGGCGCATTGGAGGTGATCACCGAGGCGTCGCCGCCCATGGTCACCACGTCCTCGCGCAACGGGGCACCGGCTCCGACCACGCTGGTCAGGGGCTCGACGCCGTCGGTATCGACCTCGGCCAGCTGTTCAATCCACGCCATGATGCCGTTGAGCTCCTGGGCCAGGGGCTCCAGGCGATCTTCGGGTGTGGCGATCCGCGCGAGCCGCGCGACCTTGCGCACTGTGGCGACGTCAATGGCCATGGGGGCCTCCTGAATTCCAAGCGCGTGGGTTAGCCGCCAGAGGGGCGCTTTGACAAGGGTTCCTAACCTAAGTTGGGCGCTTCCCAATGTAAGTTGGGCCCTTCGATGTGTTATGAGGCGCGATGCCCGTTTTAGACATCGAAGACTTCGCCGCCGCCATCCCCGATTACCTGCCGATCGTCGGCCTCGATCCCGGCGAAAAAACCATCGGCGTGGCCGTTTCCGACGTCACCCTGACCGTCGCCAGTCCCCTGGCCCTGATCCGCAAGTCCAAGTTCACCGAGGACGCCGAGACGCTCTTCAAGCTGATGGGTAGCCGCAAGGCCGCCGGCATCGTCATCGGCCTGCCGATGAACATGGACGGCACCGAGGGCGTCCGCTGCCAGTCCAACCGCGCCTTTGGCCGCAACCTGTTGCGCCTGCAACCGCACGTGCCGATCACCTTCTGGGACGAGCGCCTGTCGACCGCTGCCGTGACCCGGGTGCTGATCGAGGAGCACGACATCAATCGCAAGCGTCGCGCCGAGGTAGTCGACAAGATGGCCGCCGGCTGGATCCTGCAGGGCGCGCTGGAGCGGATGCGGGGCATCCGCGAGGCGGCCGGCAAGGTTTAGCTTTCTTAGATCCTCCCCCTCCGGGGGAGGTGGCCCGGAGGGCCGGAGGGGGCCCGCTGGGCGAACGCCGCATTAGCCCCATCAGTAGCTCCGCGACAGCTCCCCCAGAGGGGGAGCAGCTACAGTTTCGCGACCTCACACGATCTCTCGCTGAGTTGTGGAAAGGGTCGCGAAGCGTCCGGGCTCGCCCGGATGATTGGATAGAGATTACCGTTTCGACGAAGCCGTGCGCTCCGCGTGACCGTTTTCCGTCAGCCTCCCGCCAGGTGGCCCTGTTCAGGCCTTACCGGGACCCGGATCCCGCCGTTTCCAGCGCGCTCCGGCGGTCGAAGAGGACGGGCTTTCAGCCAGACACGCCCTTTTGCCTTCAACCACGCCGACGGCGGGCGGGTCTGGCCAGCAACCAGATCCCCGGACACGCTTCAGTATCCCCCTGAAGCCCAGCCCCGCTCGATCACCCCCCGCCGCCGCAATGGTCGCTGGCCCTGCGCCCTTTCCTCGCGACGAGGTGGGGACAGAATACGGGAGGTTTCAGCGCGTCGGACGGGCGCGCTGAGACTGTTTTCAGAGTGTTGATTTCACAGCAGTCTCGCAGAGATCGTTCGGGGATTAGGCGCAGTTCATCCCCGCACTTGCCCCCTACGGATCGCTTCGCGATCGTCTTCCCCCGGAGGGGGAAGATGGGTTGGCGCGTTTCATCTTCCCCCTGAAAGGGGGAGGACGACCTGCGAAGCAGGTCAGGAGGGGGCCAGCGGCGCTGGCCGGTTGACCATGCCGACAGGCCCTAGAGCGGGATGTTGTCGTGCTTCTTCCAGGGGTTGGACAGTTCCTTGCCCTTCAGGCTCTTCAGGCCCCGGACAATCCGCCGACGGGTGCCGTGCGGCATGATCACGTCGTCAATATAGCCGCGGCTGGCGGCCACGAACGGATTGGCGAAAGCCGCCTTGTATTCGGCCTCGCGGGCAGCCAGGGCGACCGGATCCTTGGCCTCGGCGCGGAAGATGATCTCGACCGCCCCCTTGGCCCCCATGACCGCGATCTCGGCGGTGGGCCAGGCATAGTTGAGGTCGCCGCGCAGGTGCTTGGAGCTCATCACGTCATAGGCGCCGCCATAGGCCTTGCGGGTGATGACCGTGATCTTGGGCACCGTGGCCTCGGCATAGGCAAACAGCAGCTTGGCGCCATGTTTGATCAGGCCGCCATATTCCTGCTTGGTCCCCGGCATGAAGCCCGGGACGTCGACCAGGGTGACGATCGGGATATTGAAGGCATCGCAGAAGCGCACGAAGCGCGCGGCCTTGCGGCTGGAATCGATGTCCAGCACCCCGGCCAGAACCTGGGGCTGGTTGGCAACGATGCCGACGCTCTCGCCGTCCATGCGGGCGAAACCGCAGATGATGTTCTTGGCCCACTCGCTGGAGATCTCGAAGAAGTCGGCTTCGTCGACGATCTTCAGGATCAGTTCCTTCATGTCGTAGGGCTTGCCCGGATCGCTGGGGATCAGGGTGTCGAGGCTCATTTCCTCGCGCAGGGGCTCATCGAAGCTCTCGCGGTCGGGAGCGGTTTCGCGATTGGAGCTGGGCAGGAAATCGACCAGGCGGCGGACCTGCGTCATGGCCTCCAGGTCGTTCTCGAAGGCCCCTTCGGCGACGCCCGACTTGGCGGCATGCACCCGGGCTCCGCCCAGTTCCTCGGCGGTGACCACCTCGTTGGTGACCGTCTTGACCACGTCAGGACCGGTCACGAACATGTAGCTGGTGTCCTTCACCATGAAGATGAAGTCGGTCATGGCCGGTGAATAGACGTCGCCGCCGGCGCAGGGGCCCATGATCACGCTGATCTGCGGCACGACGCCCGAGGCCAGGACGTTTTCCATGAAGATGTCGGCATAGCCGGCCAGGCTGTCGACACCCTCCTGGATGCGGGCCCCGCCGGCATCGAACAGGCCGATGATCGGCGCGCCGACCTTCATGGCCTGGCGCTGGACCTTGACGATCTTGGCCGCGTGGGCACCCGACAGCGAGCCGCCGAACACCGTGAAATCCTTGGAGAAGACATAGACGACCTTGCCATTGATCGTGCCCCAGCCGGTAACGACGCCGTCGCCGGGGATCTTCTGGTCCTGCATGCCGAAATCGGCGCTGCGGTGCTCGACGAACATGTCGAACTCTTCGAAGCTGCCTTCATCGAGGAGCAGATCGATGCGCTCGCGGGCCGTCAGCTTGCCCTTGGCATGCTGTGACGCCACCCTTGCCTCGCCGCCGCCGCCCTTGGCCTGCTCGCGACGACGATCCAGTTCCTCGAGAATATTCTGCACGGATGCGTTCCCCTGCTCCAGACGGCGATCTCCCAGGCCGTGGGGCCGCCTTATCGGACGAGGGGTAAAGCCGCGCGGCCGGACTGGCAAGCCAGCCCTTACGGCAGTGCAGCAAAGCCGGCGGCCAGGGCTAGGCCTGGGCCAGGGCCTGGAACCAGCGCTCAAGGGCCAGGGCCTCGATCGCCAGGTTGTCGGCGCGCAGCCGGGCTTCCTCGTCCTGGCCCCAGGTATCGGCCTGGAAGATTTCCTCGAGGCGCGACAGGTCCAGCGCCCTCTGGCCATCCAGTTCGCCGGCGCGCAGGGCCAGGGCCAGGACCGACGACCCCAGCAGACCGGCGGCATAGGCCACCCCGGCCAGGCTGAAATCGTCAAGCGAGGCGGCCAGGGCCTCAACCCGCGCCAGGGTCTGGGTCGGCTGGGGCGTATGGATGATCCCGGTGACGGGCTGGAAGCTCAGGCCCAGGGCCTGTTCAGCCCAGTCGAGCACGGGCTGCCAGTCGCGGGTCTGCCGCTCGACGAGCGGCGTCGGGTGCTCGGCGCGGTAGCAGAGCAGATCGGAGCCGGCATAGGCCGCGACCTCGGCGGCCACGGCGGCGCGGGTCTCGGCAATGCGGTCAATGGCGGTGAAGGCCAGGCGGGTGGCCGGCATGACGGTCGAGTCGATGACCTTGTCCTGTGCTTCCCATTCGTCGGCGACCAGTCGGGCCAGGGCCTCCGACGGCAGGACCAGGGCCGACTTGGCCGGCGACTTGGGCGTGCGGCCATCCAGCTGCACGGCATAGCCTGCGTCCACGGACCCGACCGTGACCGCCTTGTAGAACCGGCGGGGCTTTTCAAGGGGCGGGGTCTTCTCGGCCACGGGTGAGGCCTCCTTCGGCAGGTACAGGGCTTTGGACGACGGATCGGCCGGTCCAGGGCGTTGAATGGTCAAGAACGCCCCCGGATACAAGTGCCGGGAACCCGGAGAGCCTGACCTTGTCCCTGACCGACAAAGACCTGATGGCAGCCCTGGCCGTGACCCGCTTCGGTCTCGGTGCGCGGCCCGGCGACATCGCGACGGCGGCGCACGATCCGCGCGGGTCGCTGATCGACCAGATCGACGGTCGCGGCGCCGACCAGCCTCAGGACAGGCCCGAGACGGCCGCCCAGCGCTTCGTGGCCATGCGGGCCTATCAGGCACTGCGCCGCGAGGCCAGGGATGATGGCGAACCCCGCACGGTCGCGGTGCAGCAGGCCAACCGCGTCCTGCGCGACAAGGCCGCCGCCGACTTTCTGGCCCGGGCGCGACTCGGGGCCGGCACGGCCGACGGCTTTCGCGAGCGCTGGGCGCTGTTCTGGGCCAATCACTTCACGGTCTCCAGCACCAAGGAGATTACCGCAGCCATGGTCGGCCCGTTCGAACAGGAGGTGATCCGCCCCTACGCCTTTGGCCGCTTCGAAGACCTGCTGGTCGCCGCCAGTACCCATCCGGCCATGCTGACCTATCTCGACCAGGCCCAGTCGGTCGGTCCCAACAGCGCCCTGGGCGACCGCAACAGCCGGCGGGGACTCAATGAAAATCTCGCCCGCGAGATCCTCGAGCTGCATACGCTCGGGATCGAGGCCGGCTACAGCCAGGCCGACGTGACGGAACTGGCCCGGGCCCTGACCGGGTTCAGCATCGGCCGCGAAGACGATGCCCGGGCCGGCCAGTTCGTGTTCCGGGAAAACATCCACGAGCCCGGCGCCCGCGCTGTGCTCGGCAAGACCTACAAGGCGGGCGACCTCGGCCAGGGCCTGGCCATCCTCAAGGCCCTCGCCGCCCATCCGGCCACGGCCCGGCATCTGGCCTTCAAGATCGCCCGGCATTTCGTGGCCGATGATCCGCCGCCGAGCCTGGTCGCCCGACTGGAGGCCAGCTTCCGGGACAGCGGCGGCCGGCTGGATCGCGTCGCCCGCACCCTGATCGAGGCTCCGGAGGCCTGGGATCCGGCCGCGAGCAAGTTCAAGACCCCCTATGAGTTCCTGATCTCGGCCTGGCGCCTGATCGGGGCCCAGCCCTCGGCTTTCGAGCGCATCACCCTCCCCCTGATCAGCCTGGGCCAGCGGGGCTTCTCCGCGCCGTCGCCCAAGGGCTGGTCGGATATGGCCGGGGAATGGTGCTCGCCCGACGGCCTGGTCAAGCGCCTGCAATGGAGCCAGGCCTTCGCCGAGGTCATTGCCGAGCGCATGGACCCTTCAGTCGCCGCCCAGAATGCCCTGGGAGCCCGCCTGTCGGTCCCGACCGCCCAGGCGGTAGCGCGCGCCGAAACCCGCAGCGAGGCCTTCGCCCTGCTGCTGATGAGCCCGGAGTTCCAGCGTCGATGACCGCTCACCCGATGATCAATCGCCGCCAGGCCCTGGCTGCTGCCGCCGGGCTCGGCCTGTCCGTGACCTTCCTCGGACGCCCGGCCCTGGCGGACCGCGACAGCGCTCTGGACCGGCGCAAGCTGGTGGTCGTCATCTGTCGCGGCGGCATGGACGGCCTCTCGGTCAGTCCGCCGGTCGGTGACCCGCACTATCAGACCCTGCGGCGTGACCTCGCCATCCGGAAGGAAGACGGCCTGAAGCTCGACGGGACCTTTGCCCTGCACCCCGCCCTGACCGCCGTCCACGCCCTGGCCCTGCAAGGCCAGGCCCGGATTGCGCCGGCCGTGGCATCGCCGGACCGGGCCCGCTCGCATTTCGAAGCCCAGGACGTGCTCGAGAGTGGCTCGGCCCAGGTCTATGCCACCACCTCGGGCTGGCTGAACCGGGCCCTGGAAACCTTCCCCGCCTCCGGCAAGGCCGGCGGTCTCTCTGTCGGGGCCACCACGCCGCTGATCCTGCGGGGCAAGGTGCAGGCCGCCAGCTGGTCGCCGGGCCGGAGCGTCGAGGACTCCCCCCGCCTGCCGGGCCTGCTGCAGGACCTCTATCGCAATGACCCGCTGATGGGCCCGGCCCTGGCACGCGGTCTGGAAACCGAAGCCATGGCCCAGACCGCCCTTGGAGCCCTGTCGCCGGCCGGCGGCATGATGGCTCCCGCCCCCGGTCGCGGCGGCCGGGAGGGACGCGAGGCGGCCCGCAAGCTGGGTGCCACCCTCGCCGGCTTCCTCGTCCAGGAGGGCGGACCCCGCATCGCGGCCCTGTCGCTCGACGGCTGGGATACCCATGCCGGCCAGAACGGCCAGATCGCCACCCGCCTGGCCTATCTGGACTCGGTGCTGGCCGGCCTGAACACCGGCCTCGGCGCGGAGTGGCAGAACACCGTGGTGCTTACGGTGACGGAGTTTGGCCGCACTGCCCGCGCCAACGGCACCGGCGGCACCGACCACGGCACGGCCTCGACGGCCCTGCTGCTGGGCGGAGCCCTGAAGCCGGGCGGGATCATCGGCGACTGGCCGGGCCTGGCTCCGACCGCCCTGTTCGAAAACCGCGACCTCGCCCCGACCCTCGACCTTCGCGGCCTGTTCAAGGGCCTGCTGGGCGATCATCTGGGCCTCGACCGCGCCGCGCTCGAAAGCCGGGTGTTCCCGGGGAGTCCCGAGGCGCGGGCGGTCACGGGGTTGGTCTGATAGTTCCCGCTCTCCCCGGCGTATGTTCACCGGGGCCGACAAGGGATCGCAGCCGCGATCTGAACGCCTGGTGTCCGCAACCGCGCTGAGGGCTGCGCTCGAGCCGTTTTGGACATCCAGACGTCCGGATCGTAAGCCCTGTCAGCTAGCGAAACATCGGGTTCGGAACCTGACCCGGCCATGAGAGGATCGGAAGCTCCGAGGTCCAATGAATCCCTAACGATCAGGACGGCCGATCACTCACTTGCCGAGGTAGGGACTCGCGTAGTGCCTCAGGCCCGGATCGAGCCTGAACGCCTGAGCAAAATCAGCATCCCGTTGCTTCAAATCACCGCGGAAATGATGAAACTCGGCACGCGCAAACCAGAGTTTCGCCATACTTGGTTTTAGCCGGATCGATTCATCATAACCTCTGATCGCCTCCGTATAGTTTCCAATATCCGCTTGAATTCCTGCGCGCTGACTAAGTATTTCGGCATCCTTTGGATCCAACCGGATCACCTCGTTATAGTCGGATAGTGCTGCCAATTGATCTCCCTGCAAATTGTAGAGAAACCCACGGCGGGCATATGCTTCCAAGTTATCAGGATCAAGATCGATCGCTTGATCATAGTCGGCCATGGAGCCGCCATCGAAACGTACTGAACCGCGTCCGACATAGGCTTTCGCATTTCGTGGATCGATACGGATGGCCTCGTTAAACTCGACAAACGCCCGATCGGTATCGTCCTGCTTTAAATGGGCCAGACCACGCTTGTAGTGAAGATCACTGGCCGCCGTCTGGGCGTTTGCCGTTGCGGTGAAAAAAATGGCCGACGCAAAAACTGCCGCCAATGCCACCAGATAACCCGGCCCGCGCTTCCCTCGCATGATCATCTCCAAAAAACTTTGGTTCTGATTGGGTGGCCCGATCAGCCGCCTGTCAAGCCACCGCTACCGGCAGAGGTGGCCAAGGCCCGCAATCCACCCCCAACAGCCGATCACAACGCCCGCTGTCGGCACCCACTGACGGGTCTGGGCCTCCAGTCTTCGCCGAGCGGAGCGGATCTACTGAGGCACCACGTCGAACGCGATGGTCAGGCGGTGCTCGGGCGAGGTGAAGGCCCGGGTGCCGTGCCACATGTAGGACGGGAACAGCACCAGCATCCCCGGCTCCGGCCGCACCTCATGCTCGGGACCGAGGGCCGGACGGGTCACGCAGCCGGGCTGACCGAACTTGATCCAGCCTTCGCGCCGCGTGTCGTCGGCGACGCCGACCGGCAGGTCCAGATAGAAGGCTGACGAGATCCAGCCTTGCGGATGCACATGGTCGGCATGGAAGCCGTTCGGGGCCAGCCGGACCGACCAGCCTCCGCTGAAGCGGAAATCGCCCGTCGCCCGCCCGCGCATCGGGTCATCACCGGGCCCGAGATCGGCCAGATAGAGGGCCACCACCTTGCGGACCTGGGCGAAAAAGGCCTGGAACAGCGGATCGGGCGACTGGTGCAGCGAAGGCACCTGACTGCCGCCGCGCAGGGACTGCTGCAGGGGATGGGTCTTCAGATCGTGCCGCTCGGCCAGGCGGGCGCGCAGGGCGTCCAGAAAGCCCGCCAGGCTGTCCCAGCCCTCGGGGGTCGGCAGGGTGTAGGCCCGGACCAGGCTCGCATAGTCGTTGAGGCTCGCCTGGCGCGGATCGCCGGCCAGTCGCCAGGCGGTCGATTGCAGGGCCAGGGCATATTGATCGAGGGGCGCGGCAGCCCTCAGCCGCCCGGCCGTCTGGGCGGCGGCAGCCGGATCGCCGACCGCCAGCTGCGCCTCGGTCAGGGCGGTCAGGACCTGCGGGGCCTGGGGCGCCACAGGCTCGGCCGCCCGGGCCAGATCCAGCATGGTTTCGACCTCGCCGATCTCGCCGGCCATGTGCGAGGCGGCGAGCAGGAGCAGGACGTCACCGGGCCGGCGCGCGAGGGCCTGGGTCAGGGTGGCATAGGCGGCCGGGCGGTCTCCGGCAAATTCCTCCACCGTGCTCCTGAGCAGGATCAGGCCCGTATCGTCGGGGCTGCGTGCCAGCGAGGCGGACAGGGCGGTCAGGGCCCAGGCCAGGTCCCCGGACCGCATCCAGCGCAGTTGGGCCAGGTTGCGATGGGCCTCGGCAAAGCCGTCCCGCCGGGCGATGGCGGCCAGGAAGGCGGCCTCGGCCTCGTCATAGCGGCTCTGGCCCTGCAGGGCGCGACCCAGCACCAGCCAGGCCTCCGGCACGTCGAGGCCCAGGGCCATGGCCTTGCGGATCGCCGCCTCGCCTTCCCCGGCCTCGGCCAGATCGCCCAGGGTGGCCGCCAGATTGTACCAGGCGATGCGATCATTCGGCGTCGCCACCACCGCCCGGCGATTGAAGGCCAGGGCCTCGTCCGGCCGGTCCGCACCCTTCAGCGCCGCCGCATGGACGATCAGCAGGCCCGCCGTGGCCTGGGGCGCAGCCGCAGCCGTCTTCGTCAGGGCGACGGCCTCAACCGCCCGCCCCTGGTCCACGAGGGTCCAGGCCTGCCGGACGATCTCTGCTGTCATCGCCGCTTGATCTGCCTTTTGGCGAACGGATCCTGGTCGGCCTCGTCTTCCGAGAAGCCGAACTTGGCAAAGCCGGCCTTCAGCTCGGGGCTGATCGGGGCCTCGATGAACAGCATGCCCACCGACGGATGCGGCAGCATCACCGAGCGGGCATGCAGCTGCAGCTTCAGGCCTTCCGACAGCTGGGTCGATTTCTCGTCGCTGTATTTGGGATCGCCGAGGATCGGGTGGCCGATGGCCTTCATGTGGGCGCGCAGCTGGTGGGTGCGGCCGGTATGGGGACGCAGGGCCATCCAGGTGACGCGCGGCCCGGCCCGGCTGATCGAGACGAACTCGGTCTCGGCCGGCTGGGCGTCCTTGTCTTTGGGCTCGGCCGGCACGACCAGTTCCCGGTCGCCCACACCGCGCTTGGCCAGGTGCAGCTCGATGACGCCCTCGACCGGGTGCGGGTTGCCCTGGACGATGGCCCAGTAGGTCTTCTGCGCCTTGCGCTTGGCAAATGAGCCCGACAGGCGCGCGGCGGCGGCCGGGGTCTTGCCCAGCAGCAGCACGCCGGAGGTATCGCGGTCGAGGCGGTGGACCAGCTTCGGCCGATTGACGCCCTCTCCCCAGGCCGACAGCAGCTTGTCGATATGGTGGGTGGTCTTGGTGCCACCCTGCACGGCCAGACCGGCCGGCTTGTTCAGGGCCAGGACTTCCTCGTCCTCGTAGAGCACCAGCGACTTGGCAAACGCGATGTCGCGCTTGGACAGGGCCAGCTTCTCGTCCGGATCGGGGGCTTCCGGCAGGGGCGGTACGCGGATCTGCGAGCCCGCCGCCAGCTTGGTGTCGGCCTTGACGCGCGAGCCGTCGACCCGCACCTGACCGGAGCGGAACAGCTTGTTGAGCTGGATATGGTTCAGATGGGGCCACCGGCGCTTGAACCAGCGGTCCACCCGGACCCCGTCCTCGCCCGCGTCCACATAGAGCGTGCGTACTTCTTTCATGCCGCGAACATCCTGCGGGCGATGTACATCCCCGCGTAAAGGGCCGCCACGGACAGAAGCACGCTGGCAGCGGTATAGGTGAAGGCCTGGCCGTAGTCGCGCTTCTGGATCATCAGCGCGGTCTCCAGCGAAAAGGCCGAAAAGGTCGTGAAGCCGCCCATGACGCCGACGGCGAACAACAGGCGGACGGGTTCGTGGCTGGCATTGCCGCGATGGGCCAGCCAGGAGGCCAGCACGCCCATCAGGAACCCACCGGTCACATTCACCAGGAAGGTACCGTAAGGCCAAGCCGATCCGAGCAGCCGGAGGGCTTGCACGCCCACCAGATAGCGGGCGACCGAGCCAACGGCGCCGCCGGCGGCCACGAGAAGCAGTTTGGTCATCGGCTCCTTATGCGCCGAGCGGGGCCGAACGCCAAGTCGTGCGGTGCCCTCTTCAAGGTGAACGCAGCGGGAAACCCTGTTTCTGAACGAGAGGTTAAGCGCGCAAGTCACACTCTGGGGGCTCCTCATGTGAACCGAGCCCCATGTCCCGCGACGCCAACGACCAAGACGACCTGACCCAGCGTCTGGCCCTGCCTGCCCCGGTCCTGCACCGGCTGGCCGGATCGGAGCTGATTACGCGCGGCTCCGTGAACGTCATCAGCGTCAAGGCCGTCCGGGCCTGGGCCGGCGACTGGTGGGGGCAGAAGCGCGGCGATGTCTGGACCTATGTCGAGCGCAAGCTGTCCGAACATCTGGATCGCAGCGACATGCGGGCCCGCATTTCGGACAGTGAATTCCTGATCGCCATGAACAACGACCAGGGCCTGGCCGCCCAGGCGACCAGCGTGCGCATTCTGGAAGATGTGCTCAAGCACCTGCTGGGCTCGGTCGAGACCGATGACCTGGGCATCAGTGCCGTCATCGGCCTTGAGAACGGCGAAGCCGTGTGCCGCCAGATCGATGCCGCAACCGTCCTGGCCGCCCGCGCCCGCCGCGACTCCCAGCGCTCGCCGGTCCGGCGCGAGGTCGAGGCCAGCGACGAGGCCCGGCGCAATCCGGTCGCCTTCACGACCGGCAGCGGGGCCGCCCTGCGGGTCGACTTCACCCTGGAACATGTCATCAGCCTGCGCCGCAATGTGACGACCGCCATCCGCATCGAGCCGGTGGTGACCCATCTCGGCAGTGGCCGTCAGGCCAATATGCGGGCGGTGGGCCGCCTGCCGGATCGGGACATCGCCTTCATCGATGAGGCGACCCTGAAATATGCCGCCCTGTTCGCGCGCGGTGCCCAGGGAAACAATGTCCCGGACCTGATCCTGCCGGCCTCGTTCCGCACCCTCGGCACCCAGCGCGGCCGCGACATGCTGACCGGTACGCCGGGCCTGTCCCTGGCCCTGCTCCGGGGCGGGGTGATGATCGAGCTGGTGGACATCACGCGGGGAACGCCTGCGGGACGACTTCTGGAGGTCGTGGGCCTGCTGAAGGCCCTGACCCGCGGCGTGATCGCCCGGGTCCCGGCGGAAAAGGACGCCCTGCTCGGCCTGAAGGATGCGCGTCTGGCCGGCCTGGTGCTCGACGCCTCGGACCTGACCGGGTCGGCGGAGCGGATCGCGCTGGACATCATGAACTTCGGCCGCGACGCCAGGCCCCTTGCGCCGATGACCACGCTGCAGGGCCTGCCTGCCGAGGGCTATTTCGCCGCCGCCGAAACGGCCGGACTGACCCATGCGGCCTTGCGCGCGGTGCATCCCCTGGCCGCAGCCAGAGCCGCAGCCCCGCGGTCGACGGCGACAGCCGCCTGATCAGTCCAACGGGACCGGGTTCAGGCGCGCGCCGACGGCGGCTCCAGGCCAAGGCGGTCCAGCATCGCCACCATGTCGGCGGGCAGTGGGGCGGCGATCCGCCGCTCGCCGCCGTCCGGATGCGGAAAGACCAGCTGGGCGGCGTGCAGCATCAGGCGCGGGACGGCCGTCCCGGCCAGCATCAGGGCTCCGCCATAGCGGCTGTCGCCCGAGATCGGCCGGCCGATCGAGGCCATGTGGACCCTTAGCTGGTGCATGCGGCCGGTATCCGGCGACAGCTCGACCAGGGCGGCGGTCGCATTGGCCGACAGGGTGCGATAGCGGCTGCGAGCCGTCTCGGCGTCGGGGTGGTCCGGCGCGCAGACCCGCATATAGGCCTCTCGGCCGATCGACTCCCGGCGCAGCGGACTGTCGATCATGCCGCCCTTCGGCTCCGGTGCGCCCGGCGCGACGATGGCCATGTAGGATTTGCGGAAGCGCTTGCCCATCAGGGCCTTGCCCAGAAAGGCCGCGCCCGGTTTGGTCTTGGCCGTCAGGATGACGCCCGAGGTGTCGCGGTCCAGCCGGTGGATCAGGCGCGGCCGGGGCCGTCCGGGGCGTGCGAAGGCCCACAGCAGATCATCCAGGGTATGGGCCTGGATGCGGCCGCCCTGGCTGGACAGGCCGGCGGGCTTGTTCAGGACGATGACGCTGTCGTCCTCATGGATCACCCAGGAGCGCGCCAAGGCGATCTCGTCCTCGGTCAGAGCGATCGGGGCGTCGGAGGCCTTGGGCTTTGGCGCGAGGGGCGGACGGCGGGGCGGGCGCGAGGTCATCGTCCGTCCTTGCGCAGCTTGTTCCACGCGTCCAGCCGTTCCCGCACCTTGGCCTCCGCGCCGACGGCCTTGGGCTCATAGAACCTCGGCCGCGCCATGCCGTCCGGGAAATAGTTCTGGCCCGAGACGCCGCCCTCGACGTCGTGGTCATAGGCGTAGCCGTCGCCATAGCCGAGCGACTTCATCAGCTTGGTCGGGGCGTTGAGGATATGGGCCGGTGGAGCCAGGGAGCCGGTCTCCTTGGCCGCCCGTTTCGCGGCCTTGAAGGCCGCATAGACGGCATTGGACTTGGGCGCGCTGGCCATGTGGACCACAGCCTGGGCCAGGGCCAGTTCGCCCTCCGGACTGCCGAGAAAGTCGAAGACGTCCTTGGCCGCCGTGGTCAGCAGCAGGCTCAGCGGATCGGCGGCGCCGATGTCCTCGGACGCCATCCGCACCAGCCGGCGGGCGATGAACAGCGGATCCTCGCCGCCTTCCAGCATCCGGGCCAGCCAGTAGAGCGCCGCGTCCGGATCGCTGCCGCGCACCGATTTGTGCAGGGCCGAGACGAGATTGTAGTGCTCCTCGCGGTTCTTGTCGTAGGCCGGGCGGCGCTTCTGCAGGAACTGACCCAACTGGACGGCATTGAGCGGCGTGTCCGTGCCCACCGACAGCAGGGTCTCGGTCAGGGTCAGCAAATAGCGGCCGTCACCGTCGGCCATGGCGATCAGGGTGAAGCGCGCCTCGGCATCCAGGGGCAGCTTGCGGCCCTCGGCCTCCTCGGCCTTGACCAGCAGGGCTTCCAGCGCCTCCTCGTCCAGGCGCTTGAGCACGAAGACCTGACAGCGCGACAGCAGAGCCCCGTTCAGCTCGAATGACGGGTTCTCGGTGGTGGCCCCGACCAGGGTGATCACGCCCTCCTCCACAAACGGCAGGAAACCGTCCTGCTGGGCGCGGTTGAAGCGGTGGATCTCGTCGACGAACAAGAGTGTGCTCTGGCCGGCCATCCGGCGGCCCCGGGCCTGCTCGAAGGCCTTCTTCAGGTCGGCGACGCCGGAGAACACCGCCGAGATCTGCTGGAACTCATAGCCGCCGGCCTTGGCCAGCAGGCGGGCGATCGTGGTCTTGCCGGTGCCGGGCGGGCCCCACAGGATCATCGAGGCCAAACGCCGGGCCGCCGCCATCCGGCCGATCGGGCCTTCGGCCCCGAGCAGGTGCTGCTGTCCCACCACCTGGTCCAGCGTCTGGGGCCTTAGCCGCTCGGCGAGCGGCGTCGGCGCATGCGGGGTCAGGCCGGCGGCTTGGAAAAGATCGGACATGACTCAGGTCTACAAAACTGCACGGCCCCTGACCAATGAAGAAGGCCCGACGCGGTGCAGCGCCGGGCCTTCACGGGGCTCTCGCGCGCCCCGATGTCAGGTATTGAACCGCGCCGTGATCCTCTGACCGCCGCGCTCGATGGTCACCGTCCAGTTGCGGCCACCGCCGGCGGACAGGGCCGACAGGTCAGCGACCGTATTGATCGGCCGGCCATTGACCTCGCGGATGAAGTCACCGGGTCGCAGGCCGGCGCTCAGGGCGAAGCCCTGCCCGACCTTGCTGACCAGAACGCCCCGGCCGGCAAAGGGATCGACACCGAGGTCCTGGGCTACGGCAGGCGACAGGTTCAGCACCGTGGCCCCGTCGAAAGGGTTGCGTCCGGTCAGGGTCTTCTCGTCACGGACCGGGCTTTCCGGCGCGGCCTCGGCACGAACCGTGAGGGTCTGCTCCCGCTCGCCACGGCGGATGACCATCGGCACGCGATCCCCGACCTTGTGGGTTCCGATCGCAAAGGCACCGCCGCCTTCGTCATTCACCACCTTGCCGTCGATCGACAGGATCACGTCGCTGTCCTGCAGGCCCGCCTTGTCGGCCGATGAGCCGGGATAGACCTGGGCGACCAGTACGCCGCGCGGGGCGCTCATGCCCAGGGAGCGGGCGATCTCGGCGGTGACAGGCTGGCCCTTCACGCCCAGCCACGGCCGGACCACGCTGTGGCCGCCGCCCAGGGCCGCATTGACCACCTGGCGCACGACCGCGGCCGGTATGGCAAAGCCGACGCCGCTCGAAGAGCCCGAGCGCGAGATGATGAAGGTGTTGATGCCGATCAGGTCGCCGTCCATGTCGACCAGGGGCCCGCCGGAATTGCCCGGATTGATCGAGGCGTCGGTCTGGATGTAGCTGCCGAAGTCGGCGGCCCCGACATCGGTGCGGGCCAGGGCCGAGATGATGCCGTTGGTGACGGTCTGGCCGACGCCGAACGGATTGCCCAGGGCCAGGACCAGATCGCCGACCTCAAGCTGTTCCTGGTCGTCGATGGCCATGACCGGCAGGCGCTCGCCCTTGGTGTCGATCTTCAGCACGGCCAGATCGGCGCGCGGATCGTCGAGCAGGACGGTGGCGATGAACTCCCGGCGATCGGCCAGCTGGACCGTGATCTCGCCACGGCCTTCGACAATGCCATCAATATTGTGGTGGTTGGTGATGATCACCCCGTCGGCGCGGACAATGGCACCGGAGCCGAGCGAGCCCTGCACCTGTTCGCGCGGCACACCGCCGCCGCCCATGAACATGTCCCAGAACGGATCCCGCGCCTGGGTGCGCACGACCCGGCGGCTGGCGACATTGACCACGGCCGGAGCGGCCTTCTTCACCACGGGCGAGAACGAGGCCTTCATCGAGGCCGGATCACTGGGCGCACGGCGGGTAGGCTGGGCCAGGTCCGGAATGGCCTGGGCCTTGGACTGGCCTTGCGGCGAACAGGCGGCCAGCAGGATCAGGGCGGGAAGCAAAGCGCGATGGGCTCGCATGGGCGTGGAGCGTCTCCTTGATAGCAACCCGGACATCAGCCGAGCTTTCAGGCGCATTGATGGCCGCGCCGTGTCCGTTCCGGCCACGGGCGGTCAGGCCGGGCGCGCCTCGCCTGAGATAGGATGGGCGAAACGGAACGCCAGTCCTGCACCCGCCAGCATCAGCACGGCCGCGATCAGGACCGGAAGGCCCGGCATGTGCAGGGTCGCATCGTGCCGGACCGCCCAGGCGAACGGGGCCAGGTACAGGGTCGGACCGATGATCGAGGTGATGCCCAGCATGGCCGAATTGGCCCCCTGCAGTTGGCCCTGTTCCTGCGCCGAGACGCGACGGGTCATCAGTCCCTGCAGGCCGGGCTGGATCAGGCCGGAGAAGGCGAAGATCGGCAGGCCGCAAAGATAGACCCAGCTGGTCGGGGCCAGGCCATAGATCAGGAAGCCGACGAAGCCGCAGAGCAGACCGATCAGCAGAGCGCCGCGCTCGCCGACCGCCTTGACGATCCGGCCGACCAGAAAGGCCTGCAGCAGGATACCCGCAATGCCGCTGGCCATCAGGGTCAGGCCGATCACCTGCGGCGACCACTGAAAACGGAAGCCCATATAGAGCACGAACACCGACGGCAGGACGTTGTGGGCCAGCTGGAACAGGAAGCCGACCCCGGCCAGGCCCAGCAGGTCGGGCTTGCTCCTGAGCAGGTTCAGGGATCCGATCGGATTGGCCCTCTTCCAGTCGAACGCCTTGATCCGGCGTTCCGGCGGCAGGGATTCCGGCAGCACGAAATAGCCGTACAGCCAGTTGCACAGGGCCAGGGCCGCGCAGACCATGAACGGCAGGCGATGGTCGAACTGCCACAGAAAGCCGCCGAGGGCCGGGCCGAAGGTAAAGCCGACCCCGAAGGCCGCGCCCATCAGGCCGAAGCCCTTGGCGCGATTTTCAGGCGTGGTGACGTCCGCCACATAGGCCCCGGCGGTCGAGAAGCTGGCCGCGGTCATGCCGTTCAGAATCCGTCCGATGAACAGCCACCAGAGGTTCGGCGCGAGGGCCATGAACAGGAAGTCCACGCCGAGGCCGAAGATCGAGGTCAGGATCACCGGGCGACGGCCGAACCGGTCGGACAGCAGGCCCAGGACCGGCGCGCAGATGAACTGCATCACGCCCCAGGTGGTGGCGAACAGCACATTCCAGACCGCGGCATCGGCCGTGTCACCGCCATTGAACCGCTTCACCAGCTCCGGCAGGACCGGGATCATCACACCCAGGGACAGCACATCCATCACGGCCGTGACGAAGATGAAGCCCAGGGCCGCCTGTCGGCGACCGCCTGAAATGGCCTGATTCATGATGCGTTCTCCCCTGCCGGCCCTTGTTGCCGGTCCAGGGCGACCACGGCAAGGCCCTCCAGCAGATCGCGCCACCATTCGCCATGCCGCCGCAGAAACAGGCCGTCCGGAAACCTGTGGCGCGCCACATGCTCAGCCGGCACGCTGTCCCAGCCCCGATGCTCTACCGTCACCCGCGTGCCGTCCTCGACCGCCTCGAAACGGACCTCGACCTCGGTGTCCATGCCCGGCGCGAAGGTCGCCTGGCGCCAGCCGACCACCAGGCGCTGGCCGGGCTCCCAGGCCCGCACCCTGCCGACCTCGAAAACCTTGCCGGAGGCCAGGCGCTCCACCAGGCGCAGACCGCCCTCACCGTCCTCGAAGGCCATCACCCCGGGCGACCTCGGCGTGAAGGTGAACAGGGTATTGGGCCGCCACCAGGTTGCGATCTCCCGGGTGAAGGCCTCGAAGACCCGGATCGGCGGGGCCTTGATGCGCAGGGCGACAACAACGCGCGAGCTCATTCGCCCTCCAGATGGGCCTTCAGCGCCGTCAGCTGGTCAACCCAGTGGGTCTCGGCGATCTCGAGCCAGGCCTTCAGCTCGTCCATCGGACCGGGTCGCAGATGATAGACGCGCACCCGGGCGTCAAAGGCGGGATGGCTTTCCTCGACGAGTCCCGACTGTTTCAGGGCCCGCAGGTGGCGGCTCATGGCCGGCGGCGTCAGGCCGATCGCTTCGGCCAGTTCCCCCGCCCGATGCGGTCGCAGCCGCAGCAGATCGACGACCCGGCGACGGTGCGGATCGGCAAGAGCGCTCAGGGTGCGATCGATGGAGGCGGTCACGCGGGCCCATGGACGGCATCGAACGCCTTCAGCTGGGTCTTCGAGGCGACACCACGCCAGGCGGCGGTCAGGGCGCCGGTCGCCGTAGGCTCGTCACAGGCGGCCAGACACAGCAAGGTCGCCCCCTTGGCACCCCACCCACCCTTGACGGGTTGAAAGATCGCGGGCTCGGCTGCCACCAGCATGTCCTGGCGGTCGGGCGTCAGCTTGACCATGCCATAGGCGGCGTCGGGATAGCCCAGGGTCGCGAAGATGCGCCCGACACGGAAATCGGCCGTGCCCATGTGGGCGCTTTCGATCGCGCCCGGCAGAGACAGGGCGATGCGGCGAAAATCGTCCTCGGTCACCCTTGCCCCGTGATCTTCAGGCCCGTGCGGCGTTCCATCTCCTCAACCGACACGGTCTCGACGGTTCGCGCCACCGTCCAGATGTGGCCTTCGGGGTCTTTGCAGCGATAGGTGCGGTCGCCATAAAACTGGGTCTCGGGCTCGACGATGATGTCAGCGCCCGCCGCCCGGGCCCGCGCACAATGGGCGTCGAGATCGCCCTCGCTCAGCTGGATGTGCACCGTCTGGGTGTTCTTGCCGCTGACCGAAGCCGGGCTCTTGTGATCGTCGCTCCACTCGTTGCCGATCATCACGGCGGCATTGCCGAAGCGCATTTCCGAATGGCCGAGATTGCCCTCGGCATCCTCGACCAGAAAGACCAGTTCGAAGCCGAAGGCCTTTTCCAGCCAGGCGAGCGCCGCCCTGGGATCGCGGTAGCAGACCGCCGAGATGAGGTTGGGACGCCCGTCAGCCATATCGCCGCTCCTGTCGGATATCGACAATATTTAACGCATATCGAAACTATCTGTGCAAGGTCCAAAAGGCAGGGCAGCGGAGCCTAGCGCAGCGCCTGCCCTATGACCTTCAGACTGCCGTCGCCCTTCTCCGGCTTGATGCCCGAGACCCGGGCCAGCAGCGGATAGACATCGACATTGTCGAAATCCGGCAGCTTCACCCCGGGCTTGAAGGATGGGCCCCGAGCGATGAACATCGCCCGCATGGCCGGGTCATAGGGGTCGAAGCCATGCTGCCCCCCGTCGCGCAGGTCCCATTTTCCGGGCTTTTCCATCATCTTGCGGGTGGTGACGTACCAGCCGGTTTCCGACAGGCAGACGATGGCCGGCACGCGCGGATTACGCCCGTAGTGATAGCGCTCGGGGATCTGCCCCTTCTTCCAGCAGGTCAGATGCGGCAGGGGCTTGAGCAGGGCCGCCTCGACCTCGACCTCATGGCCCGGCACCGGCGTCAGGCCGACGACCGCGCCGGTGGAGACCAGCTTGAGCTTGGAGAGATCGACGACATCATCCAGGGGCCAGCGCTGGCTGGGCGGAACTGAGGCCATGCCATGGTCGGCGACCAGCACGATATCGGTCGTCTCCAGCCGGCCGCGCGCCTTCAGGCCGGCCACCAGCCGCGCCACGGCCTGGTCGACCTCGACGGTGGCCACCCGCCGTTCGGGCGAGTCCGGGCCATAATGATGGCCCTCGGTGTCGACGACGTCGAAATAGAGGGTGGCGAACCGCAGCTCCGGCCCCTTGGGATCATCCAGCCAGGCGAGCAGGGTATCGACCCGGTCATTGGACGGCAGGGCCTGATTGAAGGTCATCCAGCGCGAGGGCCGCACGCCGGCAATCTCGGCTTCCGAGCCGGGCCAGAACATGGCCGCAGCCTTCATCCCCTGCTGCTCGACCGAGACCCAGAACGGCAAGGCCTGGCTCCACCAGCGCGGGTCCTGTACGGCGGCGGCGTTCGACATGGAGAAGCGCACGCCCGGAATGGCCGGGTCTTCCATGACATTGTTGACGATGCCATTGCGGTCAGGCCGCTTGCCGGTGATCAGGGTGTAGTGGTTGGGAAAGGTCAGGGTCGGAAACGAGGGACGCATGCCGCCCTGTGCGCCTTCGGCCGCCAGGGCATCGAGGGCCGGCGTGTCGCCGCGGCCCAGATAGTCGGCGCGGAAACCGTCGCTCGAGATCAGGATCGTCAGCCGGCTTTGGGTGCCCCCGCCCTCGCCGCCGATGCCGCCGCCGAGGGATGCGCAGGCCGACAGCAGCAGGACGGCACCGAGGGCCGCAAGGCGATACAGGCTCTTCATCACACACCCCATCCCATGTCCATTTGGCGTCGATGCCATCCGCAGGTCTCGCCCGTGTGACAGCCGCGCATGACCGCGACTTAACTTGGCGGACGCTGACCGCACCCCCATAGTTACCCCATTGGCAGGATTCTCCTGACCTGGATGTCGCGCGCGCATGAGCATCGCCCTTGAGGCCACAGGCCTCACCAAGACCTATGGAGCCGTTCGGGCGCTCGACGACTTCTCGATCGCCATTCCTGTGGGCGGCGTGTTTGGCGTGCTGGGCCCCAACGGGGCAGGCAAGAGCACCCTGTTCCGCATCGCGCTGGGCCTCGTCAGGCCCACCAGCGGGACCGCGCGGCTGTTCGGGGCCCCCGCGGGTGACCTCGCCGCCCTGCGCCGCGTCGGAGCCATGATCGAGACCCCGCGCTACCCGCCCTATCTGACCGCCCGGGAAACCCTGCAGATGCTGGCCCTGGAAAGCGGGTTCCAGAACCCCGATATCCCCGCATGGCTGGAGCGGGTTAGTCTGACCCATGCCGCCGATCGCGCCACCAGCGGCTTCTCGGTCGGCATGAAGCAGCGTCTGGGTCTGGCGGCGGCCTTCCTGACCAAGCCCGAACTGGTCATCCTGGACGAGCCGACCAGCGGCATGGACCCGGCCGGCATCCAGGAGATCCGCGCCCTGATCGTCGATCTGGCAAAACGCGAAGGCGTGACGGTCATCCTGGCCAGCCACCAACTGGACGAGGTCAAGCGCGTCTGTGATCGCGTCGCCATCCTCTCGCACGGCAAGGTCGTAGCAGAGGGCCGAGTCGATGACCTCACCGCCGGCGAAGCCCGCCTGCGCCTGACCCTGGCCTCTCCCCTCGCCCCGGTCCTGGCAGTGCTGGGTGATCGCGGCGAGGCCGATGGACCCGACGCCGTCCTGGCCGACATTCCGCGCCCCGAGGCGCCGGCCGTGATCCGCGCCCTGGTCGAGGCCGGTGCCGAAATCGTCGAGGCCCGCTGGCGCGAAGTCGACCTTGAAGGTGTCTATCTGAAATCGCTGGGCCAAGTGCCGACGGCCGCTACCCCGGAAGGAGCCGCCTGATGCTGGTCGACGCCATCGCCGCCGAACGCTTCCGCCTGCTGCGGGACCGCTCCGCCCTGTTCTGGGGCTTCTGTTTTGCGCCCCTGATCGGCTTCGCCCTCGCCATCGGCGGCGACCTGTTCGTGCGCCATGTGATCAAGCGCCCGTTCCCCGGCGCGACGATCGATCTGGCCGCCCAGGTCATCAAGGCCCTCGGCTCCGGGGCCTCGACCATGGCCGCCCTGTTCCTGATGATCGGTGCGGCCTCGATCCTCGCCGGCGACTATCGCTGGGAGACCTGGCGACTGCGCACACCGCGCAACAGCCGCTTCAACCTGCTGGCCGCCAAGCTGATCGTGATCGCCGAAGCGGTCCTGTGGAACCTTGTCCTGACGGTTCTGCTGACCCTTCTGGCGGCGGTGATCGGTGCGGGGATCAACAGCAAGGCGATTGTCGCCTCGTCCCTCGGCCTGGCCGAAATCGCCGGTGTCTTCGTCGTGACCTGGCTGGAGGCCATGTGTCTGGCCGCGCTCGCGGCCTGCGTGGCGGTCGTCGCGCGCTCGCCCATGGCCGCCGTCGTGGTCTGCCTGGTCGTGCGCTTCGTGCAGTCGGTTCTGGCCGGGACCCTGGGAGCCATGAACCCCGAGCCGAACTGGAAGGTTCTGGCCATTCCCGCCTACGACGCCGATCTCCTGCGCGCCTTCGCGGCGGCCCCGAACCATGCCGGGATGGACAGCGGAGCCGTCGGCTGGGCCTTCCTGGCCCTGCTGGCCTGGACCCTGGCCCTGATGGCTGCTGCCATCGCCCTCTTCCAGCGCCAGGACCTGACGCGGGAATAGGGGCCGGGCGTCAGTCGCCCGACGCCACGGCCTCGGTGGCGGCGGGCCGCGCGCCCCACAGGCGCGGCGCGCTCCATGCTGCGATAAAGGGCATCACAACGCCGATGACCGCCACCCAGAGCGGGTGCGGAATCATGGTGATGCTCATCACCACACCCAGCAGATTGAACGCCGGCCCGACCCAGGCAGCCCAGGTCTTGCGGGCAATCAGGAATCCGGCCGCCGCACTGCCGAACGCCCCCACGGCCCAGCCAACCACCAGTCCGGCCAGGGCCAGGGGCGGCATGGACTGGGCGAAGGTCTTCAACTGAGCGGGATCGTTGAGGTCCAGGCCCGGAGGCGGCGGAAAGCCTGCCTTCAGGACCATCTCGCAAAGGGTGACGAGGATGATATTGGCGGCGATGGCCCCCAGGACAGCAAGGATGGCGCGCAACATGGTTTGATCCCCCGGCTTGTGTACCGGGAGAGTGGTTCAGGGCGGCGCGGCTGTCCACTCCGGGCCCGGAAACGACAAAGGGCCCCGGATCGCTCCGGGGCCCTTCGTTTCAGCCGGGGCTGAGATTTAGTCTTCGGCCTGGGCCGAGTAGTCCGGGCCGGAGTCCTTGCCCTTGGCCGAGACGTCGCGGTCGACGAACTCGATCACGGCCAGCGGAGCGTTGTCGCCATAGCGGAAGCCGGCCTTCAGGACGCGGATATAGCCGCCCTGACGGTCCTTGTAGCGGGGACCGATGGTGGCGAACAGCTTGCCGACCTGCTCAACGTCGCGGACGGTCGAGATGGCCTGGCGACGGGCGTGCAGGTCGCCGCGCTTGGCCAGGGTGACCAGCTTCTCGACGAAGGGACGCAGTTCCTTGGCCTTGGGCAGGGTGGTGACGATCTGCTCGTGCTTGATCAGCGAGGCCGACATGTTGGCGAACATGGCGGTGCGGTGAGCCGAGGTGCGGCCGAGTTTACGGTGAGCTTTACCGTGACGCATTGTAGTGTCTCCTGGGCCTTGGCCCGCAGGGGCGCGATCTAGCGCTGATTGTCACCCATCCCAGCCTGTTCCCGGCCGGGTCAGAACGAAGCGCCGGGGCCCTCCACCGCAGGTGCGGCTTCAAAAGGCCCAGGCCGCCCGCCAGTCCCGAAGGGTGGCGAGCGGCCCGGATCGAGCGCGATACGCTAATCTTAGATCTGGTCTTCGAACTTCTTGGCCAGGTCTTCGATGTTTTCGGGCGGCCAGTTCGGCACGTCCATGCCCAGGTGCAGCGCCATGCCAGCCAGCACTTCCTTGATTTCGTTCAAGGACTTGCGGCCGAAGTTCGGCGTGCGCAGCATCTCGGCTTCGGTCTTCTGGATCAGATCGCCGATGTAGACGATGTTGTCGTTCTTCAGGCAGTTGGCCGAACGAACCGACAGTTCCAGCTCATCGACCTTCTTCAGGAGCGCCGGGTTGAACGGCAGCTCAGGCTTGGCCTCGTCGGCCGACTTGGCCTTGGGCTCTTCGAAGGTGATGAAGATCTGCAGTTGGTCTTGCAGGATCCGGGCGGCATAGGCCACGGCGTCCACCGGCGTGACAGCGCCGTTGGTTTCGACTTCCAGGATCAGCTTGTCATAGTCCAGCGACTGGCCCTGACGGGTGGGCTCGACGCGATAGGCGACGCGCTTGACCGGCGAGTACAGGGCGTCGACGGCGATCAGGCCGATCGGCGCGTCTTCCGGACGGTTCTTGTCGGCCGGGACGTAACCCTTGCCGGTATTGACCGTGAACTCCATGCGCACGGTGGCACCGTCGTCCAGCGTGCAGAGCACGTGGTCAGGGTTCAGGATCTCGATATCCGAAGGCGTTTCGATCTGGCCAGCGGTCACAGGGCCGGGGCCGGTGGCGCGGAGCGTCATGCGCTTCGGGCCCTCGGCGTGCATGCGCACGGCCAATTGCTTGATGTTCAGAACGATGTCGACGACGTCTTCGCGGACGCCCTCGAGCGAGGAGAATTCGTGGACAACGCCATCAATCTGGATGGCGGTAACGGCGGCGCCCTGAAGCGACGAGAGCAGAACGCGGCGGAGCGCGTTGCCGAGCGTCACGCCAAAGCCGCGCTCGAGCGGCTCAGCCACGATGCGCGCCTTGCGGGTCGCGTCGGCGCCAGTCTCGATCTGCGGCTTCTCAGGACGGATCAGCTCGTTCCAGTTTCTTTCGATCACGTGGTCGATCCCTTGAACGCGGCTCGCCGGCCGCGTTTTGCGCAGCCGGCGAAGGAGAATTGAGTCTAAAAAGTACTAGACGCGACGACGCTTGGGCGGACGGCAGCCGTTGTGCGGGATCGGCGTGACGTCGCGGATGGTCGTGATGGTCATGCCAGCGGCCTGGAGGGCGCGCAGGGCCGATTCACGGCCCGAACCCGGACCCGACACGTTGACCTCGAGGGTCTTCACGCCGTGCTCGGCAGCCTTCTTGCCCGCGTCTTCCGCAGCCATCTGGGCAGCATAAGGGGTCGACTTGCGCGAACCCTTGAAGCCCATCATGCCGGCGCTGGACCAGGAAATCGTATTTCCCTGAGCGTCGGTGATGGTGATCATGGTGTTGTTGAACGAGGCGTTCACGTGCGCCACGCCCGAGGTGATGTTCTTGCGTTCGCGCTTTTTAACGCGACCCGTTTCCTTGGCCATCGTCAGGCTACCTTATTTCTTCTTGCCGGCGATCGGCTTGGCCGGACCCTTGCGGGTGCGGGCGTTCGTGTGCGTGCGCTGACCGCGGACCGGCAGGCCCTTACGGTGACGCAGGCCGCGATAGCAGGCCAGGTCCATCAGGCGCTTGATGTTCATCGAGTTTTCGCGGCGCAGGTCGCCTTCGACGGTGAAGTCCTTGTCGATCGTTTCACGGATCTGCAGGACCTCGGCGTCGGTCAGCTGGTTGACGCGGCGGGTATCGTCGATGCCCACCTTCGTGACGATGTCACGAGCGGACTTCTGGCCGATGCCATGAATGTACTGAAGCGCGATCAAAACGCGCTTGTTCGTCGGGATGTTGACGCCTGCGATACGGGCCACGTCTAATGTTCTCCTAGTCACGCACTAAAGACGCGAACGGCGCGCCCGGCCCGGTCTTTCGACCCAGTCCGGCGCGCACAGATCGCGCCCTTTCGCGGAAGCGCCCCGTTATAGGGATCGTTGCGCCGCCGTCAATGGTTGAATCCGCCGAAAATCAACGAATTGAAAATGTCTTACGCCACACCCGAAAGGGCAGCGTCGATAGAGGCAGCGACCGTTTCCACGTCCGCCATGCCGTCCAGCTCCTTAAGCTTCCCCTGCCCCTCGTAGTAGGGCAGCAGAGGCGCGGTCTGGGCGTTGTAGGCCGCCAGGCGGGTCACGAAGACATCGGGATTGTCGTCCGGGCGGCCCTGTTCGGCGAATCGTTTCGAGATCCGCTCCACCAGGGAGGGCTCGTCTACCTTGAGTCGGAGGACGAGGTCGATCTTCTGGCCGCGAGCGGCCAGCATTTTGTCCAGAGCCTCTGCCTGGGCCACCGTCCGGGGGAAGCCATCAAAGATCGCGCCACCGGCCGCTTCGGCCTCGGGCAGGCGATCTTCAATCAGGGCAATGACGATCTCGTCCGTGACCAGTTCACCCCGGTCAAGCACGCCCTTGACCCGGGCCCCAAGCTCGGAGCCCGAGGCGATCGCTGCACGAAGCATGTCACCCGTTGAAAGCTGAACCATGCCACGCTCGGTGACGAGCCGCTTGGCCTGGGTCCCCTTCCCCGCCGCCGGCGGTCCGAACAGGATCAAGTTCATGAATGTCCCTTCACGCGTCGCCGGGTCTTCGCCCGGTCACCCTCCCCGCAGACCTAGAGCGCGGGCGGAAAAAACGGAAGCCGGTTTTGTCACAAACCGGCTTCCAGAAGGCTGAAATCCTAGCGGCCCTTGCTGCCGCGGAGTTTCGATTTCTTGATCAGACCCTCGTACTGGTGCGCCAGCAACTGGGACTGGATCTGTGCGACCGTATCCATGGTCACGGTCACGACGATGAGCACTGAGGTTCCCCCGAGGGCGAACTGGGTTGCTCCCAGCCCCGCCATCATGATCTCCGGCATGATACAGACCGCCGTGATGTAGGCCGCGCCGATCACGGTCAGGCGGGTCAGGACATAGTCCAGATATTCCGCCGTCCGCTTGCCCGGCCGGATGCCCGGCAGGAAGCCACCATACTTGCGCAGGTTCTCGGCCGTCTCTTCAGGATTGAACACCACCGAGGTGTAGAAGAACGAGAAAAAGATGATCAGGGCGGCATAGAGGATCATGAACGCCGGCTGGCCATGCTGCAGGGCCCCAACGGTGGCCGGCAGCCAGCCAGCCCAGGGCGGCAGGTTCGCTGTCGACAGGAAGCCCATGGCCGTCGTCGGCAGCAGCAGCAGGCTGGAGGCGAAGATCGGCGGGATCACACCGGCCGTGTTGATCTTCAGCGGCATGAACGAGGTGTCGCCACCAATCATGCGATTGCCCTGCTGGCGCTTGGGATAGTGAACCAGCAGGCGGCGCTGCGAGCGCTCGATGAAGACGATCGCCCAGACGGCCGCAACCGCCAGGGCCACGATCACGAACAGCGGGACATAGTTGCCCGAGGTCTGCGACTGCACTAGCAGCTGGCCGATGCCACGCGGCAGGCCCGCCACGATACCGGCGAAAATGATCAGCGAGACGCCGTTGCCCACGCCACGGCTGGTGATCTGCTCACCCAGCCACATCAGGAACATCGTACCGCCCGTGAGGGCCACAACGGTCGAGGCTATGAAGAACGGTGCGCTGATGCCTTCGAACACCAGACCGGCCTGGCTGTGCAGGCCCACGGCGATCGAGAACGACTGCACAATGGCCAGGATCACGGCCAGATAGCGCGTGTACTGGTTGAGGGTCTTGCGGCCGGCTTCGCCGCCTTCCTTCTTCAGCTTTTCCCACGGCGGATACACCGAGCCCATCAGCTGCACGATGATCGAGGCGCTGATATAGGGCATGACGTTCAGCGAGAAGATCGCCATCCGCTCAACGGCACCGCCCGAGAACATGTTGAACATGCCCAGGATGCCCTTCGACTGGCCGGCGAAGGCACTGGCGAAGGCGTCCGGATTGATGCCGGGGATCGGCACATAAGTGCCGAGACGGAAGACGACCAAGGCGATGATCGTGAACCAGATGCGCTTATGAAGTTCGGTCGCCTTTTGGAACGACGCGAAATTCATATTGGCTGCGAGTTGTTCGGCGGCCGAGGCCATTCAATTCCCCACGACTCTAATACTGAGCCACAAATAGGTGAGGCTCGCCGTGATGTCACGGCGAGCCTCGAAAAGAACTGTCATCCCGGCGAAACGGGCCCCGGCGCAGTGACCATGCAGGACACCGAACCAGGCCACGGTCCCGGTCCGGCCTGACGGCCGTCCGGGATGACAGCTATATCGATCAGGCCTTGGATTCGGCTTCGACCTTGACCTTCTTGGTCACGGTCACCGAACCACCGGCAGCTTCGACAGCCTTGATGGCCGCGTCGGTCGCCGAATAGACGGTCAGCTTCAGGGCCGACTTGATTTCGCCCTTGCCGAGCAGCTTGACGCCGTCCAGCTCGCGACGGATCACGCCGGCAGCGACCAGGTCAGCCACCGAAACCTCGGCACCGGCCTTCAGCTTGCCGGCTTCGACGGCCTGCTCGAGGCGCCACAGGTTCACTTCGGCGAAGTCCAGGCGGAAGGGATTGTTGAAGCCGCGCTTAGGCATACGCATGTGGAGCGGCATCTGGCCACCCTCGAAGCCGTTGATGGCGACGCCCGAGCGTGCCTTCTGGCCCTTCACACCGCGACCGGCGGTCTTGCCCTTGCCCGAACCCGGGCCACGGCCGACGCGCATGCGGCCCTTGGTCGAACCGGGAGCCGGAGCGAGTTCATTAAGTTTGGTCATATGTGCCTCTCCTTGGAGATCTGCGCCTGGCTGAGGGCCAGACTCGGCTTTGAAAAAGGGGTTCGCCCGAAGGGCCGCCGAAGCCGCCGTTCAAACGAAAACCACCCCGGCTTTCACCGGGGTGGCGACTTCGGCGTCTCGTAGCAGACCTACTCGACGATTTCCAGCAGATGCTGGACCTTGCGGATCATGCCGCGAACCGAAGGGGTGTCTTCCAGCTCAGACACGCGGCCCAGCTTGTTGAGACCCAGACCAGCCAGCGTTTCGCGCTGGATGCTGTTGCGACGGATCGGGCTGCCGGTTTGGCGAACCTTGACGGTTTTGACTTCAGCCATGTCTTAGCCCTCGATGGCGTCCGGAGCCGAAGCTCCGTCGGCGCGGCGGCCGAGAATGTCGCCAACCTTCTTGCCGCGCTTGGCGGCGATCTGGCGGGGCGACGATTGAACCTTCAGGGCCTCGAACGTGGCGCGAACCATGTTGTACGGGTTCGAAGAACCCGTCGACTTGGCCACGACGTCCTGGACGCCCAGGGTTTCGAGAACCGCACGCATCGGACCACCGGCGATGACGCCCGTGCCGGGAGGGGCAGCGCGCATCATGACCTTGCCAGCGCCCCAACGGCCGTAGCCGTCGTGGTGCAGGGTGCGCGATTCCCGGAGGGGAACGCGGACCATGGTCTTCTTGGCTTCTTCGGTCGCCTTGCGGATGGCTTCCGGCACTTCACGTGCCTTGCCATGACCGAAGCCGACGCGGCCCTTTTGGTCGCCAACGACCATCAGAGCAGCGAAGCTGAAGCGACGGCCGCCCTTAACGGTGGCGGCGACGCGGTTGATGTGAACGAGCTTTTCGACGATGTCGCTGTCGACCCGCTCTTCGGGGGCGTTGCGGTCGCGACGGTCCCGGCGAGGACCGCCTTCACCGCGCTGTTGGTCACCACGAGCCATGATGTTTCCCTTAGAAGTTGAGGCCGGCTTCGCGCGCGGCGTCAGCCAGGGCTTTCACCCGACCGTGGAAGATGTAGCCGCCGCGATCGAAAACGACGTCCTTGACGCCTTTTTCAATCGCGCGCTCGGCGACGAGCTTGCCGACCAGGGCTGCCGCGTCCTTGTCCTTGCCGCCCTTGCTTTCACCTTCGAGGGTGGAAGCGGCAGCCAGGGTCACGCCGCGTTCATCATCGATGATCTGGGCGTAAATGTTCTTGGACGAACGGAAGACCGTAAGACGCGGACGACCGTTGGACAGAGCCTTGAGGCGGGTGCGGGTGCGTTGGGCACGACGCACGGCGGATTCGCGAGGTGTGAGCGCCATGGCTTACTTCTTCTTGCCTTCCTTGCGGCGAACCTTCTCGCCGGCATAACGGACACCCTTGCCCTTGTAGGGCTCGGGCGGACGAATGCGACGGATCTTCGCGGCAATCTCGCCAACCGCCTGCTTGTCAGCGCCGGCGATCTTGATTTCGGTTTGCTTCGGAACCGCGAAGGTGACGCCGGCCGGAGCCTCGACATCCACATCGTGGCTGAAACCGAGCTGGATGGAGAGCGCAGTGCCCTTCATCGCGGCGCGGTAACCAACGCCCACCAGTTCGAGGGTTTCCTCGAAGCCGGTGGTGACGCCGTGCACCATGTTGGCGACCAGCGTGCGGGAAAGACCCCACATCGACTTGGCGCGGGTGGTTTCGTTCCGCGGGGTCAGGGTCAGCTCATCGCTTTCGACCTTGATCTCGATTTCTTCCGGAACGGTCCAGGAGAGTTGACCCTTGGGGCCCTTGACCGAAACAGTCTGACCTTCGAGCGTCAGAGTGACGCCCTTGGGGATTGCGACGGCCTTCTTACCGATACGTGACATGCTCTTTCCCTCCCGCGCCTAGTAGACGCGGCAGAGGACTTCGCCACCGACATTAGCGTCGCGTGCGGCGGAGTCCGACATGACGCCCTTCGGCGTCGAAAGGATCGAGATGCCCAGGCCGTTCTTGATCGGCTTCAGGTCCTTGATCGACGAATAGACGCGGCGGCCCGGCTTGGACACGCGTGCGATCTCGGCGATCACGGGCTCACCGTCAAAATACTTGAGCTCGATCTCGAATTCGGGGAACGCACCGGGCTTCTCGACGAGCGAGTAGCCGCGGATGTAGCCTTCGTCGGCCAGCACGTCCAGGACGCGGGCGCGCAGCTTGGAAGCCGGCGTCGCAACCTTGGCGCGCTTGCGCGTGGCGGCGTTCTTGATACGAGCGATCAGGTCGCTCAGGGGATCGTTCATCGACATATGATCGTCCTCACCAGCTCGACTTGACGAGGCCGGGGATCTGGCCCGACGAGCCGAGCTCGCGGAGCGCGATACGGCTCATCTTCAGCTTGCGATAATAGGCGCGCGGACGGCCCGTGACTTCGCACCGGTTACGGATGCGAACGGCGGAGGAGTTACGCGGGAGCTTCGCGAGCTTCAGACGAGCTTCGAAGCGATCCTCGAGCGGCAGGCTCTCGTCGTTGGCGATTGCCTTCAGCGCAGCGCGCTTGTCGGCGAATTGCTTGACGAGGGTCTTGACCATCTCGTTACGATTGACGGCGCTTTTCTTGGCCATGGTGTGTTTCCCTGCCCGCTCTTAATTCGTGAACGGGAACTGGAATTCCTTCAGGAGCGCCTTGGCTTCCTGGTCGGACTTCGCAGTGGTGCAGACGATGATGTCCATGCCCCAGATCTGTTCGATCTGGTCATAGTTGATTTCCGGGAACACCAGGTGCTCCTTCAGGCCCATGGCATAGTTGCCACGGCCGTCGAAGCTCTTGCCGTTCAGGCCGCGGAAGTCCTTCACGCGCGGCAGCGCGATCGTGACCAGGCGGTCGAGGAACTCGTACATCCGGTCCTTGCGGAGGGTCACCTTGGCGCCCACGATCATGCCTTCGCGCAGCTTGAAGCCAGCGATCGACTTGCGGGCCTTGGTGGCGACCGGCTTCTGACCAGCGATCAGGGTGAGGTCCTTGATGGCCGTCTGGGCCTTCTTGGAGTCCGCAACAGCTTCGCCGATACCCATGTTCAGGACGATCTTGTCCAGCTTGGGGATCTGCATTTCGTTGGTGTAGCCGAACTGTTCCTTCATCGCGGCGCGGATGCGGGCGCGATATTCGGACTTCAGCCGCGGCTCGTAAGCTTGATCAACCATTGATCACCTCGCCCGTGGTCTTGGCCACGCGCACCTTCTTGTCGCCTTCAATCTTGAAGCCGACGCGGGTGGGCTTGCCGTTGGAATCCACGATGGCGACGTTCGAGACGTGCAGCGCGGCTTCCTTGCTCTTGATGCCGCCTTGCGGATCGGCCTGGGTTGCCTTGGTGTGACGCTGAACCAGGTTCACGCCTTCCACGACAACGCGGTTTTCCTTGGGTAGAACCTGGGACACAGCGCCTTGCTTGCCCTTGTCCTTGCCCGCCAGGACGACAACGCGGTCGCCCTTCTTGATCTTGGCAGCCATTACAGCACCTCGGGGGCGAGGGAGATGATCTTCATGTGGTTCTTGGCGCGCAGTTCACGGGGAACCGGGCCGAAGATCCGCGTGCCGACCGGCTCGCTCGCTTTGTTGACGATGACCGCAGCATTCTTGTCGAAGCGGATCAGCGAACCGTCCTTGCGCTTCATGCCTTGGTTGACACGAACGACGACGGCGCGAAGCACGTCACCCTTCTTCACGCGACCGCGGGGAATGGCTTCCTTCACGGACACGACGATCACGTCACCGACGCTGGCGTAGCGACGACCTGCGCCACCCAGCACCTTGATGCACATGACCCGGCGAGCGCCGGAGTTGTCGGCGACTTCCAGGTTAGTTTGCATCTGGATCATGGTTTAAACCTTCCAGACTTAAGCCGAGACCTTGGGAAGGACTTCCCAGGTCTTCAGCTTGGACTTCGGAGCGCACTCGACGATCTTGATGGATTCGCCGGTCTTGTACGCGTTGGACTCGTCATGAGCGTGGTACCGCTTGGAGCGGCGCACGATCTTCTTGAGCAGCGGGTGAACGATGGTCCGTTCAACCTTTACCACTACGGTCTTGTCGCCCTTATCGGAGACGACAACCCCTTCGAGGATACGCTTGGGCATATCGTTCTCCTTAAGCCGCGGCCTTGGCGCGCAGCACGGTCTTGATGCGGGCGATATCCTTGCGGATCTCACCAACGCGGTGGGTCTTTTCCACCTGACCGGTCGCGGCCTGGAAGCGCAGGTTGAACTGCTCCTTCTTGAGGCTGAGCAGCTGCTCGGCGAGTTGGTCGGGCGTCATACCCCGGATGTCAGCAATCTTGGTCATGCCGCTTCGGCCTCCAGAGCCGCACCAGCGTCGATGCGGGTGACGACACGGGTACGGATCGGCAGCTTGGCCGCGCCGAGGCGCAGGGCTTCGCGAGCGATATCGTCCGGCACGCCGTCGATTTCGAACATGATCCGGCCCGGCGCAACGCGCGCGGCCCAGTGATCCACGGCGCCCTTGCCCTTACCCATCCGGACTTCGGCCGGCTTGCCGGTGACCGGCACGTCGGGGAAGATGCGGATCCACACGCGACCTTGGCGCTTCATCTGGCGAGTGATCGCCCGACGAGCCGCTTCGATCTGGCGAGCGGTGATGCGTTCCGGCTCAACAGCCTTGAGGCCGTAGGAGCCGAAGTTCAGCAGGGTGCCGCCCTTGGAAACGCCATGAATGCGTCCCTTGAACTGCTTGCGATACTTAGTTTTTTTCGGTGACAGCATAGCGCTCTATCCTTAGCCCCGATCGCGACGGCCGCGGTCGCCCCGGTCGGGACGATCGCCGCGCTCGCGTCCACCACCTTCGCCGGCAGGACCGGACTCAGTGGCCAGACGCTTGTCGAGCGCCATCGGGTCATGCTCCAGCACTTCGCCTTTGAAGATCCAGGTCTTCACGCCGATGATGCCGTAGGTGGTCTTGGCTTCCGCAAAACCGTAGTCGATGTCGGCACGCAGGGTGTGGAGCGGCACGCGACCTTCGCGATACCATTCCATACGCGCGATTTCAGCGCCGCCGAGGCGGCCCGACACGTTGATGCGGATACCCTTGGCGCCAAGACGGACAGCCGATTGGATCGACCGCTTCATGGCGCGACGGAAGGCGATCCGGCGCTCGAGCTGCTGGGCGATGGACTCGGCCACCAGCTGGGCGTCGGTTTCAGGCTTACGGATTTCGACGATGTTCAGGTGAACCTCGCCCTCCGTCATCACCGACAGGTCCTTGCGGAGCTTGTCGATGTCAGCGCCCTTCTTGCCGATGATGACGCCCGGACGGGCGGCATAGATCGTGACGCGGCACTTCTTGTGCGGACGCTCGATGATGATGCGCGAGACGCCGGCTTGATACAGGCGCTTCTTCAGCATCGCCCGGACCGCGAGGTCCTGGTGCAGGAGCTTGCCGTACTGGTCGCCGTCGGCGAACCAACGGCTGTCCCAAGTGCGGTTTACGCCGAGCCGAAGCCCGACCGGATTGACTTTCTGACCCATCAGGCGGCCTCACCCAGTTCGCGGACCACGATGGTGATCTCGGAGAACGGCTTTTCAACGCGCGTAGCCCGACCGCGAGCACGCGGCGAGAAGCGCTTCATCACCAGGTTCTTGCCCACATAGGCCTCGGCGACGACGAGCGAGTCGATGTCGAGGTTGTGGTTGTTTTCAGCGTTGGAGATCGCCGAATACAGCGCCTTGCGGACGTCCTGAGCGATACGCTTGTGGCTGAATTCGAGCTCGTTCAGAGCGCGCTGGACGTTCAGGCCACGGATGGACTGAGCAACCAGGTTCAGCTTGCGAGCGCTGGTGCGCAGGGTGCGAACCTTGCACATCGCTTCGTTGGCCGGCAGGCGGCGAGGTTGTTTAGCTTGGCTCATGGCCTACTTCCTCTTCGCCTTCTTGTCGGCGGCGTGACCGGGGAAGTTACGGGTCGGAGCGAACTCGCCGAACTTCATACCGACCATGTCTTCCGACACGATTACGGGGACGTGCTTGAGACCGTTGTGGACGCCGAAGGTCAGACCGACAAACTGCGGCATGATCGTCGAACGACGCGACCAGGTCTTGATGACGTCCTTGCGGCCCGACGACAAAGCGACGTCGGCCTTCTTCAGGAGGTACCCGTCGACAAACGGGCCTTTCCAGACGGAGCGGGTCATGGCTTAGCGGCCCTTTTTCGCTTTGTGGCGCGAACGGATGATGAACTTATCCGTGGCCTTGTTGACGCGGGTCTTGGCACCCTTGGTCGGCTTACCAGCCGGGGTCACCGGGTGACGGCCGCCCGAGGTCCGGCCTTCACCACCACCGTGGGGGTGGTCGACCGGGTTCATGGCGACGCCGCGAACGTGGGGACGACGACCCATGTGACGAGCGCGACCGGCCTTGCCGAGGTTCTCGTTCATGTGGTCGGGGTTGGAGACCGCACCGACGGTGGCCATGCAAGTGTCCAGAACCATGCGCAGCTCGCCCGAGTTCAGGCGGATCTGGGCATAGCCGGCGTCACGACCGACCAGCTGGGCATAGGCACCAGCCGAACGCGCGATCTGACCACCCTTGGCGGGCTTCAGCTCGACGTTGTGGATGATCGTGCCGATCGGCATGGTCCGCAGCGGCGAGGCATTGCCCGGCTTCACGTCGACCTTGTCGGCGGTGACGACTTCGTCACCAACCTTGAGGCGCTGCGGAGCCAGGATGTAGGCCAGTTCGCCATCGGTCTGATACTTGATCAGGGCGATGAAGGCGGTGCGGTTGGGGTCGTACTCGATACGAACCACCGAAGCCACGCCCTGCTTGCGACGCTTGAAGTCGACCAGACGATAGAGGCGCTTGGCGCCGCCACCGCGGAAGCGGACAGCGATACGGCCGTTGCCGCCGCGACCGCCCGACTTGGTCAGGCCTTCAACGAGCTTCTTCTCGGGACGACCCTTGTAGAGCTCGCTGCGGTCGATCAGGACCAGGCCGCGTTGGCCCGGGCTGGTCGGATTAAAGTGCTTCAAGGCCATCTGATTAGAGCCCCGTCGTGATGTCGATCGACTGGCCTTCGGCCAGGGTCACGATGGCTTTTTTGACATCGGACCGACGTCCGATGATGCCGCGGAAGCGCTTGGTCTTGCCCTTGGTGACCATGGTGTTGACCTTGGTGACCTTGACCTTGAACAGCTCTTCGACTGCGGCGGCGATTTCGTCCTTCGACGCATCGGCGGCCACGCGGAAGACAACCTTGTTCTGCTCGGAAAGCAGGGTGGCCTTTTCGGTGATCACCGGCGACAGGATCGTGTCGTAGTGGCGGGCGGTTGCGGCCATTACGCGGCTTCCTTCTCAGCGAAACGGGCCGAGATCGCATCCACCGCGTCCTTGGTCAGGACCAGGGTGTGGCGACGCAGCACGTCATAGACGTTCAGGCCGGCGTTCGGCAGCACGTCGATGTTCGGAATGTTGCGGGCGGCAAGCTTGAAGTTGCCGTCCACTTCCGGACCCACGATGACCAGAGCGTTCTTCAGGCCGATCTTTTCGAAGTTGGCGCGCAGGGCGGCCGTCTTCGGATCGGTCAGAACGGCGCTGTCCAGCACGACGATCGAGCCCGACTTGGCCTTCGACGACAGGGCGTGACGCAGGGCCATGGCGCGGATCTTCTTGGGAAGATCGAACGCGTGGCTGCGGACGACAGGGCCGTGAGCCTTGGCGCCGCCGACGAACTGGGCCGCACGGCGCGAACCGTGACGGGCGCCGCCGGTGCCCTTTTGCTTGTACATCTTCTTGCCCGTGCGAGAGACCTCGTTACGGACCTGAATCTTGTGGTTGCCGGAGCGGCGCTTGGCCAGCTGCCAGGTGACGACGCGCTGCAGGATGTCGCCGCGGATGTCGGCGATGCCAAAGATGGCGTCGTCGAGATCAACGGAACCGGCCTTGCCGCCGTCCAGATTGATGACGTCGAGTTTCATTAGCCTTCGCCCTCTTCGGTCGTCGCCGCAGGGGCTTCCTCAGCGGGGGTTTCAGCAGCAGCGGCGACCGGAGCCTGACCAGCCTTGCGGAAGGCACCCGGACGCGGCAGGTCGGCCGGAGCGGCCTTCTTGATCGCGTCGCGAACCTTCACGTAGCTGCCTTCGTGGCCGGGGACAGCGCCCTTGACCAGGATCAGACCGCGCTCGACGTCGACCTTCCAGACGGTGACGTTCAGGGTGGTGACGGTTTCCTGACCGAGGTGGCCAGCCATCTTCTTGCCCTTGAACGTACGACCCGGATCTTGACGCTGACCGGTCGAACCGTGCGAACGGTGCGAGACCGAGACGCCGTGGGTGGCGCGCAGACCGCCGAAGTTCCAGCGCTTCATGGCGCCGGCAAAACCCTTACCGACGGTGACGCCCTGGATGTCGACCTTCTGGCCGGCCAGGAAGTGGTCTGCGGTGATTTCCGCGCCCACTTCGATCAGGGCAGCTTCTTCGACGCGGAACTCGGCGACGACCCGCTTGGGTTCGACCGAGGCCTTGGCGAAGTGGCCACGCATGCCGTTGGAGGTGTTCTTGGGCTTCTTGGCGCCGGCACCGAGTTGCAGGGCGGTATAACCGTCCTTCTCCTGGGTCCGTTGAGCGGTGACCTGGCAACCGTCGAGCGACAGGACGGTGACCGGGATGTGCTGACCAGCTTCGTCAAAGAAGCGGGTCATGCCCAGCTTCTTGGCGATCACGCCGGTGCGTTGTGCGGGGAGAGTCATAAAGCGGGCCCTCCTTACAGCTTGATTTCGACGTCAACGCCGGCCGACAGGTCGAGCTTCATCAGCGCGTCCACGGTCTGCGGAGTCGGGTCAACGATGTCGAGAACGCGCTTGTGCGTACGGATCTCGAACTGCTCGCGCGACTTCTTGTCGACGTGCGGCGAACGGTTGACGGTGAATTTCTCGATAAGCGTGGGCAGGGGGATCGGGCCCCGTACCGTCGCACCTGTGCGCTTGGCCGTATTGACGATCTCGCGCGTGGAATGATCCAACACGCGGTGATCAAAGGCCTTGAGCCGGATGCGGATGTTCTGACGATCCATATCGCTCGGTTTCCTAGTGGGCTGCGCCCGCGTCTCGAACCATTTCAAAGACCAACTCGAACTCCCGAAAGAGTCCGCACGCAGCGTCCGCAAAACAAATGACCCTCACGGTTGCCCGTGGGGGTTGATGACCAGATATTGCGCCCCCGCTCGAAAGTGGGTTGCTGGCGCTATGTCCGGGCGTCTCGCGAACCGCGTTTGAACTCGAAAGTTCACAGCCGGTCCAACAGAGGCGCGCTTGTACGTTCCGAATCCGGTTTCGTCAAGCGCTCCGCTTGCCTTTCCGCACCACAATGTGGGGCGACTCGGCGAGCCGCTTCTGGATAGGCACCCAGCCCCCGGGCCGCAACCCCTGAACTGTCATGGCGCTGTCAAAAGCCTTCGCGCGCCTGGTCCTGGCAGGCCGTACCGGGCTCATGCCGAGCCAGCTGAGTGAGGGAGGGAGGGATTGATTGATAGATGGAGCGTGTGTGACTGGGGCTGGACCCCGGGCGTCTTGGATCGCTGGCGCATGGCGCTCTATCGATCCGGGAAGCCGCCTCCCCTGGCATGGCCCTCAGGTCCACGGGAGGGGAGCCCCGGGACCTGAGAACGTGCACGCTGTATATAGAGTGTGAGTAAGGCCCTGCGGCCGGAGGCCCTAGTGGCCGATAAAGACGTCGCCTGACCCGGCAACCGACTTGCTGACCCGGCCTGTGGCCCGGGCGATGCGCACGTCGCCCGATCCGGCCACCGAGACATCGACATCGCCCACTTCACCGTCATGGTTCACGTCGCCGGAGCCCATGATGCTGACATCAATGGACGTGGCGCGCCCCCCGGAGATCGACACATCACCCGACCCGGCGATGCTGATGTCCACCTTGCCGCCGACACTGGCCGCGCCCGCATTGCCGGAGCCCGCGATGGCCACGGTGAAATCACCGGCGACTTCCTGGGTCCGCACATTGCCGGAACCGGCGATATTGATTTCAGCAGAACCTGCCGTCCCGGTGCTGGTGTCACCGGAACCCGCTTGGCTGACTTCCAGGCCGCCCTTCACATTGGCCACCACCCAGTCACCGCAGCCGGCATTGGCCAGTTCAAGCCTGTCACTGCGGCCAATGCTACCGAAGACCGCGCCACTGGCGGACACTTCGGCCTGCATGGGAGTGCGAATGACGATCTGCGGGAAGTCATCCCAGTTCACCTCGCCGACCCCGCGCACCTTGACCGTGGTCCTGCCCATGGCGGTGTTGCAGGCATGGATCCGGTTCAGGCGCAGATCGCCATCGACGGTCACGTCCGCGCCATTCTGACGGATCGTCAGCGGCAGGCTCTTGTTGGTGGTGAGAAACTCGACCTTGATGTCCGTGCGGGCCTCGGGGATCACCACGACGCGGGCGACGGCATCCTTGATCCGCACCGAAGGGGCGGCCGAGGCGGCACCCGCGAAACCCAGGGCGGCCGCGCCGGCGGCCAGAACAAGAAGTGCGCGCATCGAGATATTTCCCCTGTCGGATGGCGTTGATGAGGGAAAGCTAACGGCGCAGGCCGGGCGAGACGACTTAATTAGTCGTCATGAGCGCGTTGTCATGTTTCGGCCCGAAGTCGCGTTTCAGGCGGAGCGTCCATTCCCAGTTCGAAACTGCGCTCGAAGCCCTTGATCCGGTCCTCGACCAGACGCGCGCGTTTCAAGCCCAGAGACGCTGCCCACAGGGCGGCCCGGGCCAAGGCCGGGGTCTTGCCCATCGCCGCCACGGGCAGGCCCCAGCGCCGGAACACGCCGTTGGCATAGTGCGCACCATTGATCAGGCGGGACTCCCAGGTCTGATAGTCCACCGACAACGAGACATTGAACGTCCCGAGGTTCTCGATCCGGTGCGGCGCGTGCAGCGGCCAGGCGGCGGCCAGGCCGGGCTCCAGGTCGAAGACCTGAGCGGCGGCGTCCATCTCGCGGCGGTAGGGCAAGTCCTCGGTCTGCTGTTTGAGCAGGATGTTCTCCATGCCCTTCTGGGGCATGTGAGTCTCGTCCGGCGGATAGATCCAGATCCGCTTGCGGCCGCGCAGGTGGAACAACACCACCCCGGGCGCATCGGCGTGAAACGGCACCTTGGCACCAGGCGCCGACAGGATCAGCTGGCCATTCAGCTGGATCGGCCTGAAGCCCTTCGCCTGACCCGAAATCCCGGCAAACGCCTCCTCGATGAGTGGGCCCAGTTTCGGATACCAGGACTCGGCCCGTCGCAGTTGCACCCAGATGCGCCCTTCCTTGACGCCCTCAAGCACCTCCCGCCCCGAACGCCGCCCCCGCGCGCCGGTGCGCATGGTGTGCTGGCCGTCGGCGTCGAAGTCGAACAGGTTGATGTCGTAGAGTTCGGCCGGATAGGCGTCGAGCACCCGCGCCAGGGCCTCGTCCTCAAACAGACGCGACTCCGGAAGCTTGTGCTGAAAGGTGATTGGCGTCTTGCCGAAGGCGTTCTTTTGCTCGGGCGACCAGGCGGCGATCAGATCGGGCACGAAAGCTCCCTATTCGGCCAAAAGAGAGAGGCTGAGACCAATGCCGACCCCAAGGCCGACGCCCGCCCCGACGCGCGGATGGCGCCGCGACATGGCCGTGACAAAGGAGGAAGCGCCCCGCACCTGCCCCACCAGCCCCGGCTCACAGCCGGTGATGCTGTCAAAACGGCGCGACAGGCGTGTCAGCCCAGAAATGCCGGTCCGTCCGACGGCTCGGGGACGTGTATGGATCATGCCTTCGAACACCGGCTCGGCCGGCTCGGCAAAATCGCGCTTGTAGGCTTCGCCGCCGGGTCCGAAATCAACCCTGGCAATCCCCTGCTCCGCAGCGACGCGCAGGGTTTCCAGGGTCATCAGACTGCCCGGCGAATAGCGCGCATAGGCCGTATCGTAGATCGGAAACCACAGGTGATGGCGATCTCCGCTGGTCAGGCCCAGCTCGGCCGCGACGATCGCGTCTCCGGCGCGCAGAACCGCCAGCTTCAGGCCAAAGTCGGCTTCCCCAGCCCCGGCAAGGCGGTGCAGCAGGGCGCCGGTCCAGCCGCAGGCGAAGATGTCGTACTGGTGGGTCCGACGAAACTGCTGGCGCTTTCCGGCGATAATCCGGTCCAGCATCGCGGCGGTGGGGGCACTGAAGCTGAAGCTCACGGCCCCGTGGTCACGCTCGAGCGCCCGAAGCCGCCGGCGCTTGTCCTTGAGGAACCCCGCGCTGCGACCGGCCTCATAGGCCGCGAAACCGTCAGAGAGGTCGGCGGCCATGGCGTGGCGCACCGAAAGACCGCGCCCCTCGTTCGTTCCTGGACCGATCAATCCACCAAAACGGGCGCGGTCGGCACCGAGCTTTCTGAGGATGTCAGCCAGGTCCAGGCTGGTGTCTGCGGACGCGACCAGGCCATGGCTGTCGCTCATCGGCGCGGCCAGGGGCTGGATCAGTAGGCCACGCCGCTGGAACGGCAGGAAACCCTCGATCTGGTCGCCCCGCCGGATCACGGCGATGGCCGCGCCGGGCGCGATCTGGCCGGCGACGTCAAGGTAGCGAAGGTCGAAATAGGGGCTGCCCAGCAAGGGATTGGCCAGACGCAGGGCGTTCCACCGGGCGCGTTCGAGCGTGCCCAGCTCTGACACCTTTACCGCCTCCACGGAAACCCCGTCGCGCAAAGCCCGCTCCTCCAAAGTTGCGGGAGGTTACAGCGACCTTTCCTAACAACCGCTTTAGTTGCAGGCCCCGTCCCGCGCAGCGCGCAGCCGGACCGGCACGGACTTGTATGCCGGGGTGCCGCTGCGCGTGTCGCGATCCTCCAGTTCGACCAGGATATTGGTCTCGGGATAGTAGGCGGCCAGGCAGCCCCGGGGCAGGTCACGCGCCACCACGGTGAAGCCGCGCACCACCCGCTCGCCGCTGCTGTCGAAGGCGGCGGCGAGATCGATGCGGTCGCCGGAAGACAGTCCCCGCGCGGCGATGTCGTCGGGATGGGCAAACACCACGTCGCGCCGGCCGAACACCCCGCGATAGCGGTCATTCTGGCCATAGATCGTGGTGTTGTACTGGTCGTGGCTGCGCAGGGTGGTCAGGATCATCACATCGGGATCGCCTTGACGGGGATCCCCGGCCTTCGGCGCATGCGCCATGAAGTTGGCCTTGCCCGAGGCGGTCTTCCAGATCCGGTCCGACGGCGGCACCGGCAGACGGAAACCGCCGGGAACGCGGATGCGCTCATTATAGTTGTCGAAGGTGCCCGGAAAAACGCGGGCGATCAGGTCGCGGATGCGGTCATAGTCGGCGACCAGTCCCGACCAGTCGACGGCGTCATCCCCGCCCAGAACGGCCCTGGCGATGCCGGCGACGATGGCCGGCTCCGACTTCAGCTGGTCCGAGGCCGGCGCGTTCAGGCCCTTTGAGGCGTGGACCATGGACATCGAGTCCTCGACCGTCACCGCCTGGCGGCCGCCGGCCTGGATGTCGATCTCGGTGCGGCCCAGACACGGCAGCAGCAGGCTCTCCTGGCCGACCAGCAGATGGGTGCGGTTGGGCTTGGTGGCGATATGGACGGCGAAATCCAGCCGGCGCATGGCGGCAAAGGTGCGGATCGGATCGGGTGCAGCCACCGCGAAATTGCCCCCCAGCCCCAGGAAGACTTTTGCCTCACCCCGCTCCATCGCCTCGATGGCCTCGACTACCGTGTGGCCGTGAGCGCGCGGCGGCTCGAAGCCGAACACGTCGCGCAGGGAGTCCAGCAGGGCTGGCACCGGCTTCTCGGCCACCCCGACCGTGCGCGCGCCTTGAACGTTTGAGTGACCCCGCAGAGGACAGATCCCCGCCCCCGGCCGGCCGATATTGCCCTTCAGCAGCAGCAGATTGACCAGCTGCTGCACCGTGCCCGAGGAGTCCCGGTGCTGGGTCAGCCCCATGCCGTAACAGAGTATCGTGGCCTTGGACCGCGCATAGACGCCGGCGGCCTCCTCGATCTGGGCGCGCGACAGGCCTGAGCCCGCCTCGATTTCGGCCCAGCTCAGAGCCTCCAGCGCCTCGACCAGCGCCTCGAAGCCGGCGGTGTGCTCGGAGATGAAGTCGCGATCCACGGCCTGCAGGGCCAGAACCGCTTTCATCATGCCCTGCACCGCAAGGGCGTCGCCGCCGATGGTCAGCTGGTAGTAGGCCGAGGCGATAGGGGTGGACGACAGGGTCGCCATCTCCATCGCGTCCCGGGGCGAGGCGAACTTTTCCAATGAACGTTCGCGCAGCGGATTGAAGGCCAGGATCGCCGCGCCGCGCTTGGACGCCTCGCGCAGGGTTCCCATCATCCGGGGATGGTTGGTGCCGGGATTGTGGCCAAAACACAGGATCAGGTCGGCGTGGTCGAAGTCCTCCAGCGTCACCGAGCCCTTGCCCATACCGATCGAGTCCGGCAGGCCGACGCTGGTCGGCTCGTGGCACATGTTGGAGCAGTCGGGGAAATTGTTGGTCCCGAACCGGCGGCCCAGCAGCTGATAGAGGAACGCCGCCTCGTTGGAGGCCCGGCCTGAGGCGTAGAACTCCGCCTGGTTGGGGTTGTCCAAGGCCCGCAAGGCCGAACCGGTCCGCGCGAAAGCCTCGTCCCAACTGATCGGCAGATAGCGGTCGCTGGCGGCGTCATAGGCCATGGGCTCGGTCAATCGGCCCAGATCCTCGATGGCGTGATCGCTCCAGGTCAGCAGTTCGCTCACCGTGTGACGTTCGAACACCTCGGGCGAAGCACGCTTGCTGGTCGCTTCCCAGGCCACGGCCTTGGCGCCGTTTTCGCAAAACTCGAACGAGCTGGTGTGCTTGGGGTCGGGCCAGGCGCAGCCGGGGCAGTCGAAGCCCTCGGGCTGGTTGGCCGACAGCAGGGTGCGTCCGCCCTCGATCACCGTGGCCTGATCGCCCAGGGCGCCGGCGACGGCCTTCAGTGCGCCCCAGCCCCCGGCGGGGCCGTCATAGGCGCGAACGCCCGGGATCTTGGCATCAGCCATCAGGCGCTCTCCAACGCGACTTCGACCAGGCGGTCGGGGCGGGTGAACACCGTGTGGCCGTCAGACCGGGCCAGGGCCACCAGGGTCAGACCCGCCTCCTCCGCCTTGCGGATGGCCAGATCGGTGGGCGCCGACACCGCCACCAGGATCGGGCAGCCGATACGGACGGTCTTCTCGATCATCTCGAACGAGCAGCGGCTGGTCACCAGAACAAAGCCGGCGTCGGCGTCGAGACCGCTGGCGGCCATCGCCCCGGCCAGCTTGTCCAGGGCGTTGTGCCGGCCCACGTCCTCGCGCGACAGCAGGATGCGCCCTTCAACATCCGCGAAGGCGGCGGCGTGGGTCGCCCGCGTCAGCCGGCCCAGGGTCTGGGCTTCGGCCAGGGCGTCCAACGCCCGCTGGATCGCCTGATGCGCCACGGCCCTGCCCTCGCCAACCTGCGGCAAGGGCCGCACGGCGTCAGTCAAACGCTGCACGCCGCACAGCCCGCAGCTGGACCGTCCCTCCAGGGTGCGTGGCCGGGCCTTGCGCGGGGCGGCTGCAGGAGCCAGCCGCACGTCGGCCATCAGGCCGAGCTCTGCCTCGGTGATCTCGATCGCCAGGATATCGCCCGCCCCGGCGATGGCCTCGGTCAGAGTGAAGCCCCGCGCCAGATCCTCGATATCGGCCGGCGTCGCCATCAGCACCGTGTGAGGTCGGCCGTTGAACGACAGCCCCACCGCGACCTCGTCGGGCACGGCGCGTTCAAGGAGCTGGATCTCGGCACCGGCCCGCCACTGGACGGCGGCGCGGTGGGTAACGGAGGGCATCGGCATGATCACCAGCCTATCGCGCCGCGCGCCCCCCCGTCACGACAATTGCTGGCCGCGAGGTCGGCCGTGTCAAGGCGAGGCTGGAGAGCACAAAGCGCCGCAGGACGGGTCAGGGATGAGAGGGTACCCAAGGTTACACATCCTTAAATTGCGGTGCAGCTGCCGCAAGGTGATGCTTGGGCTTCAACCCAGGGGACGATCTCATGAAAATCTCGATGCTGGCGCTCGGCGCGACGGGCCTGCTGATGGCCGGACCTGCCTTGGCCGCCGGCCCAGGCTGCGCGACACCTGATTTCGCCAGCCAGGCCCAGGCTCTGGTCGTCCAGCAAGTGGACAACGGGGTATTCAGCGGCACCGTCTTGGTGGCCAAGGACGGTGTCCCCCTGTTGCGCGCAGGCTACGGAGCCGCCGACCGCGAATGGGATATTCCCAACACGCCCGAAACCAAGTTCCGCCTCGGCTCGCTCACCAAGCAGTTCACCGCGACTGCGATCCTGCAGTTGGCCGAGGCCGGCAAGCTGTCGATCGATGATCCGGTATCGAAGTTTTACGCCCCGGCCCCCGCCGCCTGGTCGAAGATCACGATCAGACACCTGCTGAACCATACCTCGGGCATTCCCAGCTACACCGGCCTCCCGGGTTTCTTCGAGAACGGTGCGTCCAAGAAGCCGCTGAAGCCCGAGGAGATCGTCAGGCTTACCCAGGACAAGCCGCTGGAGTTCGTGCCGGGCAGCAAGTTCGCCTACAACAACACCGGCTACATCCTGCTGGGCTACATCATCGAAAAGGCTTCCGGCCAGACCTATGCCGGCTATCTGAGCCAGCACATCTTCCAGCCGCTTGGCATGAAGAGCACCGGTTACGATGTCAGCGGCGATGTCCTGCCCAAACGCGCCTCGGGCTATGAGCCGGGCAAGGGCGGCTGGCGCAACGCCGACTATCTGGACATGACCCTGCCCTATGCGGCGGGCTCGCTCTATTCGACCGTCGATGACCTGCTGATCTGGAACACCGCCCTGACGGACGGCAAGATCCTGACCGAGGCCTCGCGTAAGGCGGCCTGGACCGAGAACCTCGAGCACTACGGCTTCGGCTGGGGCATCGCCGTGCAGGACGGCCATGAGCGGGTGTCGCACAATGGCGGCATCAACGGCTTCAGCACCGCGATGAACCGATACCCCAAGGATGGCCTGGTCACGATTGTGCTGTCGAACTTCCAGGCCGCACCCTCGACGCCGATGGCCAACAACCTGGCGGGCCTGTGCTTCGGGACCTACGCGCTCCCCAAGGCCATAGCCGTACCGAAGGCGACCGTGGACACCTATGTCGGGTCCTACGCCCTGGCACCGAACTTCATTCTCAAGGTGTTCCGCGACGGGGACAGGCTGATCACCCAGGCCACCGGCCAGGGGCCGATCCAGATCGTCGCCACCGCCCCAGGCGAGTTCCAGGCGGTGGGCCTCGACGCCCGGATCAGCTTCAAGCAGACCGGTGACAAGCCGGCCACGGCGCTCGTGCTCCACCAGGGCGGTCGCGACATGGAAGCGCCCCGCGTGGCCGACAAGCCCTAGAACAGCAAAAGGCCCCGGCGTTTCCGCCGGGGCCTTCGCTTAGATCAGCTTGTCGCTGAAGACCGGTCGATTACTCGACGATCTTGGCAACCACGCCGGCGCCGACCGTACGGCCGCCTTCGCGAATGGCGAAGCGCAGGCCCTGGTCCATGGCGATCGGGGTGATCAGCTCGACGTCCAGCTCGGCGTTGTCGCCCGGCATGATCATTTCCACGCCTTCGCGCAGCTTGATGATCCCGGTGACGTCCGTCGTGCGGAAGTAGAACTGCGGGCGATAGTTGGTAAAGAACGGGGTGTGACGGCCGCCTTCTTCCTTGTTCAGGATATAGGCCTCAGCCACGAACTTCGTGTGCGGGGTGATCGAACCCGGCTTGCAGAGAACCTGGCCGCGCTCGACGTCTTCGCGCTTGGTGCCGCGCAGCAGAACGCCGACGTTGTCGCCAGCCTGGCCCTGGTCCAGCAGCTTGCGGAACATTTCGACGCCCGTGCAGGTCGTCTTCTGAACCGGACGGATGCCGACGATTTCGACTTCTTCGCCGACCTTGACGATACCCTTTTCGATACGGCCGGTGACCACGGTGCCGCGGCCCGAGATCGAGAACACGTCTTCGACCGGCATCAGGAACGGCAGGTCCAGCGGACGGGCCGGCTGCGGGATGTAGTCGTCAACCGTCTGCATCAGCGCGAAGATCGACTCTTCACCGATCTTGGGGTTGCCACCGTCGATGGCGACCTTGGCCGAGCCCTTGGTGATCGGAATGTCGTCGCCCGGGAAGTCATAGGACGAAAGCAGCTCGCGCACTTCCATCTCGACCAGTTCCAGCAGCTCTTCGTCGTCGACCAGGTCGACCTTGTTCATGTAGACGACCAGGGCCGGAACGCCGACCTGACGGGCCAGCAGGATGTGCTCGCGGGTCTGGGGCATCGGGCCGTCAGCGGCCGAAACCACCAGGATCGCGCCGTCCATCTGCGCCGCGCCGGTGATCATGTTCTTCACATAGTCGGCGTGGCCGGGGCAGTCGACGTGGGCATAGTGACGGTTGGCCGTCTCATATTCCACGTGCGCGGTGTTGATCGTGATGCCGCGGGCCTTTTCTTCCGGCGCAGCGTCGATGTCGGCGTAGTTCATCGCCTTGCCGCCGCCGGACTTGGCCAGCGTGATGGTGATCGCAGCCGTCAGCGTCGTCTTGCCATGGTCAACGTGACCGATGGTGCCGATGTTGCAGTGCGGCTTAGTGCGTTCGAACTTTTCCTTGGCCATGGTCTCTACCTTGCGCGCCGGCGGCTATGAATGAATGTCGTTATTGAGGGAGCTTGGAGCGGGTAGCGGGAATCGAACCCGCATCCTCAGCTTGGAAGGCTGCTGCACTACCACTGTGCTATACCCGCCTAGCTGCGGGGTCGCGGTCGGCTCCCGGTCTCTGGCTTTGGCGTCCTGTGGCGATCGCTTCACAGCGGTTCAACGCGCGTGGTGGGGGAAGTAGGACTCGAACCTACGAAGGCGTACGCCAGGGGATTTACAGTCCCCCCCCTTTGCCACTCGGGACATTCCCCCAGCGCGCGTTGAGCAACCGCGATGCGACCCTCCTCTTGCGCCACGCCCGGCGAACCGGTCGTCACGAAAAAGGAACAAAGGCCTCCTTGAACTCGGACGGTCAGTGCTAAAGCAGCGCCGTCCTGGCTCGCGGAAACCCTCAGGGCCCCAAATCGGAGCGCGTCTTATAGTGTCCTCTCATTCCGAACGCAACGACCGCCGGAAGCCTTCTGCGTCAGGACGTGATTTTCCTCACAAGTCACGGAATAAACAAGGCTTTTCGAAGGGCGGAAACGACGAAAAGGACTGGATTTGGGGGATTCACGCCGTTGAGGCGGCCCTGGCCAACCCTGCGCGCCCCGCGCCGAAGCGTCTGTTGGCCACCCCTGACCGGGCCAAACGACTCGCGCCCCACCTGGCCAAGCTGCCCTGTCTGCAGATCCTGGAAGGTCCCGACATCGCACGTCAGCTGCCCCAGGGCGCGGCACACCAGGGCCTGGCCCTGAAGATCGACGAGCCGGAACCCCTGTCGATCTTTGAATTGGGCACGCCTGCGGAGGGCTTTCTGGTCATGCTGGACCAGATCACCGACCCGCAGAATGTCGGTGCCATCTTCCGGTCGGCCGCCGCCTTCGGTGCGCGGGGGGTGATCCTGCAGGACCGACACGCCCCCACCCTCTCGGGCGTGCTGGCCAAGACGGCCGTCGGGGCCATCGACAAGACGCCCTATGCACGCGTGGTCAATCTGTCCCGCGCCCTCGAAGAACTGGCCGAGCTCGGCTGGCGCGCGATCGGCCTGGCCGGCGAAGCCGAGGAAACCCTCGAGGTGGTTCTGGACGGAACCCCGACCGTACTCGTTTTGGGCTCGGAGGGTGAAGGTGTCCGCCGACTGGTGGCGGAACACTGTGATGCCATGGGAAAAATCGCCATGCCGGGCGGGTTTGAAAGCCTGAATGTTTCGGCCGCGGCGGCGATTGCACTCTATGAGACGTCGCGAATTTCCCGTCGGGGGTGAATTCAATTCGTGAATCTCGCTTAACCGTTTTGATTTCGTCGCAAGCTCATGCTTTCCTCACGGACTAGTGTTCCGCGAGCGCTGCTCGGTGGGGGGAATCTAGCATGGGATCGGGGGACCCGATGTTTGGACGACATACGCGTTTGGCGGCTCTGAGTGCTTCGGCACTCAGCGTCCTGGTACTGGCTGGTTGTGGCGCGGGCGATGTGGACACCACAACGCCCTCGGCCCAGACCGGATCGGGTGCGGCGACTGCGCCGGATCTGATGGGGGCTCCACCGGCCCCGGACGCCGGAGCGGCGCCGGACGGTCTGCTTGGGGCCTCGGCCTCGGCACCCAAGGCCGCTCCGTCCGCCACCGTCCTCCCGCCCAGCTCCAACGCCCACCTCAAGACCTGGCGTCGCCCGGACGGCACCCTGGTCACGGCCATGCGTCCGATCGCCAATCCCAAGGAACGTCGCGCGGTTCGCTACGCCCCGCGCCCTGCCGCAGCACCGGCCAACCGCACCGCATCGTCGCCGGCTCCCGCCGCGAAGCCGGCCGCCAAGCCCACCACCATCGCCGCAGTCAAGCCGGCGACCGTCCCCGCCCCCGCGCCGGTGATCAAGGCCGCCGCACCGGCCCAGCCGGCCGCGCCGCTGGCCAAGGCTCCGACCCCGGCCATCCCGGCCGCCGTCGCGACCAAGCCGGTCACCAAGCTGGATCAGCTTCAGTCCGCCGTGGCCCCGGAAGCCACCAAGGGTGCAGTCCTGGTTGCTGGAGACAGCCTGGGCAAGGGCGAGGCGGGACAGGTCACCCTGTCCCTGCCCGCCACCCTCGGCGACCTGATCAAGGCCCAGGCCGCGAAACTCGGCCTCGGCAAGGCCGCTAAGTCCACCAGCGCCTATGCCAAGCTGGAAGGCGAAGGCTATGAGGTCACCCCGAGCGGTCAGCAGACTGCGGTGATCAAGCCCGGCGAGCCGACCAGCTTTGCCTGGCAGGTCAAGCCCGGTGCGGATGCCAAGGGCGAACTGAAGTCGGACTTCGGCGTCGAACTGAACGGCGTGAAGCCGAGCCAGGCCTTCTCCCTGGGTGAGATCGTCAAGCGGGTCGCCCCGCTGAAGGAAGAAGCCAAGGCCAAGACCAGCGGTCTGCTGGCGAAGCTCAATCTCCCGGGCCTCGACGGCAAGGTGACGTTGCCCGGCCTGGGTGCTACGCCTCTGAAGTCGGTTCTGGGCGGTGCCCTGGTTCTGCTCGCCGTGCTTATCCTGGCGATCATCTCGCGCAATGCCGCCGCCGGCCGCAAAAAGGCCGAGCAGCGCCGCAAGTTCCGCACGCTCACCGACTATGGCCGCAACGAGATGGAGGCCGATAGCGGCCCGACCACGGCCCATGTGTCCTATGTCAATCCGATGGTCGCCGCGGCCACCGGTGCGGCTGTGGCCACGGCGGTCAGCCATGCTCACGATGACCATGGCCACGACGCCCATGGCCATGATGATCACGGCCACGCCGACCATGGCCACGACGACCACGGTCATGCTGCCCCCTCGCACGACGAGCATGGTCATGACGATCACGGCCATGACGGCCACGGTCATGATGATCACGGTGCCGCCCATCACGTCGCCCATGTCGCGCCGGTCGCTGCCGCGCCGGTTTCCGGCCATGATGATCACGGCCACCATGACGATCATGCTCACCACGGCGAGCATGGCCATGACGACCACGGACACGACGACCACGGCGCGGCCCACGGTCATGACGAACACGGCCACGACAGCCATGGTCACGACGCCCATGGCCATGACGACCATGGCGCGGCCCATCACGTCGCCCATGTGGCCCCTGTCGCTGCAGCCCCCGCCGCTGCGACGCCGGTGTCCGGCCATGATGACCACGGCCATCATGACGACCATGCAGCCCATGGCGAGCACGGCCATGACGACCATGGTCATGATGATCATGCCCACGACGATCATGGCCAGGCCGCCGATCCGCATGCGGCTGCCCATCCGGATCCGCATGCCCCGGCCGCACACGTCGCCCATGTGACGCCTGTGGCCGCCGCTACCCCGGTTGCGGGTCATGATGATCATGGTCACCACGACGACCATGGCCATGACGCTCACGGCCATGAGGCTCATGGCGACGATCATGGCCACGATGACCACGGCCACGACGCCCATGCGCATGACGGTCACGCTGCGGCCGATCACGGCCACGACGCGCACCACGGCAAGCAACTGGAGCCCGCCCACCACTAGGTCGGACTTGCAACGCCGCCCGCCCTGCCGCATGAGGGGTCATGTTTGACACTCTGATCGCCCAGGCGGGCGGGCTGGAAGGCCCGTTCATGGCCTTCCTGCAAGTTCTGATGATCGACCTCGTGCTGGCCGGCGACAATGCTGTCGCAGTCGGCCTCGCGGCCGGCGGCCTGCCGCTCAAGGATCGCCGCAAGGTCATCCTCTATGGTCTGGGGGCGGCAGTCGTTCTGCGGATCGGCTTCGCCCTGATCACCACCTGGCTGCTGGGCGTCATCGGCCTGCTCCTGGCCGGCGGAGTCCTGCTCCTCTGGGTCTGTTGGAAGATGTGGCGGGAGCTGCGCGAGCAGGCCACCCACGACCAGGCCGACGCTGTCGCGTCCATCGATGACGACCCCACGACCGAGCCCCGCGCCAAGCCCGTGAAGAGCTTCAAGCAGGCCTTCATCCAGGTGCTGATCGCGGACGTTTCGATGTCACTCGACAATGTCCTGGCCGTGGCCGGGGCTGCCCGGGAACATCCCGGCATCCTGGTCTTTGGCCTGCTGCTCTCGATCATCCTGATGGGCGTCGCCGCCTCGGCCATCGCCAGCCTGCTGCAAAAGCATCGCTGGATCGGCTTCGTCGGTCTGGCCATCGTGCTCTATGTGGCCGTGCACATGATCTGGCAGGGCCACCGCAGCGTGGTCATGGATCTCAACGGGACCGGCCAATACAACGCAGCTGCGCCGGCCTTCCTCGACATCGGTCCCGAAGAACAGGCCGAACACCTCAAGCACAAGAAATAGAGCCTAGCGCCCCGGCAAGGGCGGCATGTCCAGTCGCCGGGCGTGGGCCATGTCCTGATAGAGGCGCAGGATGGCCTGGTCCCTTGCGGTATCGCGGGCGACCTCGACGACTTCATGCAGGGCGATCAGCGACCGCCGCAGGACCGCATTGCTGCGATCCAGGGCCGCCAGGGTGAAGTCGCCGTCCGGGGCGTCGGAGGCGGCTGCGGCAAAGGCTTGACCATAAACCGGCGCAGCCTCATTCAGCACGGCGCGCAGGGTGGCGTTTTCCCAGACCCTGGCCGCGAGCCCGCGCTCGGCCTCCTGCGCCGCCAGCAGCGACAGCAGGGCCACCACGGCGACCTTGCCGGCCATGAACTCACCGGCAGACTCCGGCGGCGGCGGCTCGGCGACGCACAGGAAGTTGCCGACCAGAATATCGGGCAGGCTCGGGGTCATGACAGGCCCTCCAGTCGCATGAGGCCAGCGGCCAGGATCTGATCGTGCCGGCGAGCGGTGTACCAGCCGGAAATTGCGAGGACCGGGTCCTTGAAGCCGCCGTCGCGATACTCCCGCGCCGCCGAGGTCCAGATCGCCTGACCTTTTACGGCGCTGAACAACTCCCACCAGGCCAGGGCCGCCGGATCGACCGCCAGGCCACTGGTTCGGCTCCAGATCGCCAGGGCTTCGGCGCGAGGGATCATCCCGGTGACCCGCCCCTCGTCATAATGGCCCCAGAGGGGATCGATCGCCCAGGCCAGGTCCTCCAGTGGATCTCCCAGATGGGCCATTTCCCAGTCAAGGATGGCCAGGATCCTGCCCTGGCCGTCATGCAGGAAATTGCCGGTGCGATAGTCGCCATGCACCACCCGAACAGCGGCGGCCGGCGGCGGCGGTGCCCGACGCAGACGGCGGATCGCCGCCCGCACGATCGGCTGGGGATGCTGCTCATCGGCCTCGATCACGGCGGACCAGTGATCCAGCGCCACACGCCAGCAATCTTCCGCCTCCGGGGCGATCGCCGCCCTGGCCAGGGGCAGCCCCGCCGGCTCGGTTGCTGCAATGGCTCCCAGGGCCCCGAAAAAGGCCTCCCCGATGGCCTGGGCGTGGGGGCCGTAGGGCTGGACGGTGAAGGGCGAGGCCGCCGCACCACCGTCGATGCGGGTCATGATGAAAAAGGGACGCTCCAGCTCAGCGCCTTCCGATTCCAGGACGATGGGCTTGGGCACCGGCGCGCGGTCATGGAAGGACTCGAAGGCCAGATATTCCAGGCTGCGATCGGTCTCGATCAGGCTGGCGGGCGGATCGCGCCGCAGGATCAGCGGACGGACCTGCCCGTCGACAATCGCATCAAAGCGATAGGTCTCGCGACTGGCCCCGCCCGGTATGCGGGACAGATCCCGCACGACGGTCGGTGTCGCGAAATGACGGGTCAGATAGGCTTCGAGCCGCTCGGCCAGGGTCATGGGGCAAGATCCAGGATCGACTTGAAGCCCGAAGGCGCGTGGGGGCCCAGGACCAGCTGCTCGAAGACGCCGCGCCCGATCCGGGTGCGCCCCTCGGCGTCGGTAAAGGTGACCCGGCTCAGAGCCTGGACATGGAGGTGATGGGGCATGCGCCGGTCAAGGTCGGCGGTCACGAAGTCCTCGCGCGCCACCTTCAGCGCCCCATGATTGAGGCCGTGCCCCCAGACCGGGTGGCCGTAGCCGAGACCCAGCATGTAGAACTCGGCCTGGGGCGCGATGGACAATTGCCCGCCCGCGCCCAGATCTAGGGTCGCCGCGCGGGCGTGCCGGGCCCCTGAGCGCCAGTCGATGGCGCAGACCGACTGTTCGAACTCGCCCTCCCCGTCCTCCCGGCCGCCGTCGCCCAGCCAAAGGGCCCTGCGGTTCCAGGGACGCCCGAGGTCGTCATCATTGGTATGGAAGAACAGACCGCCATCGTCGAAATTGCAGGGCGACCATAGCCAGAAGAACTGCATGGGCAGGGGCGGTGCGGCCTCCTGTGGGTCGCGCATGCCGATCGGGCGCACACCCCAGGAGCGGTCTCGCGTCCCGACATGGCCATCGACACTGGAACGGACGCCGTCGACCTCGATCCAGCCGCTATAACGGCCGTTCTGGGTCAGGCGGGTATAGTCCATGAAGGTGCGCGGGCCATTGCGCCGGATGAACCGCGGCTCCTCAATCGGAAAGGCCCGGCCCTCGAAGACGATCTCGGCGCGGATCCCCTCGTCCGGGGCTTCAACCGCCAGCTTCAGGCGTTGCAGCGGGACCTGAACCTCGATGCGAATGGGGCCGACGTTGAGGTCCATGCGCTCCATGTTCAGCCAGCGGCTGGCATGGAGATTGACTTGCCGGCCGTCCTTCATGACGCAGAAGGCGGCATCAGCGATGTTCAGATGCGGATAGATGCCGAACGCCGCAGCGAAGAACAGGTCGCTACCGTCCCCGTCGAGGGCGTAGCCGTTGAAGAAATAGCGGTCATAGAAGTTCCGATCCGTGCCGGCATAGGCCACAGGCTCCGGCGTCTGGTGAATCGGATAGTCGTCGCCCCAGGTGAGCGCCATGCCGTCCTCCCGACTGCCCGCGCCTGGCTCTCTCAGGGAGCGGCTTTACGGGCAGGTGAACAACGTTAAGGTCGCGGCCAGCGATTGCAACCGTGACGGAGCGTAAGCCGATGCCGGGCTGGACACCCAAGACTTGGACCGGCCTGGCGGCCCTGAGCGGCCTGTGCGCGGTCGCCCTGGGGGCCTTTGCCGCCCACGGGGTCGAAGCGGCCAGACCGGCGGAATGGCTGAGAACCGGAGCTCACTATCAGATCGTCCACGCCCTGGCGGTGTTCGCCGCCTTTGGCCTCAGCCGCGCAGGGGCCCGCAGCATGGGCCTGGTCGCCGGCCTGTTCCTGGCCGGAACCCTGATCTTCTCGGGCTCCCTCTATGCCATGGCCCTGGGCGCGCCCCGGCTGCTGGGGGCCATAACACCGCTGGGCGGCCTGGCCTTCCTGGCGGGATGGGCCCTGCTGGCCTGGCGCGCCTTCCGTCTGCCGGAGTCCGACTAGCCCGCGGACCTTCAGACCCGGCCGGTCGCCAGGGTCTTGGCGAGGGTCACGATCAGGCCCTGGGTCGAGACCGGCTTGACGATCTGGCCGTCGAAGACATCGTCGACCGCCAGGGTCGAGGCATCGGCTGAAAAAGCCAGGATCGGCGTTCTGGCGTTGCGCCCCCCCTGGCGGATCCGGACGGCGGCCGAGCGGCCATCGACCCTGGGCATGCGCAGGTCCATCAGGATCACGTCGAAGGGGGCCTCACTGGCGCTCGAGATAGCCTCGTCGCCGTCGGCCGCATCGGTCATCTGGGCACCAAAGGGACCCAGAATGGCCCGGACCAGTTCACGATTGGCGCGGTTGTCATCGACGATCAGGACCCGGCAGCTGTCGGGCAGGAACAGGCTCTGCTCGCTGTCATAGCCCTCGACCTCCTCCGCATCGACTTCCGGGGCGGGGATCTCGAACCAGAACCGCGACCCTTCGCCTTCGCGGCTGTCGACACCGATCTGGCCGCCCATGGCCTCGGCCAGGCCCTTGCAGATGGCCAGTCCCAGACCCGTCCCGCCATGCTTGCGGGTCAGGGAGCCATCGACCTGGGAAAATCTCTGAAACAGCTCGCCCACCCGGTCGGCCGGCATGCCGGGCCCGGTGTCGATGACCGAGAAGCCAAGGCGCTCGCGGAGCGGGTCAAAGCTCCCAACGACCTCGATCCCGCCCTGGTCGGTGAACTTCACGGCATTGCCGATCAGATTGAGCAAGATCTGTCTGAGCCTGTCGGGATCCACCAGCACACGCTCGGGCGTCCGGTCGAGGCCAGAAAGGGTCAGGACGAGGTCCTTGTTGCGGGCCTGGGCCTCGAAGAGCTCCATGGCCTCACGGGCCAGTTCCGCCGGCGAAATGGGGCGTGGCTTGATGTCAACCTGACCGGCCTCGAGCTTGGAGAAGTCCAGGATGTCGTTGACGGTCGCGCGCAGGGCCTTGCCCGCATTCGAGACCCTATCGACATAGGCCCGCGTCATCTCGCTGAGTTCCGGCTGGGCCTCGACCAGCTGGGTGAATCCGAGAACCGCCGTCAGCGGCGTCCGCAGTTCGTGGCTCATATTGGCCAGGAACTCGCCCTTCACGGTGGCCGCCGCCTCGGCATCGGTTCGGGCCTGACGCAACTCCTGTTCCAGGCGCTTGCGATGGGTGATGTCCCGGATGATGTCGGTGACCCCGTCGATCCTGCCCGTGGCCGGATCCAGCACCAGGGTTGGGCGAGCCTCGAACCAGATCTCTCGCCCGTCCTTGTGTCGGGATCGATACTCGACCCGTTCGGGCTGGGCTGTCCCGCGACTCTCAATCTGGGCGCGGACGGCCTGCTGGACGGAGGCAACATCGTCCGGGTGAATGAAATCGAGCGTGCTTCGCCCGATCAGTTCCTCGGGCCGGTAGCCCAGACGAAGCTCCACCGACGGCGACACATAGGTGAACCGGCCGTCCAGGCCGGAGTGGGCGAGAACGTCGCTGCCATTTTCGGCCAGCATCCGGAAGCGGGCTTCACTTTCCACGATGGCACGATCGGCCGCTCTCTGGAGGGTGACATCCTTCAGGACGCCGAAGATGGTGACAGGCTGGCCATCAGCATTGCGCTCAACCACCATGTTGCCGGTCAGATAACGGATTTCGCTGGTCGGGCGTATGATCCGGGTCAGGATCGTCGTGCTGGATGACCTTGACTCGAGAAGCGCCAAATACTGGTTCTGGGCCTCGGTGCGATCATCCGGATAGATCGACTCCAGCCACCGGCCACCAGAAACCGAGGTGCCGTGCTCGACGCCGAAGATCACGTACATCTGTTCTGACCAGGTGATCGCATCGGTGGCCAGATCATGTCGCCAATAGCCGACGCCGGCGAGGGTTTCGGCCATTTCCGCCCATTGCTTCTGCTCCTGGGCCACATCGCGCAGGCGACGCCTCTGGGCATTGATCGTTGCTAGAGGCAGGGCGGCAAAGACCGCCACGACCAGAAAGATCTGCAGAAGCAGCGACCGTTCGGCAGGTGCCTGGGCAAACTGCGCGATGGGTCCAAGGCCCAGGGCCGTGAAGCCGATCGACAAAAGGGTAAGGATCACAATGCCCGCCGCCGCGCCGAGCAATTCCATCTCCAGAGCCACAAAGGCCAGCACCGGTGGAATGACAAACAGCAAGGGATAGCGGGGTCGGGTGAAAACCAGCAGGACGGTGAGGACCAGCACCACCAGCGCGATCACCCCATTGCGGGTGATCGGCCGCTCGGCCAGCAAGGCCCGCGCCTGCCGGGTGGCGAGCAGGCAGGGCGTCAGGAGCATCAGGCCCAGGGCGTTGGCCAGGCCCCAATTGATCAGGGTATGTCCGGGATCGACGGCGCGGCCCATAAAGAGGACCGTGGCAGCGACCAGACCTGAGGCCAAGGGCGCGACAAGGCCGCAGATCAGGGCGATCCAGGTCAGGTCACGCGGCCGACTGACATCCAGGTCGCGGCCTAGCTGATGGCGCAGGACCGTGGCCGCCAGCAGATATTCCAGGCCGTTGGCGGCGCTCAGTCCCAGCACCACGGGAATCTGGCCGCCGGCATGCAGGCTGGCGGCGATGTTTCCCGCCAGGGCAAAGGCGATCAACAGGGGCCATCGCTGTCGATCCGTGCGGAGCAACACTGTCAGCACGACCGCATTGGCCAGCCAGAGCGGCGCGATCTGCTTCAGATCACGGGGAAGCTCGATACAGACATAGGCCAGCAAGGCCACCAACACACCGAGGACGGCGGCAGCAGCGACTTGAAGGGCCAGCGGATTCCAAGTCGGGCGGGATGGCATTCGAACCATTATGAATCACACTGACACCTCCCACTAAAGCACTGTTTGATGCCGGGAGTTCTATCTCAGTCGTTTGGCGATGGTGTTCCGGCCAGGAGGGCTGCGCTTGTGCCCAGGGCCAGGTCAGTCCATCGACAATTGGCCCAGAACCGGCGACGGGCTATGTCCAGGCCTTCAACGCCGTGCTGGCGTAGACCCTCTGGTCCCAGCGAGTTTCGAAATGCGCCTGCTTGCCGCCTTGGCCCTGTGCCTGATCGCCGTACTGCCGGCTTCAGCCGCCGAGCGCTTCGATGAAGCGCCACGCATTGCGGTGATGTCCGCCTTCCCGCCCGAGCTGAAGGCCCTGGCCTCGGCCACCCAGAACCAAAAGCGCTATACGGCGGCAGGCGTCACCTTCGTGACGGGCGAACTGGAGGGCAAGCCTGTCGTGCTGTTCCTCAGCGGCGTCAGCATGGTCAATGCCGCCATGACCACCCAGTTGGCCCTGGACCGCTTCAACATCAGCCGCATCGTCTTTTCGGGGATCGCCGGCGGGGTCGACGAGAGCCTCGACATCGGTGACGTGATCGTCGCCGACCAGTGGAGCCAGAACCTGGAGACGGCCTTTGCCCGAGAGACCGAGAGCGGCTTCCAGCTCTCGGCGTCCATGCGCAATGACGACCTGCCGGCCTTCGGCATGATGATCCCCCGCTCGATCATGATTGCCCGCGGTGACGCGCCGCCCGAACGGCGTCGCTGGTTCCCGGTCGACAAGACCATGCTGGAAACGGCACGCGCGATCGCCCCGACCGCGCCACTGTCCCGCTGCGTGGCCAGCCAATGCCTGGTCCATGCCCCCAAGGTTGTAGTCGGTGGCAACGGCATCTCTGCCCCGGTCTTCCTCGACAATGCCGCCTACCGCAAATATGCCCGCGCGACCTTTCAGGCCCGGGTCGTCGACATGGAGAGCGCCGCCGTCGCCCATGTCGCCTATGCCAATGGCGCGCCCTTCATCGCCTTCCGGAGCCTGTCGGACCTGGCGGGCGGCGGCGATGAGGCCAACGAGATGCACACCTTCCTGCAGCTGGCCTCAGACAATTCGGCCAGCGTCGTAAAGGCCTTCGTCAAGGCCTTGCCGAACTAGCGGGTACCGAAGGTCCGGTCGCCTGCATCGCCGAGACCGGGGACGATATAGCCATGGTCATTGAGTTCGGGATCGATGGCCGCCGTCCAGATCGGCACGTCTGGGTGGGCGGCGCTCAGATTGTCGATGCCGGTCTGGGCTGACAGCAGACAGACAAACCGCAGGTCGGTGACTCCGGCTGCCTTCAGCCGCGAAATGGCGGCAATGGCCGAATGGCCGGTGGCCAGCATCGGGTCAACGACGATGACCTGACGGCCGGCGATGTCCTGGGGGGCCTTGAAGTAGTACTCGACCGCCTCCAGCGACTCCGGATCGCGATAGAGGCCGACATGGGCGACCCGGGCCGAGGGCACCAGGTCCAGCATGCCCTCTGCCATGCCGAGACCGGCCCGCAGGATCGGCGCGAAGACCAGCTTCTTGCCGGCGATTTCGCGCGCCGTGGTCGGTGCCACCGGGGTCTCGATCTGCACCTCGTCCAACGGCAGGTCGCGGGTCACCTCATAGCAGATCAGGGTCGCCGTCTCGCGCATCAGGGCACGGAAGGTCTTGGTCGAGGTTGTCCTGTCCCGCATCCGCGTCAGCTTGTGCTGCACCAGCGGATGGCTGACGATCGTGACTGTGGACATGGCATGACCTTGCTGTGAGCGGCTCAGGACCCAAGGATCTTGAGCCTCCCGTCACCCGATAGCCGTTTCAGGCGGACCTGCAAACGTCGCGCGGAGGCCTGGAGCTCAGGTCAGTTGATCCCCGATCGGCAGTGAGCGGATGCGCTTGCCCGTGGCCGCGAAGATCGCATTGCACAGGGCGGCCGGAGCCGGCGGATAGGCCGGCTCGCCCAGACCGGTGGGCCGGTTGTCGCTGAGCTTGAAATGCACCTCGATCGGCGGGGCCTCGGTCATGCGCAGCAGGGGATGGTCGGCATAGTTGCCCTGGACCGTGGCACCGCCTTCGAAGGTGATCGCCTGGTGCAGGGTGCTGCCGATGGCATCGAGGATCGAGCCCTGGACCTGCTGCTCGGCCCCGCCCGGATTGACGATCTGCGAGCCCACATCGACCGCCGCCCAGACCTTCTTGATCTTCAGTTCCCCGCCCTTGGCGACAGAAACCTCCATGACCACAGCCACATAGCCCAGATGGCTGTAGTGGCAGGATATGCCGAGGCCGGTCCCCTTGGCCGTCTTGCGGCCCCAGCCGGACTCTTCGGCGACAAGATCCAGCACACCACGCATGCGGCCGGTGTGGAAGGCGTCGCCCTGCCCGGCTTCGCCCAGCAGGCGCGGCTCGCCCAGCAGCTTGCGACGGAAGGCGACGGGATCCTGCCTGGACGCAACCGCCAGTTCGTCGATGAAACTCTGGATCACGAAACCGAAGGCATTGTTGGCCGGTGCCCGCAGAAACCCTGTCGGGACGCCCAGGGGCATGACCGAGACATCGAGCCGATAATTGGCCACCGCGCGGCAGGGAAACTGGGTGGCATTCATGCCGGCGGCCGTGGCGAACTGCTCGCCCTCGCCAAAGGTCACGAAATGGTCCCGCCAGCCGACCAGATCGCCCTTGGCGTCGAGGCCTGCGGTGAAGTTGTGCCAGCCGCCCGGCCGGTAGAAGTCATGCTGGGTGTCGTCTTCGCGGGTCCAGACCAGCTTGACCGGGGCCCCGGCCTTTTTCGAGATCACGGCGGCCTCGACCATGTAGTCGTTCATCAGCCGCCGGCCAAAGCCCCCGCCGATGCGGATCAGATGGATCGTGATGTCGGCTTCGGTAATCCCGAGCGCCGCGGCCACCAGCTTGCGTCCGCTCTCCGGGTTCTGGGTCGGAGCCCAGATCTCGACCTTGCCGTCCTTGAAACTGGCCGTGCAGTTCTGCGGCTCAAGGCTGGCATGGGCGATGAAGGGATAGCTGTAGGCGGCGCTGACCACCTTGGCTGCGCCCTTGAAGGCCGCTTCCGTATCGCCGTCCGCCCGCAGGGTGCGGTGGGGCGGGGCCTTGGCCAGCTCGGCGGCCCTGGCGGCGAAGCCGGCACTGCTCTGACCGGCAGTCGGGTGATCGGCCCACTTGATGTCGAGCGCACTTCGCCCCTTGCGGGCCGCCCACCAGCTGTCTGCAAGCACGGCCACCCCGGGCATCAGGCTCTGCAGGTTGGTCCCGCCCTCGACCACAAAGGCGTCCCGGACGCCGGCGACGGCGCGGGCCGGGGCCAGGTCGACACTGGCCACCCTGGCCCCGAAGGTCGGAGCCTTGGCGAAGGTCGCGTACAACATGCCGGGCAGACGGGTATCGATGCCATACAGGGGCTGACCCGTCGTGATGCGATCGAGGTCCCGGCCCGGATGGCGCTGGCCGATGATCCGGAAGGTCTTGGGATCTTTCAGGACCAGCGTCTTGGGATCCGGCGGTGTCAGGGCCGCCGCAGCTTCGGCGAGCGCGCCATAGGCCAGGCGGCGACCGCTGGGGGTGTGGAGCACTGCGCCCGGCTCGGTGGAACAGGCCTCGGCAGGCACGCCCCAGCGGGTGGCCGCAGCGGCGATCAGCATCGCCCGACCGGCAGCGCCCACGCGGCGCAGGCCGTCATACTCCAGGGTCGTGGCCATGCTGCCGCCGGCCACCTGGCGGCCGAACACCTTGGTGTCGGCAATGGCCTGTTCGACCGTGACGGCCGACCAGTCAACGTCGAGCTCTTCAGCGATCAGCATCGGCAGGGAGGTCTTGATCCCCTGCCCCACTTCCGGAACCTTGGAGACGATCGTCACGCCACCGTCCGGCGCGATCCGGACATAGGCGCTCAAGGGGCTGGCCCCACTGGCCTGGCTGGCGGGTGTCAGGCTGAACGAGAGCATCAGGCCGCCGCCGAGCGCTGCCCCGGTTTGCAGGACCAGCCGGCGGGTAGGATCGCGGAGCGTTTCGCCGTCCATGATCAAACTCCCTGGCCGGAGGCGGCCCGGATGGCGGCCTTGATACGGATATAGGTGGCGCAGCGGCAGAGATTGCCATTCATCGCCGCGTCGATGGCCGCATCGTCGGGCTTGGGGTTGGCCGTCAGCAGGGCCGTCGCCGACATGATCTGGCCTGCCTGGCAGTAGCCGCACTGCGGAACATCGATGGCCTTCCAGGCCTCCTGAACCCGCGCCCCGACCGGGTCCTTGCCGACCCCTTCGATCGTCACGACCGCCTTGTCGCCCACCCGGCGGACAGGCGTCATGCAGGCCCGGACCGGCGTGCCGTCGAGATGCACGGTGCAGGCTCCGCACTGGGCAGCGCCGCAGCCGAACTTGGTTCCGACCAGACCCAGGCTGTCGCGCAGGACCCACAGGAGCGGCGTATCGCCTTCGACCTCGACCTCACGGGTTTCCCCATTGATCGTCAGTTTGAACGCCATGCCCGGCTCCCGATCGTTTCCTTGTGGCTAGACCATGCCTCAGTCGCCGGCGAAGGACGAGAGCCCTGTTGCCCACAAGACGCCAACAGCTGCAAAAAGACTTCCGACGCCATTGCCGTGCCACAAACCGGGCAATAATCCGATCACGGATTATGATTCTTTGAGGCCTGCCCCGGCCCTGGATCGGGGTTTCACAGGCTGGCCTGTTCCGGCCTATGTCTCCGATAGCCCGACCTGGCAGCAGGCGACCGCTGACAGCGCTTTTCTGGCGCTGTTTCAGGATGCGGCCTCGACGACTCACCCCGGTACGCGCGCTATAGGCGTGCACGCGTGCCGCCTGTTGGAATGCGAGCCTTGGACGCTGGGAAACGTGACGGATAAGCCGGTCAAGCAAGCTGAGAAAAAGCGCCGTCAGGTCGCAGCTCTGCCCTGGCGCGGCTCGGGTGCGGACCTGCAGATCCTGCTGGTCTCTTCGCGCGAAACCAAGCGCTGGGTGATCCCCAAGGGCTGGCCGATGAAGGAGCGCAGTGATCCGGCCGCCGCGGCCCAGGAAGCCTTTGAGGAAGCCGGGCTGGATGGCGTAATCGCTGAGCAGCCGCTTGGTGAGTACGAATATCTCAAGCGCCTGAAGAGCGGCGCGGCCCGCAAGGTCAAGGTCGATGTCTATGCGCTCGAGGTGACAGGCGAGCATGCCACCTGGCCCGAGAAGGGCCAGCGCACCCTGCAATGGATGTCGCCGGTCGAGGCCGCGCTTGGCGTGCAGGAACCCGAACTGCGGGACCTGATCGTCGGCTTTGCCGGCGTCGAACTGCCGACCGAGGAGCGTCCTGCGCCGGCCCGCGCCCCGACCCCGGTCAAGGTGGCCTGGAACCGCCTGCGCCGCCGGGTGACCGCCCTTTGGGGTCGCGCCCGGCGCTAGGCTTCTGGGGTGGACAACCGGGCGCGCCACGCATAATGTTCTCATTATGTTCCGGCGCGAGGTTCCATGCAGCTCTCCCTAGGCCTGTCCCGATCGCCCCTCGAATCCGTCCGCGACGCTCTGCTCTGCGAATTTGGTCCCCAGCGGCCCGTGGCCCGGATGGATCCGATCTCGCAACTGGTGAAGGCCTCGATCAGCGGTGCAACCCCTGACGCGACCTCCTGGGCCGCCTTCCTTCGGTTGCGCGGTAGCTTCACCTGCTGGGAGGACCTGGCCCAGGCCTCAGAGGGTGAGGTGCTCGACGCCCTCGGCGAGGTCAATCATGCCGAAGACAAGGCACGTCACCTGCCCCACGCCCTGAGGCTGATCCAGCAAAAGGTCGGCTGGCTGTCGCTCAACCATCTTTCCGGCCGCACCGTCGACGAGGCGCGTTGGGAGCTGCAGAGCCTGCCGGGGGTCGGGATCAAGGTTGCCGCCAGCGTGCTCAATTTCAGCACCCTGGCCATGCGCGCGCTCGTGGTCGACGCCCATGTCCACCGGGTGGCGAAAAGGATCGGGCTGGTCGGGCCCGGCGACGCCACGGAGACCTATCAGGCACTGATGCGGATGGCCCCCGGAACCTGGACCGCCGACGATCTGTTCGAGGTGCACTGGCTGTTGAAGCGCGGCCTGGGCCAGATGCTCTGTCCGGATGAGCGGCCGAAGTGCGGGTCATGTTCCGTGAAGACGATATGCGCCAAGGTTGGGGTGGGGCATTCAGCGGATGTGCTGGTTTGGCGGCCTCGCACAACGGCCTAGCAACAGGCTTCGACCTGTTCGGCTTGTAAGCGCCTGCCTCTCAATGAGATCGGAGGCGGGCAGACTGAACCCAACTGCGGAGGGCCTGAGAACGCTCATCGGTCTTTCTCAGGCTGGCGTAGATCTCCAGTCTAAGCCTGAACGGTGGGGGCAAGGGGTAGAAGCGAATGCCTTCCCGCCCCGAAAGGGAAACGGACTCCTGGACGATAGCCGCTCCTACTCCGCCTCGTACGAGCTCCAGTACAGTCGCCAAATTGGAGGCTTCGATCCGAATGTCGGGTTCGAACCCGGCGGCGCGACAGGCGTCGAGTACATTCATTCGCCATGTGTTCCTCTCGTCCAAAGGGGGCGCAATGAAAGGCATGTCAGCTAGGTCAACTGCAGCAGGTCCCCTGATCGACTGACGCCAGCAGCTGGGAACAGCAAGGACAAATGGCTCCTCGATCAACCTGTATGTGGTCAGCAACTCAGGAGCCCTTGCTGGCACCGAGTGGGTCAGCGCAAGATCGATCCGTCCGTCGTCTAACATCTCCAACTGCGCTGCTGAACGTAGGGACCTGAGCTCAACCCGCAGGGCAGGCGAACTGACGCTCAGATCGTGGAGGAGTCTGGTGACCAGGCCGGCATGGACGGCAGCGTCCACGTACCCGACCCTGAGCGGCCCCACCTGGCCGACCGCTAGCGCTGCAGCTGCGGCTTCACATCGATTGCTCGCCTCCAGAAGCGCCTTCGCCTGGACGAGGAATTTGCGCCCGTCGCTTGTAAGCCGCACGCGCTGCTTCACCCGGTCGAACAACTTCAGCTGCAGCCGATCCTCCAGATCCTGGATCTGCCGGCTAAGCGGGGACTGAGTGATGTTCAACGCCACCGAGGCACGGCTGATGCTCTCCAGCTCCGCCACGATCACGAAATAGCTCAACTGCTTCAGGTCCAACATTTTATGCCTTTTGGGACTGAACATTGTCCAAATTAGCATTTTTCAGGTCTGATCCGACTTGGCAAACTCGTCGACATGCCAAACGCCATTTCTGGATTTGGCATTCCGGCAGGCTGGCGTCGCAGAAACGCTCGCTGCGCCTATTCCGAAAGCAGGACGAGCACACATGGCCCTCACAAAATTCGGCTTCATCGTCACCGGCGCGGGTCTGGAGCCTGCTCAGCATCGGTTGGTCATGCGGTCCGGCGCATTTGAGATGATCACCATTGGCGTCGAAAAGGCGTCCCAGGGTCCGGTAGCCGCAAAGCGACTGGTTGCCGAGGGCATTCAACTCCTTGAACTGTGTGGTGGCTTTGGGCCGATCTGGACCGCGAAGGTGATTGAAGCCATCGACGGCAAGATCCCCGTTGGCTCCGTTGCCTATGGCCCAGAGTCCATCGACGCCATGCATGCACTCTTCAAGGACTAGAGGTGGCAGACGGAGCGGATGGAGGAGATTCGGACGCCCTGCCTGCGGCGGACGGCAGAAAACCTCAGCGCCCCGATGCCAGCGCCGTGAACGTCCTCGTGCCGATGCCGTAGCTCCGCCAGTCCTTGTAGTCGAAGTGCCACCATTCCTCGGGCAGGACCTCAAAGCCTTCGGCGGCCATGGCCTCGCGCAGGATCTGCCGACGGGCCCGCTGGGCTGTCGTGCCGCCCACGAAATCGGCATAGGAGCGCGCCGACATCTCGTCATACCGTCCCGGCATCTCGACGACCTTGCCGGTCTTCAGATCATAAAGGGTCAGGTCCACCGCGCAGCCGCGGTTGTGACGTGAGCCCTTGGCGGGATCGGCCACGAAGCTGTGGCTCTCGGCCGGCGTGGCCTCCCAGAACATCCAGGTGACGAACCAGGGACGGTAGGCGTCATGGATCAGCAGGCCATAGCCCTTGGTCGCCAAGGCCCTGTGCACCCGTCCCAAGGCCTCGGCGGCCGGACGCTGCAGATAGGCCGCCGGACGCTCATAGAGCTTCAGGCCCATGAAATTGTTGCGGCCGGCATAGCGGATATCAAAACGGATGGTCGGATCGAGGCCGGCCAGGTCCACAAGGTCGGCGGGGCGATGGTCGGCGGTCTCAACGGGCGGTGTCGCGGCCAAGGCGCGGGTCCGCAGGGTCACCGGATCGGCGCGAACGCCCCGGCGGATGCCGGCCTCGACCTGGGCCCCGAAGTCCCGGCGGGGCAGAAAAGCACCGTCGAGCTGCAAGGCCCGCTTGCGGACGACCAGTTCGCCGCCGCCCTCGACCCTGAACCGCCCCGGCGCAACCGGATCGAGACGGGCAGCGACGCGTCCGGCCCGGTCAAGGAACAGTGCCCCATCCCGCTCGAACAGGGTCACCGGCGCAGAGACGTCGCCATACTGGCCCACCGGCTTCAGGTCGGGTGCCCGCGGAGCGGTGACCCCGGCGGTCGAAACCGCCAGGGCCAGGGCAAGGGCAGCGAGAAGGGCTGAGGGCCTGAACAGCATGTCTTGTCTCCCTGCCCTGAGCCCTGACTGGCCTTGGCCTATTTCATCGTCGGGATGACGAAGGTCGAATCCTCGACCTCGCCTTCGGGCCAGCGGGCCGTGATGGTCTTGACCTTGGTATAGAACTTCACGCCCTCGACACCGTGCTGGTTGGTGTCGCCGAAGGCCGAACGCTTCCAGCCACCGAAGGTGTGATAGGCCACCGGCACCGGGATCGGCACATTGATGCCCACCATGCCGACATTGACCCGGCTGGCAAATTCGCGGGCCGCGCGGCCGTTGCGGGTAAAGATGGCGACGCCGTTGCCGTACTGGTGCTCGGACGGCAGGCCCAGCGCCTCCTCGAAGCTCTCGGCCCGGACGATCTGCAGAACGGGACCAAAGATCTCTTCCTGGTAGGTCTTCATGCCCTTCTTGACGCCATCAAACAGCGACGGACCAATGAAGAAGCCCTTCTCGAAGCCCTGCAGCGAGAAGTCCCGACCATCGACCACCAGTTCCGCGCCCTCGTCGACGCCGATCTGGATGTAGTCGGCAATCTTGGCGCGATGCTGGCTGGAGACCACGGGGCCATAATGGGCCGCCGGGTCACTGGAGACGCCGACCTGCAGGGTCTGGATTTCGGCGACCATGCGCTCGCGCAGTTCGTCAGCCGTCGCCTTGCCCACCGGCACGACAACCGGCAGGGCCATGCAGCGCTCGCCGGCCGAGCCGAAGGCGGCCCCTGAGAGGTCCTTGACCACCTGGTCGAGGTCGGCGTCGGGCAGGACGATGCCGTGGTTCTTGGCGCCGCCCATGGCCTGGACGCGTTTACCGTGGGCCGTGCCGGTCTGATAGACATAGTGGGCGATATCGGACGAGCCGACAAAGCTGACGGCACGGATAAGCGGATGGGTCAGGATGGCGTCGACCACGCTCTTGTCGCCATGCACCACGTTCAGCACGCCCTCGGGCGCGCCGGCTTCCATCATCAGCTCGGCCAGCTTGACCGGCACGGTCGGATCCTTCTCCGACGGCTTGAGGATGAACGTGTTGCCCACGGCGATGCTGATGCCGAACATCCACATCGGGATCATGGCCGGGAAGTTGAACGGGGTGATACCCGCGCAAACGCCCAAGGGCTGGCGCATCGAATAGACGTCGATGCCCGGTCCGGCCCCTTCGGTATATTCGCCCTTCAGGATGTGGGGGATGCCGCAGGCGAACTCGATCACTTCCAGGCCACGCTGGATATCGCCCTTGGAGTCGGCAATGACCTTGCCGTGCTCGGAGGAGAGGATCTCAGCCAGGCTGTTCATGTCGCGCTCGATCAGGCGCTTGAACTCGAACATGACCCGCGCGCGACGCTGGGGATTGGTCATGGCCCAGCCGATCTGGGCCCGGGCAGCGGCCTGAACCGCAGCATCGAGCTCGGCATCGGTCGCCAGCTGCACCCGCGCCTGAACTTCACCGGTATTGGGATTGAACACATCGCCGAAGCGCCCGGAGGCACCCACGAAGGTCTGACCGTTCACGAAATGGGCGATGTCTCGCATGAAGCGCTCCCTGGATCTTATTTTGCGCGTCGATAGCATCCCGAGATCACGCCGTATCGCGCGAAATCCTGCCAGACTATTCCGCGTCGACGTGAACCCGCCGGAACCGGCCCTGCAGATAGACCAGCGGTTCGTGATCGGGATCATAGCGCAGCTTCACGACCCGTCCGACATAGACGCGGTGATCGCCGGCATCGAAGACGTGATGGGTCTCGCATTCGAAATTGGCCATGCAATCCGGCAGGATCGGGGCCCCGGTACGCCAGACCTCGGTCTCCAGCCCTGCGAACCGGTCGACTCCCTTGCGCACGAACTGGTTGGCGACGTCCTGCTGCTCGGCTGGCAGAACATTGACGGCAAAGACCCCCGCCTGGTCCAGGGCCGCGAGGCTGCTGGATTTCAGGTCGACACAGATCAGCGCCAGGGGCGGATCCAGCGAAACCGAGGTGAAGGAATTGGCCGTCAGCCCAATCCGGCGGCCATCGGCCTCCACGGTCGTGACCACCGTCACGCCGGTGGTGAAGCACCCGAAGGCATTCCGCAGGGCGCGGGCATCGTGTTCCGCCCCCTCGCCCAGTTCAATCGTGACTGCCTGACTCATCGACGTGTTCTGCGATGAAGCGTCGGCGGGAGCAAGCGCTAGGCGGACATTCCCTCGACGAGAACGCCGGGCTGTCCGGCATCCAGGCCAAAAGTGACCGGCAGATGACGCACATGCGGTGTCTGCAGCTTCAGGGCCTTGGCACCCCGGGCGACAGCCAGCTTGGTGAGCGCCGCAGGACCAAAGCCGTTCTGAATCCGCGGCCTGGCCCCGATGCGGCGGCGCAGAACGCCATTGGCATAGATGACATTGGCCCGCATCAGGGCGGCCGGCGTCATGAATTCGATCGACAGGGACACGTTCAGCATCGGTCCGTTCTCGATGCGGTGCGGTGCGTTCTGCCGCCAGGTGACCATCTTGCCCGGCGTCAGGTCATAGGCCGTAGCCCCCTTGTCCCAATCAGGATCAAAGGCGAACTGCTCGGCAGTTTCCTTCAGCACGATCTTCTCGAGATCCAGCTCGCCGACATAGGGGTCTGCGACAGGATAGACCCAGACCTTCTTCTGCCCGCGCAGCTGCCACAGCGACACCAGCGGCACGTCCAGATGGTAGAACACCTGGGCATTGGCCGAGCTGATCAGCATGCCGAGGTCACGCTTGAAGGTTCGCAGGCCGGGAACCTTGGCTTGCTTTTCGGCGAAGATCTCGTCGCCCAGGGCCGCGTATTCCGGCAGGTAGTCATTGGTGTGGCGCAGGTTCAGCCAGATGCGGCCAGTCTGTGCCGCTTCCAGCAACTGCTCGCCGGTCAGATTGCCGGCCGATCCCTTGCGCCAGGTCGTCCAGGCCTTGGGATCCTCACCCATGGTGAAAACCCCCAGTTGCTCGCGGGGATACTGGTCCAGCAGTCGCGCCAGGCCCTCGTCGTCGAACATGGGACGCTCATGCAGGCCATGGTCGAAGACCAGGTTCTCCTGGCCGAAGACCCCGGCCTTGTCCGGCGTCCAGTCGCGGATGATCGTCATGCCGTCCGTCCATAGAATTGGATCTTGAAGGGGCCCCACCACAGGGTCTTGCCGAGGCCACGCGCGGCCTTGTCCAGCCAATCGGCGCGGTCGCGGGCGCGGGTAAGCCACTTCAGCCCGGCCACAGCCCCGAACACAGCGGCCTGGGCCAGGCCAATGGCCATCCAGCGGGCCACGCCGACCCTGTCAGGCGGGCTGGCGGCGGCGCAGTGGGCCGAGGGGCCCTGGCCATAGGCAAAGGCGCGGGCGATCGTGTAGTCCAGGGTCAGGCGGTCCGGCACCGGATCTTCCCAGACCCAGGCGGCGGGTTCCCAGGCGAAGACCGCGCCGGCGGCCTGCATCTGGCCAAACAACATGTCATCCTCGCCGCCGATCTGATTGCGCTCGGCGGCAAAGGGCGACACCGGATCCGGCAGGGCCGAGCGGCGCAGCAGACTGTCACCGCAGCCGTAATAGTGATCGATGACGCCCGCCTCGACCGGGCCAAGCCGCGAGAAGAACCGTTCCAGATAGTCGCGATGGGCGGCCACACTGTCAGGGGCCCGGGCTCTAACCGGTCCGAACACCACATCGGCGCTGTAACGGACTTGTGCCGTCAGCAAGGCGGCCAGCCAGCCCTCCGGGGCCTCTTCGTCATCATCCAGAAAGGCAATGAAGTCGCCCGTCGCCCTGGCCATGCCGGCATTGCGGGCATTGGCCACCCCGGCGCGGGGCTCGTGCACATAGTGCAGCGGACAGGCCGCGCCTTCGGCCAAGGCCTCGATCGTGGCCTGAGCCGAAGGGGCCTGGTCGTTGTCGACGACGATGATCTCCAGCGCAGCGAAATCCACCGCCTGCTGGGCCAGAACCGAGCGCACGGCCACGGCAAGACCGCCGAGCCGTCTCTGGGTCGGGATCATCACCGTCACCTGCACGGTCAGCCGCCCTCGGACGCGCCGACGCGACGGCGCGATTGTCCGGCGACCGCATCGACCAGGCCCCGCATGCGGCCGGCGACGGTCAGTTCGACACTGGCAATAGTGTCCACCCGGCGACGCAGCCGGGCGACCACGCCTGATCCGCGCCCACCGGCCAGGGTCCAGGCCCCTTCGACGGAACTGGCCACCAGCCCCCCCATGCCGGGTGCGGTGACGGAACCATTGAGGGCCACCGTCTGGGTCAGGGCATAGGCCCGCTTGTAGTGGTCATGGCCCGGAGCAAGATCATAATGGGTTAGGCCGAGGGCCGGCATGGCCGCGATCGCTCTCAGGAAGAACAGCTGCCCCGGCGACCAGGCCCCATAGTCCGGATGGGTCGAGGCGATCCAGGGATGGTAGACGCCCCCCAGCCGCACCCCGAAATGCCCCGCGACCAGATCGTCACCGGCATAGAGCCCGATCATCAGGCCCTGGAAGTCGCCGTCCTGACGCTCAAACAGGTCGCTGAGCAGGCCGCTGGTCCAGGCCGGGCGGAGGAAATCATGCAGGCCCGTGCGCTGCAGCTGTTCCCGCTTCCAGGTAATCAGCTGGTCAAAGGAGTCCCGCGACCGGTCGGGCGCAACCAGACGAACCTCGCCCTTCTCGCGCTCAAGCTTGTGGTCCAGTCGGCGATAATTCTTGATCTTCTTCGGGCTGGCCGACCGCACGGCCTCCAGATAGTCGTCAACAGGGCCTTCAGGCGCGATCACGAACGCCGCCTGGGATTCGCCAAGCCCGCCGAACAGGCCGTAGGGATCGACCAGGCCGGTGAACCGGAACACGCCCAGATCGGCGGCACGCAGGACGTCTTCCGCGGTAAATCCCGGGGTGCGATGGGTGATGATGCCGTGATAGTCCGACAGCGGCGACCCGATCGCGCGCGCCATCCGGCCCGGGCGGCGATGATACGCCAGAAAGCCGACCGTGGCCTCACCCTGGCGGATGACCGCGACCCGCGCGTCTTCCCGCACGCGACCGACGGCCTGGGCGAAATCCGGCCCGAGCAGTGGGTTGGCGAAGGCCGGTTCGGCGGCAGCCATACTGCGCCACAAGACGGTGTCCGCGGGCGTCAAATGGCTGGGATGCAGGTTCAGGACGTTGAGCATGTTCCACCTGTCCTAAACCGAAGCGGTTAGGGAATGATGGAGAACAGGCTGCAACCGTTGCGCCAGTTTACCCGAAGGTGGACTTGAGGATCCGCTCCAGGCCCTGTTGATCAACAGCATCAAAGGCTGCGGGCCTGTCGGAGTCGACATCCAGAACGGCGATCAATTGCCCGGCCCGGTCAAAGACCGGCAGGACGATCTCGCTCTGGGACCGGCTATCGCAGGCGATATGGCCCGGGAAGGCATGGACATCGGCGACCAGCTGGGTCTGTCCGCTCTGGGCCGCCGCGCCGCAGACGCCGCGGCCGAAAGCGATCCGCAGGCAGCCCAGTGTCCCCTGATAGGGGCCGACGACCAGCTCCCGCTCGCGGGTCGGATCGACCACATAGAAGCCGGTCCAGAAATAGTGATCGAAGCTGTTGGCCAGCATCGAGGTCACCGTCGCCATGCGGGCGGTGACATTGGGTTCGCCGTCGAGCACCGAGGCAATCTCGTCTGCCAGTTCGGCGTAACGAACAGCCTTGTCGGCAGCGAGGGTCTTGTCGTTGAAAGCTTCAGCCATGGCGGGGATATAGCGCCTTCGCGGGCGATTGCGAGGGGCGTGGCGGACACGGGCTCGCTCCCAGGTCCTCCCCCTGAAGGGGAGGCAGCCGCCAGGCCGGTGGGGGAAGACTGTCTCGACTAGGGCGACAGGCCTCACCCAGCGCTCACGATCCATGGTCGCGCTGTCCGTCATAGCGCACGACCAATTCGACGATGGCGAGCACCGCGCCGTGGCCTAGCAGAGCGACGGTCACCCACATCAGGGGCCACTTCATGACGAAGGCACCGAGCCCAACGCTGATGGTGATGAAGACGGCGGCAACGACGACGTAGCAGGCTCCGTGAATCCAGAAGGACAGACGCAGGTCCCGGACAACCTTCTTCTGACGGCTCTGGACGATCTGCGCAGCCTCGATCTCTGGATCAACGCACAGGGCGACAACATCGACGTTGAAGGCGTTCGCCAGCGCCTTGAGCGTTTCGTCCGAGGCCTTCTGTCCGTTCTCGATCCGCTGCAGCGTCCGCAGGCCTACGCCGGCCAATTGGGCGAGGTGCTCCTGGGACCAGTGACGCTCCTCACGCCAGCGCTTGATCTTTGCCGTATCCGTCTTGAAGAACATTCTTGGCTCCCACGCCCTGGCTATCAGAGGTCTGAGGGAAACCCCAAGGACGACCCCAGCGCCACGCCAGGCTTGCGCCACCGGCCCGCCAGTTGCCCGCCACATCCCTGACAAGGGTCTCTTCCAGAAACAAGGGAGGCGGTTGCAGGCCTGAAGCGGCTCGTCGTGATGACCCACGACGGGGTGACCATCTTGCCCCGGGCGACCGCTATCCATCGAGGCGAGGTGAAATCACTGGCCTGAAATAGTTTCCGTCAGCCCGCGTTCAGCCTCCAGCGCCGCCTGCCCTCATGAGGCCATCAGGGCGGAAAGGACCCTAGAACTCTTCCCATTCGCCCGGCCGCGTTGACGGTTCGACCTTCAGGGCGTTGCCCCCCTGTACATAGCGCTGGCGGAAGCTTTCGCGGGACGGGGCGGCAGTCGGGCGCGGGGCCGCAACCGGGGACCGCATTTCACGAACCTCGGCCCCCACCTTGAAGCGGCCGACAAGCCGCTCCAGCTCGGCAGCCTCGCTGGCCAGGGCATGGCTGGCGGCCGTCGATTGCTCGACCATGGCCGCATTCTGCTGGGTAACCTGGTCCATCTGATTGACCGCCTGATTGACCTCGGCCAGGCCCACGGCCTGTTCCTTGGACGAGGCAGCAATCTCGCCGACCAGATCGTTGATCTCCGCGACCTGAACCAGGATCTGTTCAAGGGTCTCACCGGTCTCGCCGACCAGACGCACACCCTTGCCCACCTGCTCGGTCGAAGCGCCGATCAGGGACTTGATCTCCTTGGCGGCGTCAGCGGAGCGCTGGGCCAGGGCCCGCACTTCCTGAGCGACGACCGCGAAGCCGCGACCGGCTTCGCCGGCCCGCGCCGCTTCGACCCCGGCATTCAGGGCCAGCAGATTGGTCTGGAAGGCGATCTCGTCGATCACGCCGATGATATTGGTAATTTCGCGCGAGGACTTCTCGATGCCGCCCATGGCCTGGACGGCTTCCTTGACCACCGCGCCACTGCGTTCGGCATTGGCCTTGGCGCTCTGGGTCACCTGGCGGGCCCGCTCAGCCCCTTCGGAGCTGCGCTTGACGGTGGAGGTGATCTGGTCGAGCGCGGCGGCGGTCTGCTCCAAGCCTGCCGCACCGCGTTCGGTCCGCTGGGCCAAATCATCCGAGGCCTTGCTGATCTCGGCGCAACCAGCGCGGATGCTGCGAGCCGCGTTGAGGATGCCGGCCATGGTAGCCTGCAGACTTTCCACGGCTGCATTGAAGTCATTCGGCATCTTGCGGGCATCAGCGGCGAAGCTGTCCTCGCGCATCCGCCAGATCAGATCCCCGTCGGCCAGCCTTTCCATGCCCTCCCCGAGGGCCGAAACGGCCGTAGCCTGGGAGCGGGCAAAGGCCTGGGCTTCGGCTTCATGGCGCAGACGCGCAGCCTCGGCCACGGCCCGCTCGGATTCCTGCTCGGCGCGGCGCCGCTGACCGTCGGCCAGGTCGTGCCGGAAGCCTTCCAGAGCGCGCGCGATGGCACCGATCTCGTCCCCGCCGGCGACACCGGCCACCGGCTGGTCGTAACGGCCCGCGCTCAGGCTGTCGACCGAACGGGTCAGGCCGGCCAGGGGTGCGCGAACCAGGGTCGTGCTGGCGAAGAACAGCGCGGCCAGGACAGCGACGGTGATCAGACCCCCGCCGATAAACAGGATGTGGGCCAGGGTGTCGGCCGGTCCGGTGATGGCGGCGACGGGCACATCCATGATCAGGGCCCAGGTGGTGTTGAGGGCCGGCATGGCGATCGGGCGGACAATACGGATCATCGGCACATCGCCGGCCTTGATCCCCTTGATTTCCAGCGCCTTGCCGCCGGCCAGGACGCCGCGCACGGCCTCTGCACCTTCGTCGCCATAGGCCTTCATGCGCAGGCCGGCATCGGGGTGGGCCACCCACTGGCCGCCGGCCGAGACCAGCATGACCCGGCCACCCTTGAGCGGCTTCAGGGCTCCAAGGGCCGCCGAGAGATTGTCCAGCGACATATCCAGACCGGCGACGCCGATCAGCTTGCCGCCCGATGTGACAGGAAGCGCGATCGAAGACATGGCGACCTCAGCGCCTGCCACGGTATCAAAATAGGGCTCAGTGAGGTTCGGCTTTCCGGAACTGACGGTGTCCTTGTAGTAGGCTTCAGCAAAGTCCGACCCGTCCGCCTGAAGTTCCAGAGCCGGCGCGCCGTTCTGATTGACCCAGTAGACCGAGAAGCGGCCGTCCTTGTTGGACGCCATGGCCTGGTTGCCGATGAAATCGGCGTCCCGCCCATCCAGAGCGTTCGGCTCGGCCATAAACCAGGCCCCCATGACGCTTTTGGTGGCCAGGGCATTCGGCTTGACGAGTGCCGTGAACTTGTCGCGCTCGACCAGTCCCGCCTCATGGGCCGAGGCGATCGAGCCGCGCATGGCCCCGGCCGCAGCGGCGGCGGAGTTGATGTCGTTGCGGACCTGCTCGATGGCCTCGTCGGCCACCGCGCCGGCGTACTGGTTGGTCAGGTTCGAGACGATGCTGCTGGTATGGGAGGTGACCGCCACAGCGGCTGCGATCAGCAGCAATCCGATAGCGAGGCCTGCGACCAGGATGAGCTTCCAGGCGATCGTCAGACGGCGAAACGCGGACATACTCGAACCTCCGGACGCAAGAGGCGTCGACTAGTCATCGCTAACGAATCCTAATCCGGCGTTAACCCGCGAGAGGTGCGACACCTTGAGCCCCTCAAATCGGGGCCTCAGGGCCTGGGTAGGGCAAAGCGCGCCTTTACGGGCTGGTAGCTGTCCCAAACCACACCGTCGGCGACCGAGCGCAGGAGCTTGATGTATTCGGCATGCGACCAGGCCAGGGGTGTGGCCGAGTCCGTCCCCTCACCGCGCACATAGCCACGGGCCGGCGCGGTCCCGACGCCGTCCCAAACCTGTTCGGGGATCAATAGGCCGTCATTGGCGAATAGCTCCATCGCTTTCACATAGGTCTGGCGCACGGGCTCGAGGGCCCCCGGCGCGGGCTTTCCGCGCAAGGTTATGCGGGCGATCTCGTAGTGGCCGCGCTCGCCGGTGAAGATCGGCCAGACCCGGCCACGCTGCCCCGGGCGCATTTGGTCGCCGGCCCCGTAATTGGCCCCCGTGGCCGTGTCTTCGCCATAGCCGTCGACGCCATAGCGCCGCCAGCCCGGGAAAGTGCCTTCCACGCCGGGAAAGCTGAAGCTGTAGCGCACCCGGTAGAGGTCCTGCAGGGCCTCGTCATCCAGTTCGGGCAGGCTGGCCAGCACGGCCGGATCGTCCGCCTGCCGGACGCCATACCGCACCAGCTCCAGGAAGCCGGCGTCCAGCATCTTGTCCTCCGCCACGGCCTCCTGGCCATTGCGCACCTCGACCGGGCTCTTGTTGTCCGGATCCTGATCGCTGTTGAGCCGCAGGAAATAGTGGCCGTCGCCGAGCGAGCCCTTGCGCGTGACCATCAGACTCTCGACCTTGGCCGAATAGGCGTCGGCCGTGGCGCGGTAGCGCACGGCCGAGGCTGCGTCACCGGAGGCTTCGGCGATGTCGCCCGCCACAACCAGGCCAGCGATCACGGCTGCCGTGGTCGAGGGAGAATGGCCGGCCTGTTCCTCCCAGCGCTCCTGCTGGGTGAAGGGAGGGATAATGGTCGCGGTGTTCCAGCCGAGGCCGACCTTGCCGCCATCGACCAGGAAGTCTGCCGCCGGCTTGATCATGCTGGCATAATAGGCCTTCAGCTCAGCCTCGGGCAGCCAGCCCTGCTTCCACAGTTTCCAGCCCAGCATGATCGGCATGGCGGTCTGGTCCAGTTGGACCCCGACCCATTCGGGTGTGCCATCCACTTCAGACTTCTGTGCGAACCAGCCACCCGCACCAGTATTGCCCTTGGTCTTGGGACCGACCTGGACCGTGGGCAGGTAGTGGAAAGCCGCCAGGGGCGTCTGGATATCGCCCAGCGCTGCCAGGGCCATGGCGCACTGGTAGAAGTCGCGTGGCCAGACGGCCTTGTAGCCGGTCGAGGGCTTGCTGGCGTCGACCGTGTCCCCCCAGGGGTTGGACAGCGAGGCGATCAGGGCCCCGGCATAGGTGCGGTCCTCCTGCACCTTCAGCATCAGGGCGCTGGCCTGGACCAGCGTGCCGCCGTCCATCGCCGCTTCGCGCAGGCGCGGCAGTTCGGTCAGCGAGGCCAGATAGTCCTCCCAGCCGACCGCAGAGCCCTGGCCATTGTAACGGGCCAGGACCTTGTCATAGCCGGTCTTCAGCGAGCCCTCCGCCGAGGCGGCGCTGGCGGCGGCCGTCGGTCCAAAGCCGATCGCATAGTCGACCGTGATCGCCTTGTCGGTGGCGGGTAGCTGGCCGGTCAGAAGGATCGCCCCGCGTGCGGCTCCGGTGTCGGCGTAGAGTTTGTCCAGCTTTCCGTCGGCCTTCAGGTCGGTCAGACCATCCGAGGACCCGATGAAGCCCGCACTGGCGGCGGCGAAGGGCTTGGAGCCCTTAAGGGTCAGGAAGGTCGAACCTTCATTGGCGGTCAGGGCCGCCTTGGTTGCCGCACCGGCGTCACTGGCCCCGGTATTGGCAATATGGGGTTCAAGCAGCAGATAGGGCGTGACCGACCCCTTCAGGGCCCGCACCGTGACCCGCATGAACAGGCTCTGGCGGTCGCCGTCAGTGAAGATCCGCTTCTCGATGACAAAGCGGCCCTGCCGGTCAGTGGTGGTGATCTTGTAGGCCGGCGACAGCGGACGGCCGGCGGAGTCCACATGCAGGTATTCGGTCTTGGCGACCGTGTCCGGTCCCTCGATGGCGAGGCCCGTCGAGGTCTGGACGGCAAACCGCAGCTGCTTGATCTGGGCCTGATGGATCAGGCCGTACATGGTCTCGGTCAGGACGCCGTCGGCGATCGAGAACCAGACCTTGGACACCGTTCCCGTAGGGCCGCCGTCCTTGTAGGCCCCGTTGACATAGGCCTCGTAGGAGGCACCGACCCCGGTCTTGGCCGCATAGGCCCAGGTCGAGGGCGCGCCCGGCGCGCCGGGGCCCGACTGCGCCGCTGCGGCACCCGCCAGCATCGAAACCGCGGTCGTGGCGAGGGCGAGAATCTTTACGGAACGCATGCTGGGGATCTCACGAAACGATGGGACGGTGTGTGTCAGGGGGCCGCTGAAACGGCGGGGGCATTGAGCAGGAACTTGAGCGGAATGGAGAGGCGACGGTTCCAGGACGGCTCGTTGTGATCGGCACCCGGGAAGGCCAGGCTTTCGACATCCCGCCCGCGCCGATAGCCCCTGGCGGCAAAGATCGCATCCACCCGGGCCTGATAGGGCGCGTAGTTGGAATCGAGGTTCTGGTCGCCATAATCGAAATAGAACCGCGTCCCTGACGGCTTCGGCAGGGCCCGTTCAAGATAGGTGGTGAGTCCGCTCAGAACATCGGTTCGCCACTGGTCGCGGCTGACCCCGGGCCCTTCGCCACTGCCGAGCGGCCAATGGGTCGAGACGCAACCGACCGCGCCAAATATCTCGGGATAGGTCAGCCCGCCATAGAGCGAGATCAGACCGCCCATGCTGGAGCCCATCAGGCTGGTGTGCTCACGGCTAGGCCGCGTGCGATAGGTCCGGTCGATGAACGGCTTGAGCTCCTCGACGAGGAAGGCTAGGTAAGCGTCCGATTCCAGGGGAGCCCTGGCCTGGGCCTTCAGGACGGAGCGCGTCGGCTCTGGCACGGCATCCACCAGGGCGGCCGGGCCGTATTCGACATAGCGCTTCGGTGTGTTCCAGACCCCGACCACCAGGGTCCGGGGAGCCTCGCCGCGCGCCATCATCCCCGACAGGACTTCATCCACGCCCCATTCGCCGAAAGGGGCATGGGTGGTTTCGAACAGGTTCTGCCCATCGTGCATGTAGAGCACGCCGAAGGGCTCGGCCGAGGCGTCATAGCCCTCCGGCAGCCATACGGTCACGCGACGGGCATCAACATGCTTTGACGCGAAGGCGGGATACTCGACCAGCCGGCCGCTGGACAGCGCCCGGGCCTGGCTGGCTCCGGCCGTCAACAGCCCGCCTGCGGTCAAGGTCAGGAAGTGACGACGGTCCATCAGCCGGCCTTAGACCTGGCTTCGTCCGGATCCGTGACGGCGAACACGGCGACGGCGGCCGCGAGGAAAGCCGCCGCCCCGAGCACCAGGGCATAGATCGCCTGACCGTCGAAAAAGGTCTTCAGCAGCAGGCCCAGCACGGTGGCGGCCAGCAGCTGGGGGATGACGATGAAGAAATTGAAGATGCCCATGAAGACGCCCATCTTCCGGGCCGGCAGCGCCCCAGCCAGGATCGAATAGGGTGCCGACAGGATCGAGCTCCAGGCGAAGCCGACGCCGATCATGCCGATCCACAGCAGGCCCGGCTCGCGGATCACCAGGAACGACAGAAGGCCCAGCGCGCCCAGCACCAGGCAGACCGCATGGCTGACCCGGCGATTGGTGGCCTGAACCATGAACGGGATCAAAAGTGCGGCCAGGGCGGCCACGCCATTGTACACGGCGAACAGGATCCCGACCCAGTCGGCTCCCTCATTATAGGCCTTCGAGCTGGCGTCGGTCGCATGGAAGTGGAAGGCCGCCACGGCCGGCGTGGTGTAGATCCACATGGCGAACAGGCCAAACCACGAGAAGAACTGCACAAGGGCCAGCTGGCGCATGGTGGTCGGCATGGCCATGAAGTCGCCCATCACCTCGGAGAAACCGCCGCCCCGGCCCTTCAGCGCGCCGGCGGCGAGGCAAGCCAGACCGAAGCCTCCGAGCAGGCCGGCCAGAACATAGAGTTCCTTCTCCAGGCCGGTGGCAAAGACCCCGGCTGCCAGAGCGATGCCGGCCGCAAGACCCAACCCCCCGATCAGCCCGAAGGGCCCCGTTTCGGGCGTTGACGCCGCGCTGACCGCCGCCTCCCCCTTGGCCGCGACCTCGAAGGCCTCCAGCTGCTCGGGGCTGTATTCCCGGGTCGTGAAGACCGTCCAGAGCACCGACAGCAACAGGCCGGCCCCGCCGACATAGAAGGCGATCCGCACGGAGTCCGGAATCTCGCCGGCCGGCGCGGTATTGGCGACCTGGAACCAGTTGGTCAGCATCCAGGGCAGGGCCGAGGCGAGAACCGCGCCCAGACCGATGAAGAAGCTTTGCATGGCATAGCCCGTCGAGCGCTGCTCATCGGGCAGGTTGTCACCGACAAAGGCCCGGAACGGCTCCATGGTGATGTTGATCGAGGCATCCATGATCCAGAGGGCCGCGGCTGCGACCCACAGGGTGGGCGAATTGGGCATGACCACCAGGGCGGCCGTCGTCAGGATCGCGCCCCAGAAGAAGTAGGGCCGCCGGCGCCCCATCCTGCCCCAGGTCTTGTCGCTGAAATGGCCGATGATCGGCTGGACCAGGAGGCCCGTCGCCGGTGCGGCAATCCACAGGATCGCCAGATGGTTCACATCGACGCCGAGGGTCTGGAAGATCCGGCTGGTATTGGCGTTCTGCAGGCCAAAGCCGATCTGGATTCCGAAGAATCCAAAGCACATGTTCCAGATCTGGAAGAAACTCAGCTTGGCCTTGGTCATCCGCTTCCCCACCCGCCCACCGGTTCGTGCCGATGATGCGCAAGTTTTTTCATAAGTCGTCAGTCGGCATATTTGCGCACGGCGCCCTGCCCCGCGCAATCGAGAATTCCCATACTGCGAGGCTTTTCAAGCGCAATCGAGGTCGCAGTCAACGCCCCTTGTGGTTCAAGCCGGGGCTCCCCGCCTCCGGATCCAGACGCAAACTGCAAAAATTCTCATAAATTTGCATCGCATCGCCCGGACTTCCCGTCTCCAGTCGGGAAGTCCGGGGGGCACCCTACTGGCGCGGCTTGCCCTTGCTGGCCGCCATGAAGCGGATCGCCTGACCGCCTCCAGGTGCCAAACGCAGGGTCAGGACATCCGTTGCGGTCACCTCGCGCTCCTCGATGACGATATCCTGCGGCGCCGTCTTCCAGTCGGCCTTGTCGCCATCGCGATAGATCTGGGCCTTGTAGTGCCGACCGGGCTCCAGGAAGCCCAGAGATGCCGTCAGCACCCGCCCCTCCTCGTCGCTGATCGCGCCCAGGTACCAGTCGTCGCTCTTGCGATCCTTGCGGACGATGGTGACGAAATCACCGATCTCGCCGTTCAGGACCAGGGTCTCGGCCCAGTCGGTCGGCACGTCCTCGATGAACTTGAAGGGCTTGGGATTGGCCTCATAGTTCTCCAGCAGATCGGCGGCCATCTGGATGGGGCTGTAGATCGTGACATACAGCGCCAGTTGCTTGGCCCAGGTGGTGGCGACGCCGTCGGGGGACTTGGTCTTCATGCCGAAGATGCCGGGCGTATAGTCCATCGGGCCGGCCAGCATGCGGGTGAAGATCAGGTTAGTCTCGTGCTCGGGCGGATTGCCGGGCTGGCCCCAGGCGCTGAACTCCATGCCGCGCGCGCCTTCCCGCGAGATCCAGTTGGGATAGGTGCGGCGCAGGCCGGTGTCCTTGATCGGCTCATGGGCATTGATGGCGATCTGGCGTTCGGCGGCTTCGGTGACGACCTTCAGGTGGTGGCGCGCCATGTCCTGGCCCTCGTGCCAGGCGAAGTGAACCTTGCCGTCCAGGCCCATCACCTTGGCCTGGCCCGCATCGGCGACATAGCCGGTCTTCACGGCGGTCACGCCGAGCTTTTTGTAAAGGTCGAACCCGGCCTCCATCTGGCTTTCATAGTGGGCAGCGTTGGCCGAGGTTTCGTGGTGCCCGATCAACACGACGCCCTTGTCGCGCGCGTAGTCCGTGACCCGCTTGAGGTCGAAATCCGGATAGGGCTGGGTGAAGCTGAAATCCTGGCCATTGCCGAACCAGTCGCCGTCCCAGCCGACATTCCAGCCCTCGACCAGCACGCCACCGAGACCATGCCTGGCCGCGAAATCGATGTGCTTGAGGGCATTCTCCGTCGTGGCCCCGTGCTTGGGCCCCGAGGCCCAGGTCTTCTTGTCGAGGTGCATCTCCCACCAGACACCGACATATTTCATCGGCTTGACCCAGGAGACGTCACCCAGGGTATTGGGCTCATTCAGATTGAGGATCAGGTTGGAGGTCACCAGCCCTCCGGCCGTGTCAGCGATCTGCAGGGTCCGCCAGGGGGTCGGGAACGGCGCGGTGCGCTCGACCTTGGCCCCGCCCACGCCCGGCGTCAGGGCGGCCTTGAAGCGCCGCCCCTCGACCCGAGTCAGGTTCATGCCGGAATAGTCGACCAGCGCCGCTTCATGAAAGGCGATGTGGAGGCCATTGTCGGTTCGGACCGTCATCGGGGTCTGGGCGTCACCGACCTCCTCCGCCCGCGTGCGGTGATAGAGATATTCCTCACGGTTCCATTCATAGGCGGGGATCCACCAGACCGTCGCCGGCTCGGCCAGGCTGAACTCGGTCAGTTCCTCGCCGATCTTCACGGTCTTGAGATTGGTCTGATCGGGGAACTCGTAGCGGAAGCCGACACCATCATCATAGAGTCGGAACACCACGTCGAACCGGCGCTGCAGGCCGTTCTTCTCGGCCAGGGTCACGCGCAGTTCATTGTAGCGATTGCGCACGAAGCGCCGCTCACCCCACGGCTGCTCCCAGGTCTCGTCGAAGCGGCGGGTCGCCTCGCCGGCCAGGGTCAGGTTCCTCTCCAGCTTCGGCGCATCGACCAGAATGAAGCCCAGACGGGATGGCGCAATCACGGGCTTGCCGAGCCGGCTGATCGCATAGCTGGGGCGGCCATCGCCATCGGTGGTCAACTCGACCGACAGCACCTTGTCGGGCGACTCGAGCTTGGCGGATGGAGCCGCAACGGCGGGCGCAATGACGAGAAGCCAGGCCGCCAGGGCCAGTCGAAACAGCATCAGAACACTCCGTGACTCGGGGCCCGGCCCGGACTTGCCAAGCTGGGCTGGCGAGGCCTAAAGGGGCTTATGAAAACTTTTGCGGCAAATTTTGCAGGCGATGAGTCCCCCGCATGAGCAAGGGCGTCACCCGACTTGAAGACCTCGCCAAGATGGCTGGCGTCTCGATCTCGACCGCCTCGCGGGCCCTGAACGACAGTCCGGCCGTCAACAAGCGTACCAAGCAGGCGATCTGGAAGCTGGCGCGCGAGATGGACTACCCGTTCCGCCGCTACATGCCTGCGGGCCCGATCGGAGCCGAGGCGACGATCGCTATCGTGGTTCCCCGCCCCCAGGGTCGCGACAGCGGCATGTCCGACCCCTTCTTCCTGGAACTGCTGGCCGGTGTCGGCGAGGCGGCCAGCGAACGCGGTTGCGACGTCCTGCTCAGCCATATCGCGCCGGCCAATTTCGAGGACCTGTCGGTGGCCATGACCACCAGCCGAGCCGAGGGTGTGATCTTCCTGGGGCAAAGCTCGCTGCACGCGGCCTTCAACCGCCTCTCCGAGACCGAAGGACGCTTCGTGGTCTGGGGCGCTCAGCTTCCGGACCAGAACTACTGCTCGGTCGGCTCCGACAACCCGATGGGTGGACGCCGGGCGACGCTGCATCTGGCGCGTCTGGGCCGCAAGCGCATCGTCTTCCTCGGCGACACCGAAGCGCCCGAAGCCATGCAGCGCCATCGTGGCTATCTGGACGCCCTCGAGCACCAGAAGCTCAGCATCGATCCGGACCTGATCGTCCCGGCCCATTTCGAGGTCGAGTCCGCTGAGGCCGCGATCGACTCCCTGATCCATCGCGGCGTGCCGTTCGACGGCGTGGTCGCCGCATCGGACCTGATCGCCCTGGGGGCCATTCGCGCCCTGAAGCTCGCCGGCCTGTCGGTGCCCGGCGATGTTTCGGTGGTCGGCTTTGATAACGTGCCCTTCGCCCGCTACAGCAGCCCGGCCCTCAGCACCATTGCCCAGGACACTGCCAAGGCCGGCCGACTGATGGTCTCCAAGCTGCTCGACGCCAGTGGGGACAAGGCCAGTCGCTCCGAGCGGGTTCCCACTGATCTGATCATCCGCGAGAGCTGCGGGGGCTGACCCTGCAAGACCGTGGTTTTCTCCGCTCATCCCGCCGAAAGCTGGGACCCCGATCCAACCCGGAGGGGTGGTAGACTTGAGCCGAGGCCGAAGGCGCATCATCCCAGGACGCTCAGGCGGGATCTGGGCCCCGGCTTTAGCCGGTGAGAGCGGGTTTTGATAGACACCAGACAGCCCACTAGACGCGCCGCGCCAGCAGTCCACCGCAAGGCGGCATGACGCCATCCTGGGCCAGGTTGACCCCCTCGACCATCACCCAGCCTTCCGGCAGCGACCAGGCGACGGACTCCTGCCCCAGATTGAAGGCGCAGAGCAGCGCCTGGCCGCCCTCACCGCGTTCGAAGATCAGCAGGGGTGTATTCGTCTCGACGAAGCCCAACCTGCCGGTCCGCAGGGCGGGATAGGCCCGGCGCAGGGCGATCAGCCGGCGAGCCAATTGCAGGGTCGAAGCCGGATCGGCCTCCTGCGCATCCACGGCCAGCGGCAGATGGACGGGATCGACGGGAAGCCACGGCTCGACAGCCGAGAAGCCGGCGTTCGGTGCTGCGGACAACCAGGGCATGGGCGTGCGGGCACCATCGCGCCCCAGGGTTTGCGGCCAGTTGGCGATAGCTTCGGGATCGACCAGACGCTCGAACGGCACATGGGCCTGGGGCAGGCCCAGTTCCTCGCCCTGATAGACGAAGACATTGCCGCGCAGGGACACCAGCAGCAGCATCGCCATTTCGGCAAAGGCCTTGCGATCGCGGCCCTCCGCCCAGCGTGAGACGGCACGGGGCGCATCGTGATTGGAGAAGGTCCAGGACGGCCAGCCTTCGCCGGGCTCGCCAGGCCACATGGCCTCGCCCCGGCGGATCATCTCGGACGTCAGCCGCTCCGCATAGAGATAGAGAAAGCCATAGGCGCTGTTGAGCCGGTCTTCGCCGGCGGTGAACAGCTTCATTTCGCGGTCGGCATGATCGCCGCCCACCTCGGCCACCGAGAACCGGCCACCGTGAGCATCGGTCAGGGCCCGCAGCCGGCTGAGGAAGGCCGGGATTTCGGCATGTCCCTGATTGTAGATCTTGTCCTGGAAGTCGAACGGCCGGGTCCGCTTGCCGCCCGGCGGCAGGGGAGGATTGTCCCTGAGCTCGGGGTCGTGCATCGAGAAATTGATGGCGTCGAAGCGGAAACCGTCCACGCCGCGATCCATCCAGAACTTGGCTGACGCCAGCAAAGCGTCCTGCACTGCCGGCAGATGCACGTTCAACTGTGGCTGCGAGGCCAGGAAGTTGTGCATGTAGTACTGGCCGCGCCGGGCATCCCAGGTCCAGGCCGGACCTCCGAAAACCGACTGCCAGTTGCTGGGCGGAGACCCGTCCGGCTTGGCGTCGGCCCAGACATACCAGTCGGCATGGGGGTTGGTGCGGCTCTGGCGGCTGGCTTCAAACCAGGCATGTTCGTCGGAGGTGTGCGAAAACACCTGATCGATGATGATCTTCAGGCCCAGGGCATGGGCCTTGTCGATCAGGCGATCGAAATCGGCGAGCGTGCCGAAAATCGGATCCACATCCAGATAGTCGGACACGTCATATCCGAAGTCCTTCATCGGCGACCTGAAGAACGGCGACAGCCAGATGGCGTCGACGCCCAGGGAGGCGATGTGCTCGAGATGCGCCGTGATGCCCGGCAGGTCGCCGACGCCGTCGTCGTTCGAGTCGGCAAAGCTGCGCGGATAGACCTGGTAGATGACCGCGCCGCGCCACCATTCGGCGTCCAACGCAGACTCCACAGCCGGACGTGAGAGAACCTTGACCGTCACTGTAGCCCCTTGGAAACGCAGATTTTGTAGTCGAGCGGGCCGATCTCGACCCGATAGCTGCCGGGGGCGCTGGACGCCCCGGCGCAGACGCCATGCACGGACTGCCAGAGGCCAGAGGACGTCTCGACCTCGACCTGGGCTGTGACCGGTACGGAGCCCGTATTGTAGACCACGAGGTACTCGACCCCGTCCGCCAGTCGCGAGAAGGCCAGCAGGCCTGGCTTGTCACCCTGGTTACGAACCAGTTGACGGCCGGACCGCAGGACCGGATGTCCCTTGCGAATCCCAGCCATGCCGGCGATCCGGCCATAGAGCGCGCCGTCAGTGCGGAAGCGATCAGACGGGCCGGTCGAAGTCGTACCGACCAGGCGGTTGTCATTGTAGCTGGCGACCTGGCTGGCGAACATGTCCTCGCGGCTGTCGGCATAGTCGCCGTCGCCCGTAAAGCCCTGCTCGTCGCCATAATAGATTGTCGGCACGCCGCGCGAGAACATCATCAAGGCATGGCCAAGGGTCACGCGGTCCAGAAGTTCGGCATCCGATATCCCCGGATTGGCCTTCAGCACGAAGTACCCAAAGCGGCCCATGTCGTGATTGCCCAGGAAGGTCGGCAATTGCAGGGCGGTCGCCGCACCGCCTTCGTAAAGGACATCGCCTGCGAAGACCCGGGCCAGCCGGTCTGTGCCGGCCTTGCCGGCGACCATGTCGGTGATGGCCGACTGCACGGCGAAATCCAGCACGGCCGGAAAGCCGTCGACACGGGTATGGCGGGCCAGGGCGGCAACATCAGTGTCGAACACTTCGCCGAAGATATGGAAGTTCTCGATGCCGCGGGCCCGGGCGCGGGCCTGCATGGCCGGAATGAAGGCCTGCCAGAAGGCCGGCTCGACATGGCGAGCTGTATCGATCCGGTAGCCGTCGATCCCGAAGTCGTCGATCCATTGACCGTAGATATCGATCAGGCCCTGAACCACGCGGGGGTGCTCGGTGAAGAGATCGTCCAGACCGGCGAAATCACCCTGCTGCGAGCTCTCGCCCGCGAACGTGCTTTCGCCGCGGTTATGATAGTAGGCCGGGTCGTTGAGCCAGTCGGGCTTTTTGACCGTCTTCTCGGAGGCCGGGACGTAGGGGGAATAGGCATAGTCCGGTCGCGTCAGCCGGGCGAAGTTCGCCTTCGTGCCGACACCGTCGCCGGCAAAACCGCTATTGATCGCCGCTCCCGAGACGCCGCCCCGGGTCGAATAGGGATAGTCAGCCTTGCTGCGATAGGCGCAGTCATTGGCCGGGCACTCGCGATACTGGATCACGTCCGCCGTGTGGTTGGCGATGATGTCCATATAGACCTTCATCCCGCGAGCATGGGCGGCATCGACAAAGGCCTTGAACTCGGCGCGGGTGCCGAAGTGCGGATCCACGTCGGTGAAGTCCGTGATCCAGTAGCCGTGATGGGCTGCCGATTCGCGGCCGGGCGCGCCCTGCACCGGCTTGTTGCGGAAAATGGGGGCCAGCCAGACCGCCGTCGCGCCAAGCCCCTGGATGTAGTCGAGGCGCTGGGTCAGGCCCTTCAGATCGCCACCATGGTAGAACCCGGCGCGCGCAGGGTCGAAGCCCGTGACCAGCGAACCGCCGGACAGACCACCGCGATCATTGAGGACATCGCCTTTGGCGAAGCGGTCAGGCAGGACGAAGTAGATCACTTCATCGGAAGCCTTGCGTTGCAGATAGCCGGCCGACACAGGGGCAGCCACCGCGGCACCGCCGGCAGTCGCCGTCATGACTGACCCCGCCGCCATGACGATCAGCCGGAGTCGCCGGGATCCCCAGGCAGACATCGCTTCCCCCTATCCGCATGATCCCGCCATTTCCGGTCAGGATCATTGCAATAATTTGCATAAATTTGCAGCCGACTTGACCGACTGTCAATCGCAAGCGTGCCAGGCCTTTGCAGGAAAGGCCGCAAGGCAGTCCCCACCCGCTGCAATTTTGCATCACTGACGGCCACAAACACGTCGCCCGGACTTGCGCTGATGACAGGTTTGCGTTTTTTTGTGTTGATTACACCGCGTTAATTTGCAGTAATTTGCGGCAACGGCTCCGACCGCAGCGTCAGAAACGCGCAGAGCCGATACAGGGAGGGTGAGACCATGAACTCTAGAACTCAGCGCAATCGTGCGCGTCTGATGAGCAGCGCAGCCACCAGCTTGGCTCTGGCGCTCGCCTCGGCCGGAATGGCCCAGGCACAAGAAGCCGCTGCCAAGCCGGCCGATGACACCGCCGTCGAGGCCATTGTCGTCACCGGTATTCGCGCCAGTATCGAAAACGCCATCGCACTGAAGAAGACCTCGACCTCGATCGTCGAAGCGATCTCGGCCGAAGACATCGGCAAGCTGCCGGACAATTCGATCGCCGAATCCCTGGCCCGCCTGCCCGGCCTGACCGCACAGCGCCTCGACGGCCGCGCCCAGGTCATCTCGATCCGCGGCCTTGGCCCGGACTTCACCTCCACGCTGCTGAACGGCCGCGAGCAGGTCTCGACCGGCGACAACCGCGGCGTAGAATTCGACCAGTATCCTTCGGAAATCCTCTCGGGCGTGGTCGTTTACAAGACCCCGGACGCCTCGCTGATCGGCCAGGGCCTGTCCGGCACCGCCGACCTGCAGACGATCCGTCCGCTGAAGTACGGCAAGCGCATCCTGTCGGCCAATGCCCGCTACGAGATGAACAGCGAAGACAAGCTGAACCCGGACGCCAAGGACACCGGCCACCGGATCAGCGCCACCTATGTCAACCAGTTCGCCAATGACACGGTCGGCGTGGCCGTGGCCGTCTCGGACATTTCGACCCCGACCCAGAGCCGCCGCTTCAACGCCTGGGGCTATCCGACCATCAATGCGGCCAACGACCGCGTGATCGGCGGCGCAAAGCCTTACAACCAGTCCAACAACCTGAAGCGCACCGGCGTCATCGGCGTTCTGGAATACAAGCCCAATGACAAGCTGAGCACGTCGCTGGACCTGTACTATTCAGAGTTCGCGGAAAAGCAGATCCTGCGCGGCATCGAACTGCCCCTGCAGTGGTCGTCGGCTTCGCTGCAGCCCACCCGCACCACCGAAGCCGGCCTGATCACCAAGGGCACCTTCGCGGGCGTCAAGGGCGTGATGCGTAACGACCTCAACACCCGGGACACGACCCTCAAGTCGGCCGGCTGGAACGTCGACTACCAGACCGACAACGGCTGGGGCCTGGTTGCTGACCTGAGCTACTCGTCGGCCGAACGCACCGACGTGATCTTCGAATCCTATTCGGGTACGGGCCCCAACGGCGTCGGCGCGACCGACACCCTGGGCTTCACGACCACGCCCGGCGCCGGCACGACCTTCGCCTCGACCCTGGACTACACCAACCGCAACCTGTTCGTGCTGACCGACCCGCAAGGCTGGGGTGGTGGTGCTGCTGGCGGTGCCCTGACCCAGGCCGGCTTCTACAACACCCCTTCGATCACCGACGAACTGTCGGCGGCCCGCTTCTCGGCTGAACATGATCTCGAATGGGGTCCGCTGAGCCACGTCGAGGTCGGCGTGAACTTCAGCCGTCGCGAAAAGGACAAGCAAGTCCACGAAAGCTTCCTGACCCTTGGTGGCCGTATCGCCCAGGGTGCGCCGCTCAGCCGCGCCATCCCCGAAGCTGCGATCGTTGGCGTGGCCAATCTGGATCTGATCGGCATCAAGGCCATGCTGGCCTATGATCCGACCTACCTGCTGAAGAACGGCTTCTACACCCTGATCGCCGACCAGAACCCGGCCGTTCAGACGCGGAACTGGTCGGTCCGTGAAGACGTCCAGGTGGCCTATGCCAAGTTCGACGTCGACACCCAGGCCGGCTCCATCCCGGTCAAGGGCAACTTCGGTCTGCAGGTCGTTCGCACCGACCAGTTCTCGAAGGGTGTTGCAGTCAACCCGGCCAATCCGGCCGCACCGACCGTGACCGATGACGGCTCCAAGTACACCTACGCCCTGCCGAGCCTGAACCTGACGTTCGACATGGGTAACGAGCTGTACGTGCGTCTGGGTGCTGCCCGCACCCTGGCCCGCGCCCGGATGGACGAACTGCGCGCCAGCCAGTCGTTCAACCTCAACACCTCGCGTCTGGCTTCGACCGATCCGAACAACTCGTTCTTCAGCGCCAACGGCGGCAACCCGAACCTGCGGCCCTATATCGCTGACGGCGTCGACGTCTCGGTTGAGAAGTACTTCGGTCGTTCGGCCTATATCTCGGCCGCCGTCTACCACAAGGAGCTGTCGAACTTCGTCAACTCCAACTCCTCGTCCTACAAGGACTTCTCGGACTACCTGTTCCTGCTGAGCAGCGCCCAGCAGTCGCAACTGGGCACCAAGATCGGCCTGGTCTCGGGTCCGGATAACGGCGACGGCGGCTTCATCCGCGGCCTGGAACTGTCGGCCTCGCTGCAGGGTGACCTGCTGTGGGAACCGCTGAAGCCCTTCGGCCTGATCATCAGCGGCTCGTTCACCGACAGCGAAGTCACGCTGGAAAAGGGCCAGAAGCCGATCACCATCCCGGGCCTGTCCAAGAAGGTCATCAACACGACCTTCTACTACGAGAAGGACGGCTTCAACGCCCGGATCAGCAACCGCTATCGCGGCAAGTTCCTGGGTGAAGTGGCCGGCCTGAGCGCCGCGCGCATCTTCCGGACGGTCAATGAGGAGTCGGTCCTCGACGCCCAGATCGGCTACGAGTTCCGTGAAGGCCCCCTGAACGGCCTGTCGCTGCTGGTGCAAGCCAACAACATCACCAACGAGCCCTTCAAGACCTACGACAACAACGATCAGCGCCAGACCATCGACTATCAGAAGTACGGCGCGACCTACATGTTCGGCGTTTCCTACCGGTACTAGTCTGTAATCCATCCCCAACTTGCGAGCCCCCCGCCAGAGCGATCTGGCGGGGGCTTTTTTATGAGAGACCCCACCAGGGGCGAACCGGGCGGGACAGTGATGACGGACGGCGGGCTAAAGTCCCTAACCATTGTCGGCGGCGGCACAGCCGGCTGGATGAGCGCTGCCATGCTTTCCCGAGCCCTGGGCTCGACGGTTGCGATCACTGTGGTCGAATCCGACGAGATCGGCACGGTCGGCGTCGGCGAAGCCACCATCCCAGCCATCAAGCTGCTGAACGGCTTTCTCGGCCTGGACGAGAACGACTTTCTCGCGGCGACCCACGGCACCATCAAGCTGGGTATCGAGTTTGTGGACTGGCATACGGTCGGCCAGTCCTATTTGCACGCCTTTGGTCCGGTGGGCCGTCCCCTGGGCATGGCGGCTTTCCATCACTACTGGAACCGACGCCGTCTGCAGGGGCACGACGAGAGCCTCTGGGACTATTCCCTGAATGCGCGGGCGGCCCGGGCCGGCAAGTTCGACCGCTTGCAGCAGGCCGGCGGCGGCTATCTGGAAGGCCTTGTCCACGCCTTTCACTTCGATGCCGCGCTCTATGCCAAGTATCTGCGGCGCTACAGCGAGGCCCAGGGCGTCCGGCGGGTCGAGGGCCGCATCGTCGGCGTCAATCAGCACTCCGAGACAGGTTTTGTCACCGATCTGACCTTGCAGGACGGCCGCCGCGTCGAAGGCGAGTTCTTCATCGACTGCTCGGGCTTTCGTGGCCTGCTGATCGAAGAGACCCTGAAGACCGGCTATGACGACTGGCGCGGCTGGCTGCCGATGGACAGTGCCATCGCCGTGCCCTGCGCTTCCGCGACACCGCTTCTGCCCTATACCCGCGCGACGGCTCGCGAGGCGGGCTGGCAATGGCGCATCCCGCTGCAGCACCGCACCGGCAATGGCCATGTCTTCTGCAGCGAACACATCAGCGCGGCCGAGGCGACCGACGTCCTGATGCGCAATCTCGATGGCGCACCCCTGGCCGAGCCGCGTCAGCTCAACTTCACCACCGGTCGGCGCCGGCAGTTCTGGAACAAGAACGTCGTGGCCATGGGCCTGGCGAGCGGGTTCATGGAGCCCCTGGAATCGACAAGCATCCATCTCGTCCAGTCAGCCCTGAGCCGCCTGGTCGCGCTGTTCCCCAACAGGGACTTCAACGCCGTCGAGATCGCAGAGTACAATCGCCAGACCGCCCTGGAATACGAGTACATCCGCGACTTCCTGATCCTGCACTACAAGGCCACCTCCCGCGAGGACACGCCGTTCTGGCGCGCCTGCAAGGCCATGGACATCCCTGACACACTGAAGGCCAGGATGGAGCTTTTCGCCCAGTCCGGCCGGGTGTTCAGCCAGGAGGATGACCTCTTCAAGGAGGCCAGCTGGATCCAGGTCCTGATCGGACAGGGCGTGCTTCCGGGTGCCGTGCATCCGCTGACACGCCAGGTCACCGATCCCCAGCTCGACGATTACATGACCAATTTGCGCCAGATCATGGCCCGCGCCGTCGACGGTCTGCCAGATCAGGCAGACTTCATCGCGCGCCATTGTGCTTCCGGCGCGCAATCGGCCGACCGACCCTAGTTCACATCATCTCCCCTGAGGCCTCCGCCGGACCTGCCCGACGGAGGCCGTTTTTTGCCTCGTGCGTCCCTTTCGGGCGCAAGGGCCCATTAAGGTTGTCGAGGCATGCTCCGAAGCGATTTTGGAGACCTCCGATGGCGACGACGTCCAAGCCCTACAAGGCACTGCTCGGTTTGGCCGGCGGAGCCCTCCTGCTGGGTGCCTGCGCCAGCGCGGACGATGTCCGGGCCTTGCGCCAACCGGCCATGCCGCCGGTCGCCGTGGCCAAGGCCTCTCCGCACAAGCCCTATTTCCGCAATGTCTCACTGCAGGCAGTCGAAGGCGCTCCGGAATTCCGCTGGTTCGACGGCGGAGCCGTGGTCACCACCCGCCCGACCCGCGTGCAGGTGGTCGAAGCCCTGTCCCGGCACCTGGACCGCGCCGAGATGCTGGCCCCGAGCCGTCTGGACGGGGACTACATGCTCTATGTCCGCTTCGATGACCTGCGCGGCCCGAGCCTCTGGTTGGGCACCGACAAGCTGGCCTCGGCCAGGGTGACCTTCCGGCTGGTGCGCTGGCGTACAGGCGAGCTGGTCAAGGAATCCACCGTCGAGACCAGTTATCGCGCGGCCTGGACCGGGATCACGCCGGAAATGGCCCGGACGGTCCTGGGCGGTCCGATCGCCAGCTCCAAGGACGCGGTCATCGCGCCGGTCGGTGGCGTGCTCAAGGGCGTCGCCCTGGGCTACTATGTGAACCAGAGCCTGGCCGTCTCCATTGCCGACGCACCCTATGCCGGCCTGGTCGGTGCCGTGGAGGCCGGCCAGATCGGCGGCGCTGAGCGCGCGCCCGCCGGCTTCGCCAGCGCCTTTGCCACCGCCGTTGCCGTCGGCGGAGCCAGCGGGCGCTTCACGGATCTCGAAGCCATGCTGGCCGGTGGAGCCATCACGGCGGCCGGTGCCGCCGCTGGGCCCGCGCCCATTGCCCGCCCGACCTCCGCCAATGGTGAAACCACCAGCGCTCTGTCGGGTCATGCCCGGCGCATGGCTGCCACGCGCGGCCTCCTGGATCTGGCCTTCGACCAGTTCATGGCCGAGCTCAGCGAAGACGGGTCGGTCAATTACAAGACCGCCGTATCCTGCGCTGCCCTGAACGGCGTCACCGGCCGAGGTCCCTATCTACGTGAAACGGCGACCCGCTACGCCGTCGATTGCCCGGGTTCATCCTACAATCCGAGCAAGACCCAGCAGGTCTATCCCTCGCAGTTCTAGACCCTGATGCTCATGGCCTTCATGAACCGCATGATCTCCAGCGGTTTCATGGCGGCGGTGTCGACATCGATCAGAACGCGGCGTATCTGCCCCTTGAACGGGTTTGCCCCCTCATAGGTGCGCGACACCCGGTTGCCGTGGTCGGCTCCGACGCAGAAGCCGTCATAGCCCGGGGCAAACAGCACACGGTCAAACTTGCGTTCCGCGACCTTTCGGCCGTTCACGAACAGCGCGCCGCGACCTTCGAACGGGCGGGAGGTCATGGTCTGCTCGTACTTGACCTTGATGTCGCCCCGCGGAAGCCGGGCCGGCGAGGCAATGATCTCCCGCCAGGGCACGAGGCTGGTCTCGTAGATCAAACGCCCCTTGTCGATATAGAGCACATAGCCGGCCGGCATGGAGCCATGTGCCACCAGGACGCCGTCCTCGTCCCCCTGTGGTCTGGACAGCTCCAGTTCGAGGGAGTGGCTCAGCCCGCAGACAATCGGTGAGACGTCCGTCGGGATCGGATCAATCGGCGGTCGAATGTCCCAGCGCTTGCGCAGCTTGGCCGCACGGGTCTGAACCAGCTTCAGCAGCAGCGGTCTGTCATCCAGGGGCAGGACATCATGGGCCACGGCGGCCTTGTCCCACTTGTCCCGGAGGCGCGCCACGACCTCGGGATGTTCGGCCGAGACGTCCTGCAGTTCGTTGGGATCACGGGCGGTGTCGTAGAGGCCCCAGTGATCCTCCTCGAAGGGCTTGCCCCTCTGGTGCTGGGCAACCAGCCGCCAGTTGCCTTCCTGGAAGGCCCTATAGCCTCCGAGCTCATAATACTGATCGGTCCGGGTCGCGGCCTCGGACGAGGCGAAGGTCGGCGCGACGCTGGCCCCTTCCAGCGGCCTTTGCGGCTCGCCGCGGTAGAGCTCCGGCCGGCTGACGCCACAGGCGTCCAGCAGGGTCGGATAGAGATCGACCACGTGGACAAACTGTTTCCGAACCCCGCCCTTCTCCTTCACGCCCTTGGGCCAGGAGACGATCAGAGGGTCGGCCACGCCGCCGAGGGCGGTGTTCTGCTTGTAGAGCCGATAGGGCGTGCCGGAGGCATTGGTCCAGCCAATCGGATAGTGCGGAAAAGTGCCGTCCTCGCCCATGATGTCGTACAGCGCCAGGGCATCGGCTTCCGACGCGGGTCGCCCGAAGGCCGGGCCGAACAGGTTGGGCGTGCCCGTCTCGGTTCCTTCGGCCGAGGCCCCGTTGTCCGAGAAAACCACCACCAGTGTGTTGTCCCGCACGCCCATGGCCTCGAGCTCGGACATCACCGTCCCGATCGCGCGGTCAACGCCCGTAACCATGCCGGCATAGACCTCCATGTAGCGGGCATAGAGCCGCTTCTGGTCGGACGTCAGCTCGGCCCAGGGCTTTGCCCCCGGTGACAGTGGCGGCAGTTGGGTTTCCGGCGGCATCAGGCCGAGGGCCTTCTGGCGTTCCAGGCGCTGTTTTCGGATCTCGTCCCAGCCGGCCTCGAACTGGCCCTGGTAGAGATCCCGATCGGCAGGCTTGGCCTGCAGGGGTGAATGGGCCGCGCCGAAGGCCAGCTGCAGGAAGAACGGCTTGTCCGGACTCATCAGCTGCTGGGTGCGCAGATAGGTCACGGCGCGCTGCGCCAGGTCGTCGGAAAGATAATAGCCCTCTCCGCCGGCCTCGACCTGGGCCGTCCCCTCATAGAGGGCACCGGGATGGAAATGGTCGCTGGAATGGCCCTGGTACCAGTAGGCCCTCTCAAAGCCCCGGCTGGTCGGCCAGTTGTGGAACGGTCCCGTCGGTCCCGAGTGATCAGCGTTGTTGACGTGCCACTTGCCGAGCAGGAAGGTCGACCAGCCGGACTCCACCAGAACCTCGGCCAGGGTCGCGTTCTGGCGGGTCAGGTCGCCGCGATAGCCCGGATAGCCGCTGTCAATGTCCGCCAGCCAGCCCATGCCGGCGGAGTGATGGTTCAGCCCTGTCAGCAGGGCCGCCCGTGTGCAGGAGCACATGGCCGTGGTGCGGAAGTTGGTATAGCGCAGCCCCCTGCCCGCGAGGGCGTCTAGGGCCGGCGTCTTCAGTTCCCCGCCATAGCAGCCCAGATCGGCGAACCCGACATCGTCGAGGATGATGACCACGACATTGGGGGCATTGGCCGGAGCCTTGGGTTCATCGGCCTGGGCGGGCCGCGAGTCCTTGAAGGAGAGGCCGATGCGCGCTGGCTTGCCCTTGCCGACCGCCTTGGGGGTGATGATCCCGCTGGTGGCCGACTTGATCGCGGCTCCACCGGCAGCGACCGTTGCCGTACCCACGACGCCCAGCCCCGCGCCGAGCAGCAGCGAACGGCGGTCGATCTTCGGCTTGTTGTCGTCATCCATGACCCGTCTCCGAGGCTCAGACCGAGGACTTGTTCAGGCCGCGATAGCCCAGGACCATGATCGCAAGCAGGACCGCTTCGACGACAATCGGCTGGATCAGGGGCGGCGATAAGCCTGTCAGGGCAAGCGACAGCATCCGGCCGGCGAGGGCTATGCCGATCAGGGTTATCGGCACCAGCAGCAGATCGCGACGATTTCGGACGGCCGCGAGCAGGGCAAAGACACCGGCTGCGCCGAAGAAGCCGCCCAGATCAGCCCGCAACGACGCCAGGCCCAGCGCGCCAACCGGTTCGAGGCCCAGCTTGCCGCCCAGTTCCGCCGGCCGAAGCCAGAAGACCACCGCCATCAGCAGGGCCAGAACACCCGCAGTGCCAACCAGGCCACGTGTCAATTTTTGCATAGGTCCGCCCTGTCCGAATTATTGTGGCAATATAACTGCCACTTTATTGGGATAGCAAGGGCCGTCGCTGTCGGGGCCTGGCTAGGGCTCGCCCCAGACTTCCACATGCCCCTGCCGTTGCACCCGGCGCTGGGTTTTCAGGGTGAGCAGGGACGCCAATCCAGTCGTCTGCAGCAGGGCCTCAACCTCCGCCTCTCCGGGTCCACCAGCCGCGTCCTGGACCTTTTGCAGCAGGAAGAGTCGGTAGAGCATGACCGCGACCTCAATGGGCGTTCCGCGCCAGTCGAACGCGACCTTCCCCAGGACCCGGTCGCCGGGACGGGCCAGGCCATTGGTCCCGGTTTCCAGTTCCGGCCGCGCCTCCAGCCACTGACGGGCAAAGCCGACCTGGGCGCTGATGTCGGGCAGATAGTCCTCGGCGATGAACTGCAAGAGATCGATCAGGCTTTGCGGGACGCCGTCATCGGCAAAGAGCTGTGGCGGGGGACTGCCGTAGTCGCCCGAGTCGAGATCCGGCGCGTTCATGCGCTCGACCCAGCGCCAGACGCGATAGGCCCGCCGCTTCATCAAGCCGGCCGGATGGGTATCCCGCGCCAGATGGGCATAGAGCGGGCCAATCAGGCCATAGTCGCCGATCGTCGGCCTGCCCCCGAGCAGATAGGGTGCATGTTCCAGATGGGCGTCGAACAGTTCAAGAAACTGCTCATAGGCCGCCTCGACCATCGGGATGGAAGCGTCACAAACTCCGAATGACGCCATCGCCGCGCGCATGCGCCGGCTGGCATTGGCATAGACAGCTTCCCCTTCTTCCCGGGTTGCTCCGGGAGCCAGGGTCGCCACGAAGTCGCGCTGAAGAAAGGGCTGGTTGAGGTCGTCGAAGTTCCAGCGGTAGTGCATGGCCGGCCGCAGCAGCCCCTCTCCACCAAACAGCTCGAAGATCTGGCCGATCAGGCGGTGACGCGGCGTGTCGGGAAAGGTTTCCCAGCGCCCCTCGCCCCGCGCTTCCAGGGTCTCGATGATGTTCGAGCCGTCCTGGATCAGGGATCCGTCAGGGGCCTCAAGGACCGGCATGATCCAGCGACCGATCCGGGGAACGATCTCGGACCGGAACCTCGCCTCGCCGACGGACCGGTTCTCGAAACCGATGCCCTGCTTGATCAGATAGGACCGCGCCTTGGCGGTGTAGAGCGAACCCGGCGTGCCATAGAGCTTGTAGGTCAATTGCGCCTCCCCTGCAGGAACGGTGGACCGCGCCCTTTTTGCGGATATAATCGCACTAACAGTGCCACTATTTCAAGATGGCGGGAGTTGAGACCATGACCCTGGCCTATGACCTCTACTGGTCCTTCCGCTCGCCCTATTCCTACATGATCACCCACCGCCTGACGGCGCTGGAGCGCGAGTTCGATGTGGTCGGAAACATCCGCCCGGTCTATCCGCTGGCTGTTCGCACTCCGGAGTTTTTCGAGACCCGCGACCCGCTGTGGTTCAGCTACTTCATGCAGGACATCCATCGCGAGGCGGCCTTTCTCGGCCTCCCCTTCCGCTGGCCCATCCCCGACCCGGTCAAGATGGACTTTGCCACCCGCACCTATCCCAAGGAGCAGCCCCATATCCATCGCCTGACCCATCTTGGCGTGGCGGCAGCCGAACTCGGCCGTGGACTGCCTTTCCTGACGCAGGTCAGCCATCTGATCTGGAGCGGCGAAGTCGACAACTGGCACGAGGGTGACCATCTGGCGCGCGCGACGGAGCGCGCCGGTCTGGACTGGGCCGCCCTGTCCGCCATCGCGGACCAGGAGGCCGACCGTCTGGCCACTATCGTGGAAGCCAGCCAGGTCGCCCAGCGGACAGCGGGTCACTATGGCGTCCCGATGATCGCCTTCAATGGCGAAGCCTTTTTCGGCCAGGACCGCTTCGATCAGTTCAAGTGGCGGCTCGAGCAGCAGGGACTGAAGGCGAGGACCTGAGAGCCAGGGCCAGGGCGGCCATCTGGACGAACAGCAGAACCAGGTTGAACGGCTGTCCGGGCACCGTGACGGGCAAGGGTCGCCAGAAGTACAGATTGCCAACCGCCAGCAGGGTATCGACGGTCTGCATGGCCAGGAACAGCGCCACCAGATCCCGGCGTCGCGCCACGACATAGAGTTCGAACACACCCTTGGCCATCTGGACCAGGCCCAGTGTCGCCAGAAACGAGACGATGGTTTCGCGGTTTGAGGACAGATCCAGACCCGCGATCGAGCGGGCTCCGCCATCGGCGGTGAAGGTATGGATCGCGCCGCGTCCCAGATTGATCAGCCCCATCAGGGCCAGCACTGCCGTCGGAATCCATCGCATCGGGTCACTCACCGGGCCAGAATGATTTTGTCGCACGATCACATCTTTCGGCACGCATTATGTCAATATATACTCCCACCAAGAACGGGCGAAAAGCCTGGTGACCCTAGGGAGCCTCCGGCATGCGAATTCTGAAGTGGGCGGGTGTGGCGCTGGCCGTGCTGGCAGCCTTGTTGACCGGCGCATGGCTGGGTCGCGATTTCCTGATCTATCAGATCGGGCGTCTGATGGTGCCCAAGGGCACCGACAACCGGCAGATCGCCTGGCAGCCTGGCCCCGATCAGGCCACGGTGCCGGCAGAACAACGCCCGCCCAACGTCATCTTCATCCTGGCCGACGACCTGGGCTATAACGATGTCAGCCTCAACGGCGGCGGCGTCGGCGGCGTGGTCAAGACGCCGAACATCGACTCGATCGCCCAGCAGGGTGTCGACCTGACCAACGGCTATTCCGGTAATGCCACCTGCTCGCCCTCGCGTGCAGCCATGATGACCGGCCGCTATCCGACCCGGTTCGGCTTCGAGTTCACCCCGACACCGGTCGGCTTCTCGCGTCTGGTTGGCAGCTTCCGCACCCCTGGCACCCTGCATCCGCCGCACTTCAATCGCGAGCAGGCCAAGGACATGCCGCCGATGGACGAACTGGCCGTGCCCGCGTCCGAAACGACCATTGCCGAGGTTCTGAAGACGCGCGGCTATCACACCGTGCATCTGGGCAAGTGGCACCTGGGCGGGTCCAAGGGCTCACGCCCCGAGGATCAGGGCTTCGACGAAAGCCTCGGCTTCATCGCGGGGGCCTCAATGTTCCTGCCGGAAAACGATCCGGGCGTCGTCAATTCAAAGCAGGACTTCGACCCGATCGACAAGTTCCTGTGGGCCAACCTGCCCTACACCGTGCAGTACAACGGTCAGCCGATGATGAAGGCCAAGGGCTTCATGACCGACTACCTGTCGGATCAGGCCATCGCCACGATCAAGGCCAACCGGAACCAGCCCTTCTTCCTCTACCTGGCCTACAACGCACCCCACACACCGCTGCAGGCTCCCAAGGCTGACTATGACGCCCTGCCCCAGATCAAGGACCACCGGCTGCGGGTCTATGGCGCCATGGTTCGGAACCTCGACCGCAATGTCGGCCGGGTGCTGCAGACGCTGAAGGACCAGGGCCTCGACGACAACACCCTGGTGGTCTTCACCAGCGACAATGGCGGTGCGCACTATGTCGGCCTGCCGCAGATCAACAGTCCCTTCCGCGGCTGGAAGGCCACCTTCTTCGAGGGCGGTATCCGCGTTCCCTACTATATGCGCTGGCCCAAGGCCCTGCCGGCCGGAACGCGCTTCTCAAGTCCGGTCGGCCACATCGACATGTTCGCGACAGCGGCCGGAGCCGCTGGAGCGGCCGTGCCGACCGATCGCGCCATTGATGGGGTCAATCTGATCCCGCATCTCACGGGCAAAAATCCGGCGCGCCCGCACGAAGCCCTGTTCTGGCGCTCCGGCGACTACCGGATGGTCCGGGCGGGGGACTGGAAGCTGCAGGTCCTGACCATGCCGGACAACCAGCCCGAAAAGCTCTGGTTGTTCGACCTGGCCGTGGATCCGACCGAGCGCAGGAACCTGGCGACCGTCAATCCTGCCAAGGTGGCCGAACTGAAGGCCCTGATCGCCGAGCGCGACAAGACCAACATCAAGGCGATGTGGCCCTCGCTGCTACGCGGCGCGATCAGCATCGACCACGCCTTGAATGCCCCCGATAAACCGTCCGACGAGTTCATCTTCTGGAATAACTAAGCTCCGGTCCGCTCCAAAGAAGAAGCCCCGCCCTTCTTGCAAGGGCGGGGCTTTTGTCTGCCTGGCGGTGGCGAAACATCCGCCGTCTAGGGGGTGAGGTCTTCCTTGGTTCGGATGTTCAACTGCCCTGCCAGACCCGTGATGCGGTGATGCTCGCCCTTCAGGCGTGGGCGCGACGGACCAGGCCGTCGATCAGATCCGTCAGAACCTCCGGGCAGTCCTCCTGCAGGAAGTGACCGCCAGAAACGATGACATGCGGCTGGCCCGCAGCGCCGGGCACCTTGGCCTGGAAGATCGCCTCCCCGCCCCTGGTCACCGCATCGCCGTCGCTGAAGGTGGTCAGGAACGGCTTGTCGAAGGCCGACAAGACTTCCCAGGCTGCCTTGTTCTCCGCCACCGAGCCGTGCTCGGGGGTGACCGGCACCAGGGTGGGGAACTGGCGCGCGCCTTCCTTGAAGCTCTCGTCGGGGAACGGCGCGTCATAGGCCGCGATCTCCTCCGGTGTCAGGTCACGCCCGGTGCCCATATTGACAATCAGACCAATCGGCATGACCGGCGTGTTCTGGCTGAACTCGAGCCAGGCCTTGAAACCGTCCGTCCAGCCTGTCCCGATCGGCAGGCCGGTATTGCCGACCGCAACAGCCGCGAAGCGCTCCGGGAAGGCCGCGACGAGACGCAGCCCGATCAGGCCGCCCCAGTCCTGGCAGAACAGGGTCGCCCCCTCCAAATCGATCTGGGTCAGCCAGGCGCTCATCCAGGCGACATGGCGCTCATAGGTATAGTCCGTGCGAACGGTCGGCTTGTCCGAGCGACCAAAGCCGATCAGGTCCGGGGCCACCACCCGATAGCCCTTGGCGATCAGGCCCGAGATCATCCTGCGATACAGATAGGCCCAGGACGGCTCGCCATGCATCAGCAGCACGACCGGAGCCTCGCGCGGCCCTTCGTCTACATAGTGCAGGCGAAGCGAGGTTCCGTCAGCGTCGGTGATCGTCGCGTAGTGCGGCGCAAACGGCCAATCAGAAAGACCCGCAAAGCGTTCATCCGGCGTCCTCAGAACCTGCATATCATCCCTCCCGTTGACTCGCCCCGATAACGAGCGACATATACTGACAACATGCGTGTCACTACATTGAGACGGGGTCAAGCCCGTCCTGCCGGGAGGATCGACCATGCGAACCAGAACAACCCTTGGGCTCGCCGTGCTGGGCATCGCAATCCTCGTGGGACTCGGCGGCTGGTTCGCGCGCGGCCGGATCGCCGAGACGGCGATGGAAAAGCTCTATGTGAAGGCCCTGTCCCGCGCCCCCGATGACGGCCTGGTGGACGGCCTGCATGTCGGCCTGTGCGGTGCCGGCGGTCCCCTGCCCGACCCCAGGCGGTCCGGACCCTGCACGGCGGTCCTGGCGGGGAAGCGCCTATTTGTCATCGATGCCGGCTCGGGCTCAGCCCGCAACCTGGCCCTGATGAACCTGCCGCCCGCCCGCATCGAGGCGGTGTTCCTGACCCATTTCCACTCTGACCACATCGACGGACTCGGAGAGGTCATGCTGCAGCGCTGGGCCGGCAGTGGCTCGGCCAGCCCCGTGCCCGTGCATGGTCCGCAAGGGGTGGAACAGGTGGTCGGCGGGTTCATGACGGCCTACCGCCTGGACCAGGGCTATCGCACCGCCCACCACGGCGCAGCCGTTGTGCCCCCCTCCGGCTTCGGTGGCCAGGCCCTGACCTTCAACGCCGCGGCCGACCAGCCCGACGTCGTCCTGATCAATGAACCGGACCTCAAGGTCACGGCTTTCCCGGTCAAGCATGACCCCGTCAGCCCCGCCGTCGGCTACGCCTTTGCCTATAAGGGCCGCACCGTGGTGATCAGCGGCGACACGGCCCTGTCGACCCGGGTCGAGACCGCCGCCAAGGGGGCTGACCTGCTGGTCCATGAAGCCCTGGCCCCCAATCTGGTGGCCATGCAGCAAAGGGCGGCCAAGGCCGCGGGACGCGAACGGCTGGTCAAGATTTTCAGCGACATCCCCGGCTATCATGCCTCGCCGGAGCAGGTCGCGGGCCTGGCCCAGCGTGACAAGGTCGGCATGCTGCTGTTCACCCACATCACCCCTGCCCTGCCGCTCGGTGCCCTGGAGGGTCCGTTCCTGGGCGCGTCGCCAAAGATCTATTCCGGCAAGATCAAGATCGGTCGCGATGGCGACTTCGTCAGCCTGCCGGCCGGCTCGAAAGAGATCGTGGTCAGCGACCGCCTGAAGATGTTCCACTAGCCGAGGCCACCATGACCGATCCCATAGCGCTCAGCGGTTCACCGGGCTCGCCCTATACCCGCAAGATGCTGGCCCTTCTTCGCTATCGCCGGCTGGCCTATCGCTACCTGACCAGTTCGGGACAGGCCCTCGAGGGCCTGCCTCGCCCCAAGGTGCAACTGCTGCCCACCTTCTATCTGCCGGGCCCGGATGGCGCGCTCGAGGCCGTGGTCGATTCCTCACCGATCATCCGTCGGCTGGAGGCCGATTACAGCGGCCGGTCGGTGATCCCGACGGAACCCGCCCTGGCGTTCCTCGATCAGTTGATCGAGGACTATGCCGATGAATGGCTGACCAAGGCGATGTTCCACTATCGCTGGAGCTTTCCGGACGATATTGCCCGCGCCGCCACCATCATTCCCTGCTGGCGCGGAAGCGTCATCTCCAATGCGGACCTGGCCGAGCTCGCGACCCGGTTCAGCCGGCGGCAGATCGATCGCCTCTATGTAGTCGGCTCCAACGCGACGACAGCCCCGGTCATCGAGTCCAGCTATCGCCGCTTTCTCGAGGCCTTCGAGGCCCATCTTACCGTCCAGCCGTTCCTGCTGGGGACCCGTCCCGCCGCCTGTGATTTTGCCGTATACGGACAACTGACCCAACTGGCCCAGTTCGATCCCACGCCCATGGCCCTGACCCTGGCGATCGCGCCCCGGGTCTATGCCTGGGTCAGCCAGATGGAGGACCTGTCGGGCCTGGAACCGGCCGCCGCCGACTGGATCAATCTGGACGCACCGCCCCCGACTCTGCTGGCCGTCCTGACCGAGATCGGGCGGGTCTATCCTCCCGTCATGCTCGCCAATGCCCGGGCGGTGATGTCCGGCGCGGAGGCCGTGGATGCCGTCGTCGACGGCCGGGCCTGGACCCAGCCACCCTTCCCCTACCAGGCCAAGTGCCTGGCCTGGCTGCGCGAGGCCCGGAGCCGTCTTTCGGAGGTCGACCGGGCCAGGGTTGATCCCCTCATGGAGGCCTCCGGCTGCGCCGCCCTGTTTGCCTGACCACTGGCGCGGCCAGTCGCCTCGCCTTAAGGACATCGAGGAGAGACTTATCGGGCGGAACCGCGTGACTCAGGAAGCAGACAAGGCGATAGACGACATGGCCCCGGAAGCCGACGGCCGCCGGCGGCGGGGGCAAAACAACCGCGCCCGGATCGTCACGGCCATGCTCGAGATCATCCGCACCGGCGACATGTCGCCCAGCGCCGAACAGGTGGCGGCCCGGGCCGATGTCGGCCTGCGGACCGTGTTCCGGCACTTCAAGGACATGGACAGCCTCTATAGCGAGATGTCGGTCGCCATCGCCGACGAACTGCGCGCTGTCGTCGGCACCCCGTTCCAGTCTGTCGACTGGAAGGACCGCGTGCTGGAACTGGTCGACCGCCGGGCCTTCGCCTTCGAGAAGATCGCCCCGTTCAAGCACGCCTCAGAAGCCTATCGCCACCGCTCGCGCTTCCTCAGCGAGGACAGCAGCAATCTGGTCCTGGCCCTGCGCCAGATCCTGGTGCGCGAACTGCGGCCGCCCTTGACTGACGATCCGCTCAAGGTCGAGGCCCTGGACCTGCTGCTCAGCTTTGAGGCCTGGTCACGACTGCGCCGGGAACAGGGCCTGAGCATCGAGGCCGCTGCCGGGGTGCTGCGGGCCGCCGTGCGCCGTATACTCGACGAGGCCTGAGGTGAGCGACGCCCCCTTCCCCACCCTGCGCGCGGCCAACCTGGCCCGCCAGGCAGAGTGGGACACCGACAGCCAGATCACCCTGTCCTATCGTGGCAACGAACTGGCCGGCGAGGTGGGCGAGGCCTGCAATCTGATCAAGAAGCTGGAACGCGAGCGCATGGGGATCAGGGGCTCGCGCGCCAATGTCGCGGACCTGGCCGAAGAACTGGCCGACGTGATCATCTGCGCCGACCTGATCGCCATGCAGCTGGGGATCGACCTCGACCGCGCCGTGGCGGAGAAGTTCAACAAGACCTCGGAAAAGGTGGGGCTGAAGACGCGGATGGCGCTGACCAAAGCGACCTCCGGCGAATCCGATCGCTAAGCCGACAGCTCGGCTAGGTCTTCCCCGCCAGATCCGGCCGCGAGGCCAGGAAGGCCGCTTTTTCCTCGGGCGTCAGCACCTTGGCGGTCTTGCGGCGAGAGGCCTTGGGCGTGGCCCGGGCATAGACCTCGGTCTGGGCGGACGCCGGCTTGAGATCGGCCAGGCGCTTGATCGGCGGTTTCATCGGGTTCCCCAGATCAGTTCGGGCAGGACCATGCCGCCATACCATGACGATCTCATGAGTCGGCGACCAAGGGCGCTGCGTCACGTTACAATGGAAGTTGGTAGGCCCGGAGGGACTCGAACCCCCAACCAGACCGTTATGAGCGGTCGGCTCTAACCATTGAGCTACAGGCCCCCAGGATCGCGCGGCGCGTTCGGAGGAAGGGCGGATTAGCATGGGCCGAACGCGGCTTAAAGCTCCCGTTCAGGTTCAATCTCCCATCAGGGAACCATAGCGGGTCGGCCAAGCTTCCATGACGACCCCAAAGGAGACCTACCCATGACCATGATCGCCGCCCGCATCGCGTCGCTCGCCCTGATCCCCGCGGCTTTCGCTGCAGCGCCGGCCCTGGCCCAGAGCGCGCCGGACACCGCCTTCCGCACCACCACCTTCAGCCTCGCGGCCGCTGGCGAGACCCTGGTCGCTCCGGACATGGCGACCATCAGCCTCGGCGTTCAGACCGATGACATGACCGCCGCCGGTGCCCTGAAGGCCAATGCCGCCAAGATGACCCAGGTCATGGCCGTGCTGCGCAAGGCCGGGATCGCCGAGCGCGACATCCAGACCTCGAACCTCAATGTGAACCCGCAATATGTGTACGAGCAGAACCAGCCGCCCAGGTTCAACGGCTACCAGGTCAGCAACCAGGTCACGGTGACCGTGCGCGACCTGGCCAGGCTCGGCCAGGCGCTCGACGCCACGGTGGCCGCCGGTGCCAATACGGTCGGCGGGATCAGTTTTGGCCTGCAGAACCCGCAGGCTGCCGAAGACGCGGCACGGATGGATGCGGTGAAGGCGCTGCAGGCCAAGGCCGATCTCTATGCCCGGGCCACCGGCTACAGGATCGTGCGGCTGGTCAATCTGGGCGAAGGCGGCGGCTATGCCCCGGCGGCCCCCATGCCGGTGTTCGCCATGGCCAAGCGCGACATGGCCGAGTCGAGCCCCATCGCCGGCGGTGAGCTGAAGGTGAGGATCGACGTCACGGCGACCTATGAGGTGAGCCGCTAAGCTGTCACGGAGGCCGGCTGCTAGAAGCCGGCCTTTGTGAAGGCGCGCTCGACGCGCTCCTGCACCTCCCGACCCGGCAGGGCCCGCTCGCCTTCCATGACCGCCACATAGGTCAGGTTGCGGGCGGGCTTGCCCTCGCCGGTCGGCACCGGCCCCATGGCCCAGCCCACAGTGTTCGCGCCGCCGGTGCCCGTCGGGCAACTGGCGAAACGGGCCGGCTTGCCGATCGCATCCCTGAGCACGACCTCAGCGACGACCGGCGAACCGCCGGCGCAGGTCGGCAGGTTGCGGGCGCAGGTAATGTAGCCTCCAGCTCGCCAGACCATGGCTCCAGAGGCATCGGCCACGATCACGCAGGTCGAGGCAGAGCCGATCGCCCGGCCGACGCTGTCGGTCAGGCGGGCCTCGTCGATCCCTGGCGGCAATTTTGGCGCGCAGCCGGCCAGCAGGACGGCGGTCAGGAACAGTCCGGCTGGGATGCGCATGTCAGGCGGCCTTCTTGATCAGGTTGCCATCGTCCAGCAGCACCACGGTCGGGGCGTAGTTGCGCGCCTCCTCGGCCGGCAGCTGGCAATAGGTGACGATAATGACGGTGTCATTCTTCTGCACGAGACGGGCCGCAGCACCATTGACCCCGACCACCTTGGAGCCGCGCGGGGCCTCGATGGCATAGGTGGTGAAGCGCGCGCCATTGGTGATGTTCAGCACATCCACCTGTTCGTTGGGCAGGATGCCCGACGCATCGAGCAGGTCGCGATCGATCGCGATCGAGCCTTCATAGTCCAGATCGGCCTGGGTGACAGTCGCGCGGTGCAGCTTGGCCTTCAGCATTGTAAGCAGCATACGGCCCTATCCCTTTAAAAAAAATCAGTTTTACTGGGCAGGTGGGGTCATGGAGCCCAGCCGCCGCGGCCATATAGACATGAAGGCTTGCGGGTTCAAACAGGGTGGTCCTCCGAAAGGGTTAACATTCACTGCGATCCGCGTTAAGGTTTGCGGAACGGGGTTATGCGGTGGCGACCATGCGCAACGGACAGCTGATCCTGGCGACAGTCATCGTCGTGACCACTCTGGGCATCGGTGCGACGATCGGGTCGCACGCCACGGCCAAGACCCGGCCGGATCCAGCTGTCGGCCCGCAGGGCGTCGCAACAAAGCCTGCCGTGACTGGAAGCAGATAGATCGTCAGAGGATTTGCCGTCGGCGGCAAGCCGGGCTCCGCGGAGGCCGTCATTCCGCCCGATCCAACCCTGACGAGCCATCAAGTCGCAAACGGCCCTAGGCCGCCGCCGACTTCAGGAAATCCGTCATATGACCCAACAGGTCCGCCTTGCCGCGGAACGGTTTGGAGAGGGCCAGTACGGTGTCGGAATGGTCTAGCCCGGGGTAGTGGCGCTCTTCCACCCGGACACCGGCCTCGCGGAGGGCGGCAGACAACTTGCGGGTGTTGCGCGGGAAGACCGTCGTATCGGCATCGCCCGTGGCCAGGAACGCGGCTGGCGACCGCGCGGTCACGAACCGCCCCGGCTGGGTGGCCGTCAGGTCCTGCGCCTTGCCGAAGGTACGCCGCGTGACCGGCCCGTCCAGGGGCAGGAAGTCATAGGGCCCCGACAAGCCTGCAAAGCCTCGCACCACGCTGGGCGCAACGCCTGCAGCCTTAAGATAGCGATGATCCAGGGCCAGCATGGCCGCGTTATAGGCACCGGCAGAATGACCGATCAGGACGATCCGGCCCGGGTCTCCACCCAGACCTGCCGCATTCTCCACCGCCCAGCGCACGGCAACAGCGCAATCGTCCAGGAAGTCCGGAAAAACGACTTCAGGATAGAGTCGATAGTCCGGCACCAGGGTCAGAAAACCCCGGGCAGCCAAGGCTCGTCCCGCCCAGGCATAGTCGGCGCGGCGGCCGGAATCCCAGGAACCGCCATAGAAGAACAGGGCCACGGGCTCCGCACCGGTCGCCTTGGGCGGCGCATAGACGTCCAGCATCTGGCGCGGGCCCGGGCCATAGGTTGCGCCACGCAGGGGCGTGCGCGCAGCGTCCTTGGGCGTAAGGGTCGCAAACATCGACAGCGGGGAACAGGCACTCGCCAAGGAGGCCGCCAGGGCCGTCACGCCGACGCGTCGCGTCATAGAACCATCCGTCACGCCGATCTCCACCCTGGCTGCCCAACAAGATACGGACAAGGTGCGTTTTGGACGACTGTTTTCAGCGTCCTTCGACCAGCCTGCCTATGGCATCTAGATAGAGACCGAAGGCCGTTCGGCCGCAGTCGGTGAGACTGACCCGGGTCAGGGGTTTGCGGCTGACGAAAGTCTTCTCTATCGCGACATAGCCCGCGTCTTCCAGTTTGCGCAGATGGACCGAGAGATTGCCGTCGGTCACCGCCAGTTTGGCCTTCAGAGCATTGAAGTCAGAGACCTCGGCTCCAGACAGAAAGGCCATGATCCCCAGGCGCACGCGTCCATGGATGACCTCGTCGATGTGATCGATTTCAAAATCGTCCATCGGGCTGACCTAGATAGTGTCCGAGGGTTCTTGGCGCATCAGGATCAGGCCGGGAACCATGGCGAGCAGATAGAGCGCCCCCGCATAGCCCAGCCAGGCCCACGAATTGCCCATCAGCATTGCCATGGCGATGGAACCCGCAAACGACGCCACTGCGACAAACCTCAGCCAGGTCGCCTGCGACATTGCTGCGGCCACGGACCAGGCCCCGCCGTAGAGTGCCAGGACGATCGACGGCGAGAAGTTGATCAGATTGATATCGCGGGTTTTCCAGCTGGCCACGGCCAGGGCCGTGAAGATCACGAAACAGCCCCAACCCACGCCCATCCAGGCATTGCGCATGGCGCGATTGCCCGAAGACCCGGCTCCGGGGCGTTCACCCATGCCGCGCTTGAGCACGAAGATCATGATCATGTGCAGGATAAAGGCCGCGATCCAGACCACGGCCAGGACCTGAGACGGCATCCTGAGGACCTGGGACAGGACAGCCCACTGGATGAGGCTGGCTGTTCCAAAGATCGCACCCGCCGAAACGAGCATGGATCCGCCCAGCAGCGGCGCCTGACGCCCTTCCTCGGCCAAGGCGCGCATGAACGCGATGTCGTCGCGTATGGCCTTCATTTCTTCGGTCACGGCAAAGCACTCCGCTCAAGTTTGATGAGGCAGCAATACCGCATCAACTTTGAATCGTAAAGTTCTTTTTCAGAGCTTGTAGCCGCCTGCCATGACCTTGGTGAAGACGGCCTTGGTGATCTTCACATAGCCCTTCACCGGGTCGCGGAAATACAGCGGGTCCTTGGTCCGGGTCGGATCGAAGCCATCCGTCACCAGATCGATCTTGCGATACTTGAAGGTGCCGGTCGTCTCGATCTCGCGCTGCAGGCGCACGAAGATCGGTCGGGCATAGGTCGGCAGTTCCCGGTCGACATGCTCGGCCAGGGTTGCGATCTCGAAGTCCGGGCCCACGACCAGAGACGCCATGCCCGCCTTGCCGTCCAGTTCGCCGATCTTGACGCCATAGACATTCACTTCAAGCACGCCGGTCACCCCGGCCAGACGCTCGGCCACTTCACTCGTGGCGACATTCTCGCCTTTCCAGCGGAAGGTGTCGCCGATCCGGTCAACGAAATAGATGTAGCCGTCACTATCCGTCCGCATCAGGTCGCCGGTCCGAAACCAGGCGTCGCCCTTGGCGAAGACGTCGTGAAGGACCTTCTTTTCGGTCGCGGCCTTGTCGGCGTAACCTGTGAAGTTGGATCGGGCGTCATTGGCGATCTGGCCGATACATTCGCCCACGTCGCCAGGCGCACATTCGATGCAACAGCCGTCGGGTCCCCGGATCGGCATCTCATTTTCAACGTCAAACTTGACGATGCGGGTGTTGAACTTGCCCTTCAGATAGCCGGGAAGACGCCCGATCGCGCCGCGACGACCATCGAAGTTGAAGAAGGACACATTGCCTTCGGTCGCTCCGTAAAACTCCAGCACGCCGCCGACCTTGAAGCGATCCATCATGTCGTCCCAGACATCAGGACGCAGACCATTGCCGAAGATCAGGCGAATCTTGTGGTCGCGATCACTGTCGCTGACCGGCTGATTGGCCAGATAGCGGCACAGTTCGCCGATATAGACGAACATGGTGCAGTTTTCGGCGCGGATATCGCTCCAGAAGTAGGTCGCCGAGAACTTCTTGCGAAGAACAATCGATCCGCCATTCAGCAGTCCGGCTCCCATGGCGCAGAGGCCACCGGTCGCATGGTAGAGCGGCAGGGTCACATAGATGCGATCGGTATGACGCGCATCGGTCGAACCGGCGAAGCCGCGCATGTAGAGCTGCACCCGCATGTGATTGATGCGCGCGGCCTTGGGCAGACCGGTTGTGCCGCTCGTGAAGATGTAGAGGGCGGTATCCTTGGCGGTCAGCCCACCCCGGGCCGCCTCGCGGTCCGGCCGCAACTGGCTACAGCTCTTGAGGGCGTTGAGGAGATCGCGCTGGTCGCCCTGCGCTGCCCCCAGAATCCATTGCTGCACATGGCGGCCCAGACCATCCTTGACCTGCTCGAAACAGGGCGAGGTTTCGGGATCGACGATGCAGTGCAGGGCCTGGGAGATGTTCAGACAATGGGCCAGGGCCGGGCCGGTCAACTGATTGTTGATCAGGGCCGTCGCCACCCCGACCTTGGAGAGGCCATACCAGATCGCCAGATATTCCAGCCGGTTGGGCATGAACAGCGCCACGGTCTGGCCACGCGTGATGCTCTGCCCCTTGGCCCAGTGCGCATAGCGGTTGGCCATGGCATCCAGCTCGGCATAGCTGATCGTCTTGCCTTCAAAGGTGATCGCCCGGCTGGAGGACCAGCGATCGACCGCAGCTTCGAGATCGTCACAGATCAGGTTTTCGCTGTCCGGTGTAATGGACTTCACGCGCTTGAGGGTGCGCAGCATCCCTTTCAGGAACAGCCACTCACGCTTAAACCTAGCCTGCAAACGCATCAGTGCCCTCCATTCAAACAACCATTGGAGAGCGCCGCGCGACCGGTCAAGCCGCACCGTAGCGGACCACGCGCCTTTCATTCCTGGCAGGACAAATCCGACCTCAGCCGCGGTCGGCGATCTTGAACCGAACCTCGCGGCGCTTGAAATCCAGGGCCACGGTTTCGAACTTCTGCAGGATGTCCGAACCGATCAGAATGGCCGGCTCGTCACTGAGCCCCCAGTAGTCAAAGGTGTGCACGGCGGCCACGACCACGGGCACATTGATCAGGGTCATCTTGCCCAGGGTCAGGCGGCTCAGGACGGCCAGGCGTCCAGGCAGGGTCTGTCCGGTGGCGCTAAGCAATTCGATGTCATAGACGGCACCCAGGATGGCCCTACGGGCCTGGGCCGCCCTTAACAGGGCCAGATTGCCGACCGTGGTCGTCGATCCACTGTCCAGCAAGGCGACCAGTTTCTGGCTGGGCATGGACGCATCAATCAGGGTCAGGCCACTGCGGGTCCGGGTCTTGACCACGACCGTGCGGTCATCCGGCAAGGGCAAGGGTTCGCCGACGGCCATCCGGCGCTGGCCATAGTTGAGCATCAGATTGCTGGCGCCCAGCCAGTCGAGGCCCAGCAGGCCTGCCGCGCCCAGATGACGCTCTGCAACGATTGAGACCGTCATCTGCCGCCGTACTCGCCGGCCCATCTGCAGGGTATCAATGACCACCGTATCGACGGTCTGGACCCCGGCAATGCCATGCATTTCCACCGGCACGCCTCGCGCGAGACCCAGCCGGTCGGCCGTCTCAATCGAGATCACCGAACTGTTCGCCCCGGTATCAACCATCATGTGAAAAGGGCCCTGCCCGTTCAGCATGACCTGCACCGTCAGCCGGCGGGCCGGGTCCAGATAGCGCAGCGGCTCACCGCTTGAGGCCTGGGGTGTATTGGGTTCAAGCGCCAGGGCGGGAGCGGCGACCATGGCCGCCGCCAGACCCGCAAGACCTCTGCGAGTGATGGT